>NZ_JRFE01000022.1 GCF_000756305.1 Myxosarcina sp. GI1
GAAACCGAAACTATTACCTTCAATGCCACCAAAGTTAACGGCAAAGTAGTTGCTCCTAAAAATTTATCTTTCAATGGCGGTAAATCTAACGGAACCATAAATACGCCTACTAACCCTAAACCTACTAACCCTAAACCTACTAACCCTAAGCCTACTAACCCTAACAATCAAAACGGTCGCGACCAATCTGGAGATGACCAACATCTCCAAGTAAAAGGAAGATTCCTCTACGATGCAAATGGCGATAAGGTGATCATGAGAGGAATTGAAAATGTCGTTCGATATGGTGAGTATCAAGGTTCGGGTGAATGGAATGACCCTTACGAAAATGGTTCGCTAATCGATGGCAATGGTGATAATGTTGCAGAACTTGCTAAGACTGGAGCTAACGCCACGCGCTTGATAGGCGGACGACCAAACGAGTTTAAGAATGCCCTTGAAGAGGCAATAGATAATAATCTTTGGGTTTCAATCGGACACGTCGATTTCAGAGACAAACAAGTCATGAAAACAATTAAGGACTACGAAGCTTACGTCACGCTTCATGCTCAGGGCGAAGTAGTTCATGAAGATGAAAACAAGTGGAGAAAAGATTCTATTAAAGCAATTAAGGAAATTAGAGCACTTGGATATAAAGCCCCAATTGAAATCACCGCTGGTTTTTATGGGCAAAGATTTGAAATGATTCTGAATCAAGGTAAGGCGATTTTAAATTCCGATCCTTTAAATAACGTAGTTTTCGTAACCCAAGCCTATTCAGAAATTGAGCTTAGGGGTGGAGTAACTAATACTCTTGATAAACTTCAGAACTTTCCCGCACCGATTTTAGTAGGAGCGTCTAACTTCGGTATAGGGCTAGAGAACGGCTATGGTAATAAACCCAATACTTACAAAAAAGTATGGGATGAAACTTATAAAAGAGATCTTGGCAGCTTTTATTGGGTTTGGTCAGATGCTGGATATGGTGATGTAGTTAGTTCCAACCGAAAATTTAGTGGTCTTACTTCCGTAGGTGACTATCTGGTAAACGATAGCCCTGCAAACTTAAGCTCTCATGCTCCAAAAACCGAATTTCTCTTAGATGCACAGCCACTAATGTAGAAATGTAGATGTAATCTAAACTCAAGAAAAGATACAGTACTGTAGTATCACAAGCGCGTCACTCTCGTGCTAAGTCGTTCGATCTAATTTAAAACGAACGACTCCGTCCAGATGGATGCCAGTGTTGCTCGACTAACTACAATATTTAACAATAAACTAATGTAAGTGGGATAAGAATTAAATTTCGTCCCACTTTATTTTTATATAAAATTTATAGCATTACGCGAATACGTTAGGACATTGAGCAAAAGCAGAATCAACACATTCTTTGATATTTTCAAAGTCATAAATTCTCTGTTTCATCCAAGTTTTGAGAATAGACCACCAACGCTTGATT
Source organism: Myxosarcina sp. GI1 (assembly GCF_000756305.1). Lineage (NCBI taxonomy): Bacteria > Bacillati > Cyanobacteriota > Cyanophyceae > Pleurocapsales > Pleurocapsaceae > Myxosarcina > Myxosarcina sp. GI1. The sequence continues at coordinate 1,439 of NZ_JRFE01000022.1, forward strand.
TTATTCAGGTCAGGCGAGTATGGTGGTAAATACCAAATTTCACATTCTGCATCAATCGCTATTTCTTGAATGCTTTGACCTTTATCTTATTTTAGGTACTTGTGCCAAATAAATTTCTCGGTTGAGATTGGGAAAAGGTTAAAGGGCAAAGGGAAAAGGGAGACTAAAGTATGTAATTAAATTTGCCTTACTACTTATTTTTCGCTTCCCTTTGATTATGTCCTAATCTTTATACGTAAAGCTGTATCTTGATAACCAGTGTTATTATCCCTTCAATTGCTCGATAAATTACTGGTTGGTTACAACCTAAGTTCATTCCTAAAACTAATAGCTTTACGATAAAATTGCTTCAGCGATAAACCAATTACCTGCTAAATTAAATCTTCCCACAACAAAAATTTCTTTACCTTCCCAATAAGACTGTAATCGTTCATTTACTGTCGAATTTAAAGTAATTAACTGCCAGCGAGAAATATTATTTTGCGGTTCTTTTAAAGTAATAGCGTATTCTCCATCGCCTACATTATGAAAAGTACCTCGATAGTAATTGCCGTTAGCAGTAGTTTCGCTCGCGCAATTGGTAGGACAATTACCGTCAACGGGGTAATCTTGAGGACTATCCAGATAATATCGTTGCCAGTAAAGCCATTGGGGGTGTTCTGGCGGTAAGTTGTATAAAGGAACAACACCAGCAGGTGCATCTTTATCTGTTAGCAACGCTTCCTGTAATTTTCTAACTGATAGTTTTTGTGGCTGACAATTAGCTTCGATACATAATGCTGCTGCCATACCTGCTGCTTGTCCGATATTCATTACTACAGGCTGTAGACGAGTACTGCCATTGGCAATATGAGAGACAGAAATATTTTTTTCGCAGACAAGTAAACCTTCGGTAGACTCTGGAACTAAAGCTTCATAGGGAATAGTGAACGGCGTACCAGTCCATCTTCCACCCCAACGTATCGATTTGGGCTGCAAGGAAAAATCGAACCCAGGATAGTGATGATCGTTAGCATAATTACCAATAGCGACCGCGCTAACTTCTCCATTAGCATTTATGGGTAAGGGTGCGACACAGCCATTGGCTATAGGTAAAATATCATTTTCGGTAATAGTTGTTTTACCTTTTAATCTGCGACTTTCTCGATAGTAAGGGTGTAGGGCAAAAGCTGAATTTAATTGTGATTGAGGAAAAATATTTGTTGCCATACTATAGTTTGGCAACTGAGATTGAATATAAACGGCAAAGTCATAACTATGTTGATATGCTTCTGCTAAAAATTGCTTTGCTTCAGTCTCAGAAGCGATAAGGCGATTTAAATTTTCTCCATAATCATTACCTACGATCGGCCAATTAATCATATAGAGATTATTTTGCAGTTTGCCATAATTTAAAAAAGTTTCTGCACCATAACTAGCCCAGGCATCTCTAAAAGGCGATGAATCTTTTAAAGTATAAAAATTTTGAGAATTATTAGAATGTTGTAGCATAAATACCCAAGTTGGAGCTTGTACGGGATATTTAGCTGTTAGTTGGTTATGTGCTACGGGCGCGCTAGGTTCGTTAAATTCTGCCTGTAATTCCCAACCCCAACGATGGGGTATTTGAGCCAACGCCAGTAAATCGCCTAATTCCGTAGCGTCGATAATAACTTTGGCTGTAACGACAAAATCTTCAAACTCAACTTTAGTAATTTTATTACCCTGTTTTACTACTGCCAGTGGTTTATAGTTATAAATACAGTTAAGATTGGGTAATTCTCTTACCCAGTTGGCGAAAATCTTGGCACCTACCTGGGGATGATAGGTAAACAAACTGACCCAAGCATTATCCAATCCTCCAGACTGTTTTTTTTGTAACTCTCTTAAATATTTACCCCACAAACCAGTTTGCCAGGCTGCTAATTCATTGCCGTCAGGCGCACAGACACCCGCACTGGTAAGCATTCCTCCTAACCAGGAAAATTCACTAACTACAGTAGTTGCTACTCCCCGACGAGCAGCTTGAATGGCGGCTGCAACTCCTCCAGTACCACCACCAACGACTAAAACTTCGGTGCTAATTTGCTGCATCGAGTAATTAGTTGAACTTATTCTTCATTTTCAGCTTTTTCCTTCTCGGTGCGATCGCATTTAATTAATGCCAGATCGATTCTCGATTTATCTGGTTGAGTAATTACCGCTTTAATATTAGGACCGAAAAACTTCTCTATTTTTTCTTGCTTTTCTTGCCACTGTTCGAGAGATATAAATGGCGAATTGAACTGCATCAGTAAAGTATAAGCACCGTCTGTTTTAGTTTCTTGAATGCCAATTAATACTGGTCGATCTTCGTCAGTCGGACTCAAGCCGAGTCGTTCTAGAGATTCATCCAAATGTGCTTCTTGTCCGTAACGGTAGCGAGTTACATCTTTTCTCAACTGGGTTTGGGTTGCGGTTGCCTGTTCGCGCAGCGCAACAATTTCTGGTGGAGTTTCTTTGGTGTAGGGAATTGGTTTTAGTTCGGCAGCCTTAAGAGCAAAACCTCCTAATAACAAGGGAATACCGTAAAAGAATCCTGCTAAATTAAGTGTAGGTTTACCGACCGCATAAGCATAAAAACCGATCGTCGTTAAAATGCCACCTACGGTCAAACCAACAGCAGCTAAAGGTATTTTGCGAAACATAAGCTAGAAAATATTGTTTAAATTTGTCAATATTGTCTATTCTAGAGCTATGGGACACGTTAATTTAACTTAAAGCAAGATATGGATAAAGCTACTATTAAATCTAAAGTTGCCGAAATTGAAACCAAGCGCGAACTATTAGTCAACTTGTTAGAAGACCCTAGTATCGGTACTTTAAGAGTAGATGTCGATCAGGCACTAGAAGAATTAGATGAATTAGTTGAAGAATTTCACGAAACTTTTCCTGAAGAAAAAAATTCTAATGTTTAGCTTTGGTAGGCATGACTAAAGTTATCGCGATTAAAAGTAGCGGAGGCGCGTCTGGCGATCGCTATTCTAAACGCCAGTCAAGAATTGCTGGATCGAAATTCTTTTTGTTGTTTGTCGCTAGTTAATACTACAAAATCTTTTATTAGAGAGTAACATGAGTGTTATAGCAGTGGCTTTGACAGCAGGTTATGCCAAAGCTAGTTACTTTGCTACTGCTTTTAGAAATAAGATTTTGTCCTGGTGAATCACAACACATGATTTTGCCATTCTATTGGGCTTCGCTTGGCTGTAACTCTTCCAAAATTGTAAACCGTACGTGATTTAGAGCCAGTTCGCCGATGGAAACTTTTTCTTTGTCTACTGGCATTCCTTCACTAGTTAAAGTTTCAAAAGAAGTGTCTTTTGCCATTTCCGCATGATACCAAGCCAGTCCCATAAAAAAGCGGGTGGGATAAGGACCTCCTTCTAAGATGTCGTCGGGGTTAGACTCCATTGGTAGCCAGCCATAGTCGGGAAGATAAAACTCCATCCAAACGTGATTGTAATCAGGTTGAAGGGGATTATGTTTATTGTTGGGATGGGGAGGGCATTTATAACGTCCTACAGTACGACAGGCAATACCATTGAGACGACACAAAGCTAAAAGTAAACCTAAATATTCGCCACAAGAACCGACACCCCGTCTGAGGACAATATCGGGCGTATCGATGTGAGGTTTAATGCCGTAGGTTAGTTTGTCATAAACATAGTTGCGAATACTGTAGACTTTTCGCAATAGATTGGTTTCTCTGCTTACGGCATCATTAGCAGCGCGTTGAATTATTTCGCTGTTCATAGCCAAATTATCGTTATCGACTAAATATTTGGCGGCAAATTCTTCGGAAAGTTCACTCAGGTTTTCACAGTCGCGGGGTTTAATTTGATATTTAATACTCCAGACTTCGATAATTGCCCTCCAACCAAAAACGTGACGTTCTTCCGAATTTAATTTATCGAATTTAAAAACGGCGATTCTCTGTCCATCTTTGACTTCTTCGGTAAAGGGGATTCCGATCGCTTCTACCTCTCTAATCTTTTGACGGTCGGTTTCAGCAGGTAGAGCGATGCGCCATTCTAAATCTTTTAACTCTACAGGATCGAGAGGCGAAATTTCTTCGGCGTAGGACATTTCGATCGCATAGCCATTAGAAAGGGCATATTTCTGGTCTGGATAGTAGCAAAAGTGTAGGGGATGGATAAAAGTGCGATCGCGATACTGTAATTCGTAGTTGGGTTCGGCGTTAGGATTATCGCGGATATAAACTTCGCGGTCGGCATAAGCGACATACAGGGTTTCTTTGCCGTCAGAATTAGGAGCAAAAGCCAGTCCCGTAGGCGACTCAAAGGGAGTCAGGACGCTAAAAATAGTCTCTCCCGTAGCGCGATCGAGACAGTAGACGGTTTGTTCGAGCGTATCACTGAGCCAAATATGTTCTTCGGTGACGGTAATGTTTTCCAAACCAATCCCAGGGGTGTAAAAATGGGTGATTTTGCTGGCGCGATCGCGACTGTAAATAAGAATTTGCCCCAATCTTTGACTGGTAATATAAATGGTAGATTGCCAAACGGCGATCCCATCAGCATCGCTATCGAGGCGGACAAATACCTCTGGTTTGAGTATGTCGTCATCGAGAGAACAATAATAAACGCTTTCGCGATTGGTAAACCAAAGACGATCTTCAGCGATCGCCAAACCCGTGGCACCTAAAAAATCCGACCAGTTATGAGAGTTGACAATAACGGTATTATCTGTAGCGGGGTCGATCTTTAATAAATAGCCGTTTCTCGAATCGATCGCCCACAAATAACCTTGATAAAAGACAATACCGTAAATCGAACTTGCCGCGATCGGTCTAATAGTTTTGGAGGTGCTGACAGAAGTGACTATTTTAGAGATGGTCATTGGTTAGTAGTTGTTTGATATTTAAGTTTTATAGCAGGTTTCGCGTAAAATAGAGTCGATCGAATCAGGCTTGAGTTATTAAGACTTTACTAAATTTAAAATTTCACCTTGCCCTCGGTCAAAACCGCTATACTTCATAAGCTTTAGGCTCTAATCTTTTAGAAATATGTTTCCTAAAACTGAGGAGTTTCAAACATAATATTTCAGAACAGGCTTGACATAAAGCCCAAAGCCTCGTCCTTGCAAAACTATAGAAACTGGAGTTGGCTCGCCATTAAGCTTTGTTGTTCTCCAAGGTCAATTAACTAAGGAGATGTACATAATAGTAGCAACAACTAGATCGGTAAATTCGATCTATCAATACTTATTGCTTGAATTGTTAATTTTCAAGTTTGACAATTTATAGCTGTATGAGTTTAATCTTCAAATACAAGTTTTCAACTAGCATTTCTTATCATAAATTTTCCCGTGAACCCATCAGATCGCTCTAATTCTTTGCCCGCTATCCAACATCCCTGGCATACGCTACCTGTTGCTAATACCCTCGAATTACTCAATAGTAATATTGAAAACGGACTAACTTCGGCTCAAGTAGAAAGACGACTAAAACACTACGGCAAAAATGAAATTGAAGAATCCGCAGGACATAGCAACTGGGAAATTTTACTCGATCAGTTCAAAGACATCATGTTATTGATGCTGATTGCGGTGGCAGTCATTTCGGGAATTCTCGATTTAGTCAAGTTGAAAGAGGGAGGTAATACGTCTGGAGAACTACCCTTCAAAGATACGATCGCCATTATGTCTATTGTTATTCTCAATGGAGTTTTAGGTTATCTACAGGAAAGCCGCGCTGAAAAAGCCCTGGCTGCTCTGAAAAATATGACTTCCCCTTTGGTAGAAGTGCTGCGTAATGGCAAGAAAGTTGAGGTAGATGCCCCCAACCTCGTACCTGGAGATATTATTTTCCTCGAAGCTGGCGATCGCTTGTGTGCTGACGGACAGATATTAGAGGCGGCAAACCTGCAAATTCAAGAATCGGCTTTAACGGGAGAAGCACACGCCGTAACCAAACGCTGCCAAGAAGGTTTGAACGAAGATACTTTAATTGGCGATCGCGTCAATATGGTTTTTGCTGGTACGGAGGTATTACAAGGCAGAGCCAAAGTAATCGTCACTAAAACGGGTATGGCTACCGAGTTGGGTAAAATAGCTCAGATGTTGCAGTCGGTAGAACAGGAAGATACGCCTTTGCAGCAAAGAATGAATCAGTTGGGACAGGTGTTAGTAACTGGTTCGATGATTTTGGTAGCAATTGTCATTATTATTGGCGTAATTGCTGGCGGTTGGGATGCCCTGCAAGATTTAGTCGAAGTTTCTCTATCGATGGCGGTGGCAGTAGTACCCGAAGGTTTGCCCGCCGTTATTACCGTTACTCTGGCATTAGGAACCCAACGAATGGTCAAACGCCACGCCCTGATTCGCAAGCTACCTGCGGTTGAAACTTTGGGTTCTGTCGATACTATTTGTTCCGATAAAACGGGAACTCTAACACAAAACAAGATGGTAGTGCAGCAGGTAGAATGTGTAGCGGGTTCTTGGATAGTTACAGGAGAGGGATATCAGCCATCTGGACAATTTAAAACCAATAGCAATTTAGCAATCGAACCTGCTAACCATTCCGAATTAGAAATTTTATTGCTTGCCAGCATACTATGTAACGATGCTACTCTGGCGCAAAATGATAAACAAGAATGGCAGATTATCGGCGATCCTACCGAAGGAGCATTATTATCTTTAGCTGGTAAAGCAGGTTTCGACCAACCTACACTTAACAGCAAAATCCGCAGAGTTACCGAGTTTCCCTTTTCCTCAGAACGCAAACGGATGAGCGTTGTTTGTAATCTAGGAGCATATCGGGATAAATCGATTGCGGGAATAGAAAGTTACGAGTTAATTTTGTTTGCTAAAGGTTCGCCAGAATTAATTTTAGAAAGGTGCAGTTTTTGGCAACAGGGCGATCGCATCTTACCTTTAACCGACACAGAACGCGATCGCATTATGGCAACCAATGACCGTATGGCAGCTAACGCTTTAAGGATTTTGGCATTGGCATACAAACCCCTGGCGGAAGTTCCCTCAGAAGCTGCTGCCGAAGCTACCGAGAGCAACCTAATTTGGTTGGGATTAGTGGGCATGATGGATGCACCGCGCACTGAAGTTAAAGATGCAGTGGCAGAATGTCTGCAAGCGGGCATTCGCCCAATAATGATTACGGGGGATCATCAGCTAACTGCTAAGGCGATCGCCCAAAGTTTGGGCATTGCCACTCAGAGCGATCGCGTACTCAATGGACAACAGCTAGAACAACTTTCGCAAGCAGATTTAGAACGGGAAGTAGCAGAAGTAAGTATTTACGCCCGTGTTTCTCCCGAACATAAGTTACGCATTGTGCAGGCATTACAAAAACAGGGTAAATTCGTGGCGATGACTGGAGATGGAGTCAACGATGCGCCAGCCCTCAAACAAGCCGATATCGGTATTGCTATGGGCATTACAGGGACGGACGTAAGTAAAGAAGCCAGCGATATGGTGTTGCTCGATGACAATTTTGCTACTATCGTTGCCGCTACCGAAGAAGGCAGAGTAGTCTATAGCAACATTCGCCGCTTTATTAAATATATTCTGGGAAGTAATATTGGAGAAGTAATCGTGATTGCTACCGCACCAATAATCGGACTTTCCGATGTTCCCCTAACTCCGTTACAAATTCTCTGGATGAACTTAGTTACCGATGGTTTACCAGCTTTGGCTTTAGCGGTCGAACCTCCCGAACCTAACATTATGAATCGTCCTCCGTTAAATCCCCAAGAAAGTATTTTTGCTAGAGGTTTGGGTCTTTACATCATTCGCATCGGTATTATTTTTTCTATTATTACCATTACTCTTATGGTTTCGGCTTATGAAGCTTTTCCCGACACCTGGCGTACGATGGTATTTACTACCCTGTGTATCGCTCAAATGGGACACGCTCTAGCGGTGCGATCGCACGAACGTTTGACTTTAGAAATTAATCCTTTTTCCAATCCTTACTTACTCGTTTCGGTTGCAGTTACTACTGTTTTACAGCTAATGCTAATTTACGTACCGCCATTACGCAGTTTCTTCGGAACGCAAGTGTTAACGGGAGGGCAATTATTAATTTGCCTGGGTTTTAGTATGCTAATGTTTGTTTGGGTGGAACTAGAAAAGTTATTTATTCGTTTTTTCATTAAAAGATAAGATAAGTAGCGTAACAATAATGTACTTACGTAATGCTAACAATAGCTACAAATCTTTCGTAAATTACGCGATCGCGTAATTCAGTGGCAATCAGAAACACCTCTAAGCGATCGCAATCGTTGGCGTTCGATAAATGTACAAATCACTTGGTACTCCAATTGACTCAGTTGCCAAAAGTGTCCGTAATATAAGAAAATACGCTTTCCCTATTGTCTTTAGAAGATACTAACAAAGTTGAAGCTTACTTTGATTATCTAATTGAAGCTCTTTCATAGATAATAAAGACAATCTTCAAGCGATCGTCTCAAATAGCTAGCGATCGCTGCAAAACTTACCAAACATATCATTTTAAAAATTATTATGTCTTCTTTAAATAGAGGTATGCTTGTAACTATTATCTGCGAAGCGGTTTTGCAAGACCGTTTAATTAAGTTACTACAAACGTTAGCTGTTTCTGGATATACGATTATTCCCGCACAGGGTGCGGGTGGACATGGCAGACGCATGGGAGATATGGCTGGTTACAACACCAATATTGAAGTCAAAACTATCGTCACATCTGAAACATCCGACCAGTTACTTGAAGAGCTAAAGCATTTTCCGCAAAATCACGCTTTGATTGCCTATAGACAACAGGTAGAAGGTTTATTTGATTAGAAATATGTATGAAAATTCAAGCGTTAAATATCAGAACTGGCGATAAGCAAGCGCGGCATGGCTTTGCTACGCATTATTGTTTATTTTAAGAATAAAATGCAGGTATGCACGATAAAACGCATTTTTACTTTTGAAAGCAGCAACATCTAACTATCGGTGTTTTTAGGGAAACATTTACAGTATAAAAAACTACAGATAAATTTTGTATGTTCGAGGTCTATTGCTGAGGTGTTTTTTCTACGGCAAAGCTTCTTTAATAAGCTCGGAAGTTGAGCGGTCGGTAATTGTCACCGCACCTATTTTAGTTGGCAAAATAAAGCGTACTTTTCCTGCTTTAACTTTTTTGTCGCTTTTTATCGTTTCGAGTATGTCATCAATCTTTAGCTGTGAGGGAATATCTAAAGGTAAACCTGCTTTGGCAATTAATTTATCCTGTCGTGCGGCTTCAGCTTTTGTCCATAGTCCCATACGAACGGCAATTTTTCCTGCTGCTACCATGCCTATTGCCACCGCTTCACCGTGAACGAACTGTTGATAGTTAGTCAAACTTTCTACAGCATGACCGATAGTGTGACCGTAGTTTAAAATTGCTCGCAAACCTGCTTCTTTTTCGTCTTGGCTGACAACATCAGCTTTAGCCTGACAAGAACGAACTAAAATTGTTTGCAAAAATTCTGGAGCGATCGCGCTAAAGTTATCTATATGCTCGGCTTGTTCTAGTTTGGTAAATAAATCTTCATCCCAGATAACGCCATACTTAATAACCTCGGCAATTCCCGCCCTAAACTCTTTTTCTGGTAGAGTTTTTAAAACATCGGGATCGATTGCCACCAGTTTGGGTTGATAAAAAGCACCAATAAGATTTTTGCCTTGAGGATGATTGACACCCGTTTTTCCGCCGACAGAAGCATCCACCATTGCCAGCAAAGTGGTTGGTACCTGTACGAAGTTAACACCTCTCAACCAGGTTGCTGCTGCAAATCCTGTCATGTCGCCAATTACCCCTCCTCCTAAAGCAACTAAAGTAGAAGAACGTTCGATACGGTTGGTTAGGGCGGTATCGTATATTTGTTCTATAGAGCGGAGATTTTTATATTGTTCTCCCGCAGGTATTAAATGAGTAAAAGTTTCAAAACCATTATTCTGTAGGGAGTTGATACAAGTATCGCCATAGTAGTCAAATATTTCTGGGTTGGAAACAACTAAAACTTTTTTACCTACACCAAGCTTTTGCATTTGCTTGCCTAACTGGTTGAGACTACCAGAAGCAATATCAATCTGATAGGAAGTTTGAGGAAGGCTGACGGTTATAGTAGGCATGACTTGCTTTTTTAAAAATTAGTTATTCATTATTATATTTTTTCGCTGGCTCTGAGACATCGAGTAAAAATAGATTTTAGCTGCTAATAACTTTAATTTGACCGATACTTGCTTTTTGATTGCTACAATTGTCGATCTATAGTGGGCACAAAATTCTTAGGTAGTTTACAATCGCGATTATTATCTGCTATTTCTAATTCTTTACGTACTATTTAGGTTTAGGTTAGTCTACTATTCAAGCAACTGTCTTTGGTGCATTCCGATCTTCTGGAGGAAATTGAAATATCGTGTCGTCTAAAACTATTAGACAGAAATCAAAATCAATTGGCAAAGGTGCGATCGCTCTAAATTTTTTATCTGGAGTCGCTCAAGCTACAGGCGGTACCGTACTGGGAATTACCATGATTACTAGCTCGGTTGTTGCCGGAGGTTTAGTCGGTTTGGCATTTAGCTTCCGCAACCTTCCCGACGTAAGAGTATTGCGTAATTACGTTCCCTCAGAAACTAGCTATATTTACGATATCAAAGGTAGACTGCTTACGAGGCTTCATGGCGAAGCTAACCGAGAAATTGCGCCACTAGAAGGAATTTCTCCCGATCTAAAAAGAGCGGTACTGGCAATTGAAGACAGTAGTTTTTATCGGCATCCAGGAATCAATCCATACAGTATTGGTCGTGCAGCTTTAGTAAACTTTCAAAGTCGCGGCGTATCTGAGGGAGCTTCTACGATTACCATGCAGCTAGTTAAAAATTTGTTCTTGACTAGCGAGCGCACTTTTAGCCGCAAGCTGGCAGAAGCAGTTTTGGCAATAAGGGTAGAACAGGTTTTTACTAAAGACGAAATTTTAGAAATGTATCTCAATAACATTTATTGGGGTCATAATAACTACGGCATACAAACCGCAGCCGAAACCTATTTTAATAAAAGTGCTTCAGAATTAAGCCTATCAGAAGCAGCAGTATTGGCTGGATTAATTCAGGCACCACAGCAGTACAGTCCTTTTCTTAACTATGCCGAAACCAAACAAAGACAAGCCGTAGTATTGCAGCGAATGCAAACTCTCGGCTGGATTACGCCCGAACAGGCCGATCTCGCTCTAAAAGAACCTTTATTAGTCGGAAAACCAACGGCGTGGGGTAAAAGCAAACTACCTTTTATTACCGAAGCAGTAGTTAGAGAACTAGAAGAACGTTTTGGTAGAGATAAAGTTCTGCAAGGCGGTATTAGGGTTCAAACCACTATCGATCTTAACTTTCAAAAAATGGCGGAACAAAGCGTCAAAGACAGTCATCGGCTACTGCAAAGCTGGGGCTTGCGAGCCGATCAAATTGCTCTTGCCGCAGTCGATCCCCGAACTCACTTTGTCAAAGCTTTAGTGGGTGGCACCAATTACGATGAAAGTCAGTTCAATCGAGCGGTACAGTCTCGCAGACAGCCTGGTTCTTCTTTTAAACCTTTTGTTTTCTATACTGCATTGGCAAGTGGTAAGTATACTCCTAGCACCACTATTACCGATGCTCCCGTTACCTATCGCGTTCCTGGCGGTTATTACGAACCGCAAAATTATGGCGGAAAGGGAGATTTTAAAGGGGCAATGTCTATTTCGACAGCCTTAATTCAGTCGCGTAACGTGCCTGCGGTAAAACTAGGTAAAGCAGTAGGCTTAGAAAAAGTAATTGAAATTTGTCGGGCTTTAGGAATTGAAAGTCCTTTACAGCCAGTAATTTCTTTGCCTTTAGGTTCGATAGGCGTAACTCCTTTAGAAATGGCTGGCGCTTTTGCTACTTTTGCTAGTAATGGTTGGCATTCTAAGCCAACTTCAATTGTTCGAGTAACAGATAGTAAAGGCAATATTCTGTTAGACAATCGACCAGAACCGCAACGTATTTTAGATCCCTGGGCAACTGCTAGTCTTACTACCATGTTACAGGGAGTAATTAATGAAGGTACTGGTAGAAAAGCTAGTATTGGTCGCCCCGCAGCAGGTAAAACTGGAACCACTTCCTCAGAACGCGATGTTTGGTTTGTAGGCTATGTACCCCAGTTAGCAACAGCAGTTTGGGTGGGAAATGATGATTATCGAAGTATGGGTAAGGGAATTACTGGAGGCGATTTTGCCGCACCAGTTTGGCGTTCTTTTATGTTAAAAGCTTTAGAAAACGAACCAGTCAAGCAGTTTCCTGCGGCCTCTAAATATCCTCGTCCTTAGTTTTATATCAGTTTGATTTTTAACTAATACACATCATTTATTTATTATTTATTCTAGTTCTTAGCTTTTAGCTTGTGGCTCGATTAAAAATAGTCTGAATCTACTTTTAATATAGTTTTTGTTTACTATACAATTCAAATAGTTTCTATCGATTTAACAATCAACAGGAAGCAATAAACAATGAGGAAATATTAACGAGTAATATATCAATTGTACGATGTTAAATGATAATTGTTTGTCTAGCGGACACTGACAGTAATCTAGCCGATCGCCAAGATTGATTATAAATTTTTTCGCTTGAACTTAGGGTTCAATTTCCGATTTCATTCTTTTGAGAGTCATTTCCATGCGATCGAACATTTGCTGGGGAGTAATGCCAAACTGGTCGAGTTGAGTTTTTAACTGCTGAACCGTCATCTGCGCCATAAAGTCTTCAGAAAGCTCGAAACGCTTCATAAAAATACGGTAGCGTTCCATTAACTGTTCCATACGTTCGATATATAGCTTTTTACCTTCGCGATCGAACTTGCCGTATTCCCCACCTAGCTGCATTAAAGATTGATAGTCTTCAAACAACTGTTTGGCTTCTTGCTGAACTACTTGAGAATCAAAAAATCCCATAATTGCTATCTCGATTTTGTCAATTATTATTAAAAATTTGACCTTAAATTAATTTATATTTATCTTTATTCTAATATTAAAACAGCAGAAAACCCGAATGAAATACGGTTTTCCACATACTAATGACTAGATAAAATAGCTCTATAACCTTACCAACGAGGAAAACTAGCAATTAAAGCTTCAGCTTCAGCTTTACACAGAGGTGGAGAGAAAAAGAAGCCCTGTCCATATTCGCATTCAAGTAATTTCAGTTGGGCTAGTTGAGCGGAAGTCTCTATACCTTCGGCGATAACGTCCATATTTAAAATGTGAGCTAAAGTGACAATCGCTTCGACAATTGCCGAATTTTCGCGATTAGACTGCATTCGAGCGATAAAAGAGCGGTCTATTTTAATAGTATCGACGGGAAAACGATGCAAATAGCTTAGAGATGAATAACCAGTACCAAAATCGTCAATACTAAACCTGATTTGTTTTGCTTTTAATTGCAAAATCTTTTTAGTAACGGCTTCTAAATTATCAATTAAAATGCTTTCAGTAATTTCTAACTTGAGATGTTTGCCCTCTAATCCAGTTTCAGTCAGAGTGCGCTCGATAGTTTTAACTAAATGAGGTTGGCTAAATTGTTTACCAGAAAGATTAATGCTGATATTGAGAGCTAAATCTTGATGTTCTACTTGGGGATATTTAGTTTGCCAATTCCGTAGTTGTTGACAGGCTTCTTTGAGTAGCCAAGTTCCCAAAGGAACGATCGCTCCCGTTTCTTCAGCAAGAGGAATAAAGTTTACAGGTGAAATATAACCCTGGCTGGGATGCCGCCATCTAGCTAAAGCTTCAAAACCTGTAAGAACACCCAATTTTAGACTGACAATTGGTTGATAGTAAACCTCAAATTCTTGGCGTTCTACCGCCCGTCTTAGATCGGTTTCTAACTGTAGTTGAGAACAGGCGCGATCGCGCAGCGAGCGATCGAAAACTTCGTAGCGAGCCTTGCCTTGATGTTTGGCACTGTACATAGTTAGATCGGCATCGCGCAAAATATCTTCGGGTTTTTGGTAATCTGAAGTAGAAAGGGCAATACCAATACTAGCAGTAGTGAATAGTTCGTAATTGCCAACTTTAAAGGGATAAGCTAGAGTTCGATCGATGCTGCGAGCCACTAAAGTAGCATCTTCAATTCCCCGTATATTTTCGAGTAAAATTGTAAACTCATCTCCGCCGAGGCGTGCTACCGTATCGGTAGGAGCGATCGATTTTTCAAGTCTTTTGGCAATCTGAATCAGTAATTTATCACCTATTAGATGTCCCGCACTATCGTTAACTACTTTAAAACGATCTAAGTCGAGAAATAAAACGGCAAATATATAGTTTTCAGAATTCTGGGCTTTTTTTAGCTGTTGGGCGAGACGATCCATGAACAAAGCACGATTGGGCAATCCTGTCAGAGTATCGTGTAGAGCATCGTGAAGTAACTGCTGCTCCATTTTTTTGCGATCGCTAATATCGACAATTTGATTGTTAAAATGAAGCACGTCGCCCATCGAGTCGCACATGATTACTATTTTTAGCAGGGCATACATCACTCGTCCGTCTTTGGTAAGATAGCGGGTTTCAATCTGAAGATTAGAGTCTCGTTCGGCAATCAGCTTTTGTTGCAATTCACGCTGTAATTTCCAATCTTCTGGATGGGCAATTTTAGTTAAAGAAAGCTGTAGTAATTCTGTTGAAGAATAGCCTAAAGCCAAACATAAAGACTTATTAACACGTTTAAATTTGCCGTCGAGGTCGGTAATTGCCATGCCAATAGGAGCCATTTCAAAAGTCAGGCGAAATTGTTCCTCACTCTTTCTCATTGCTGCTTCGGCTTCGTGACGTTGAGTAATATCTTCAGCAATACCGACAAAGCGACTGACTTTTCCCAAGACATCGCGGACGGGAAAAGCACGTACCCTAACCCAACGGATAGTATTATCTGGTCTGACGATACGATACTGCTCTTCAAATTCATCGCCCGTCCTAAATTGTGTTTCAACTGTCGCCAGAGCATTTAAAATATCATCTTGATGAATTGCCATCAACCAGGATTGTGGATCTTCATACAAACTTTGGCGACTTCTACCCCAAATCTTTTCGTAGGCGGGAGAAATATAGAGTATTTCGTCAGTTTGGGCTGAAATAACAAAAAAAACTTCCCTTACGTTTTCGGCAATCTCTCTAAATCTTTCTTCTCTTTCTTCTAGTTCCCTTAGCTCTTGTTTTAGCTGTTGATTTTCTTGTAATACTTCTTGTATGCGTCTTAAAAGTGAAGACAGCAGTTCTGATGAAATCTCAGAACCATTAGCTTGATGAGATGAAGCAAGATTTGAGAAAACATCGAGGGTTTCAGTCTTAGGGGCATTTCGCTGGGATACAGACTCCTGTTCTCGATTGGACATTCGATTTATGCTAATTATGGCGGCATCCGTCTAAATCTATACTTCCCCAATTAGCAACAAAACTAACTATTTTTTCCTCGCCAGGTCTGAATTACTTTGCCTGTAATTTGTCGATCGCGCCATAGTGTATTGTTGGCAGGAGATTTAAGATTGTTACTGCTGGCTAACCAAGTTTGGGTGGGAGCAAATAATACTAGTTCGGTTGCGTCTAAAGCAGAAATTGGCAGGGTGGCTCGCTGCAAACAACTAAGGGGACGACTGCTAAGGGCTTTCCATAGTTCTAATGCCGTCCACTCACCGCTACTGACAAACCTCTGCCATAACAAAGGCAATGCTATTGACAAACCAACTACTCCAGGTGGTGTCTGTGCGAATGATACTGTTTTTTCTTCATAGGTATAGGCGCGATGGTCGATGGCGATCGCATCGATGATGCCCTGTTTTACCCCATCAATCAAACCAAGGCGGTCGTTTTTATTTCCCAGTGGTGGTTCGAGACGCAAATTGGGATCGTAGCTGTCGAGCGTCTCGGTATCGTGCAGGAGGTGCATCCAGGTAGTGCTGGCAGTAATTGGTACCCCACGTTGTTTGGCACTGGCAATTAGTTCTACACTGCGTTGAGTAGAAACCCGCATAATGTGGACGGGTGTGTTAATGGCGGCAATAATTTCTAAAGCGGCAGCAATGGTTGCCGTTTCAGAATAAGCAGGATTACCCAGTAAACCCTGACGTATAGAAGCAGCTCCTTCTCTGGCAACACCCATACCGCTGAGAGGTTTGTCGGTTAGAGCGATCGCTACTGGTTTTTGCCAGGGTTTAATGTATTCCAGCATTTGTTTGAGCAAGTAAAGTTCGCCCAAATTATATTTGCCTGTGAAGCCAACAGAGGCTGTTTTAAGTTCTGCTAGTTCGTTCATTGTCTGGGTATTGGCAAAAGCAGCCGCCCAAAAATGAATTTGAGGTAAGGTAACATCTCTACTGCATAAATTTTTGCTTCTCTGCTGTAGAGATGCCAGTATGTCGGGATTATTGATGGCGGGAACCGTATCGGGAAGAATGGCTATTTGAGTAAATCCTCCTGCTGCCGCCGTTTCTGCTAACTCTTGTAAGGTTTCTCGGCTTTCGTTTCCAGGTTCTGCACTGTGACTGTACAAGTCAACCAGTCCCGTACCCAAAACCATTCCTCTGGCATCGACTACTGCTGTATGTTGAGGATAATTGGTTAGAGAAGTTTCTATAGTGGCAACTCTACCGTTAACGAGTAACACGTCTTGCTGGCGATCGCTGTTGGCTACAGGGTCGATGATTCTAACCTGCCGTAATAATTTTGCTTCCTCGTTCATCAAACTTTAGAGCGAAATTTTTGCTAGTTAATTCTATCAACGCTTATCGACTGTTGTTAATCTTTACTAATTAATTGCACCATTAAGTCTATAAATGCGTTTATATCGATTGGTTTGTTGATGTGTCTGGCAAATCCCGCTTCCATACTTTGTTGACGATCTCGTTCGGTGGCATGGGCAGAAAGAGATATTGCTATAACTTCTATTTCTAGTTCTACAGACAAACTTTGTATTTTTTGCAGTAATTGATAGCCATTCATCTCGGGCATACTAATATCGCTAATTAAAAAGTGAGGCTTAAACTCTTTAAATATTTCTATAGCTTCACTGCCCGATGCTACCGCTTTTACTTCGGCATTTTCCGCTTTGAGGATAAACAGCAGCATGTCGCGAGAGTCAGCATCGTCATCAACTACCAAAAATTTAGTTCCCGTTAAATTAGTTGGCGTCAATTTAACCGTTTCTGCTGGCTCGATTTCTAGGCAACTACCGCTTATTGGCAGGGTAACGGTAAAAGTCGCTCCTTTTCCTTTACCAAGACTTTCTGCCTTTACGGTTCCGCCATGTAGTTCGCTTAGATGGCGAACGATTGCCAAACCCAATCCCAATCCGCCAAAATTGCGGGTATTGCTGCTTTCTGCTTGACGAAAGCGCTCGAATACATAGGGCAAAAAGTCAGATTCGATCCCAATTCCCGTGTCGATAACTTGAATTTGAGCGCGAGCAGCATCACCCTGCAGTTTGATAGTTATCCGCCCACCCTCGCTGGTAAATTTGATTGCATTGGTCAGCAGATTCCAGAGGATTTGCTGTAGACGGGCTAAGTCTCCCAAAACTCGACCGACATTGGGGTCAAATATAGTCAGAATCTCAATTGATTTAGCTTCAGCCGCTAGCCTTACGGTTTCTCGGGCATCAGCAATGATAGAGCTTAAGTTGACTGAAGTTAGTTTGAGTTCTAGTTTTCCCCGCAGAATCCGCGATACATCTAATAAATCGTTAATAAGCTGCAACTGTAGGGTGGCGTTTTTGTAAATTGTGTTTAGTCCCGTAGTTATTTGCTGTGCTTTGAGTTTGCCATCGATTAACAGTTGCGACCAACCTAAAATAGGATTGAGTGGGGTACGCAGTTCGTGTGAGACAATCGCTAAAAATTCATCTTTTAGCTGGTTGGCGTGAAGTAAATCTTCTGTTTGTTGCCGTAGTTCTTCTTCTAGTTCTTTAATGCGGGTAATATCTGTATTGGTACCATACCACTTAATAATTTCTCCTTTTTCGTTGCGCAATGGTCTACCTCTACCTAAAAACCAGCAGTAGGTTCCATCAGCTTTACGTAAACGCGCTTCCATATCGTATTTTTTTCCCGAACGTACCGAGTCCATCCAAGTTCTATTTAGCCGAGAGAAGTCGTCAGGATGTACCATTGTCACCCAACCACGCTCTTGTATTTGTGCTAGAGTAGCACCCGCATAATCCTGCCAACGTTGATTGATATAGTCTACGGCACCGTTTGGGGTTGCCGTCCAGATCTGTTGGGGAATTACTTCAGTAATTAGTTTGAGTTCGTATTCGCTTTGCCGTAGGGCTTGTTTGCTTGCTTCGCGATCGCTGACATCAATACCCGATGGAATCAAGTATTCTACTCGTCCATTAGGATCGAATAGAGGAAAAATACTAAAATCAACTAAAATATAGTTTTTTGATGTCAATCGAACTACAACATCATAACGAACCACTGCTCCTGTTGCTGCCCTTTTAATAGCCCGATTTAACTGCGCTTGAACTTCAGAATCATAAGACCACCAATAAGTTTCGGCAAACGGTTTGCCTATGACATCTGCCGCTTGCAACTTAGCAGCTGCTAAAGCCGTACGATTGGCTTCAATTAATACTCCGTCAGGTGTCATTACGCCGACAAAGCTGGTTAAACTGTCCAAAACACGTCTTAGGTGTCGTTCGCTGTTCTGTAACTTTGCTTCTACTAGTTTGCGCTCGGTGATATCGAGATTGATGCCGCTGAGACGAATTGGTTTACCATAGTCATCAAAGGTCACATTGCCGATACCCAACAACCAGCGAATTCCTTTCTGGGGATGAAAAATCCGAAATTCGATTCGTAACTCCGCTTTCTCACCAGCTAAAACCTTTTCTATTTGCCGATTGGTTGATTCTAAATCCTCTGGATAAAGAGTACGTTCCCAATCTTGAAATTGCAAGGGATTGCATTGGCGATCGATACCATACAAATGGTAATTTTCTGGCGACCAAAAAACTTTATTAGCAGCAATTTGCCAAACCCAGAAACCTGCTTTGGCACTTGATAGTGCTAGTTTGAGCAGTTGTTCTTGTTCTTGTTGTTTTTGTTCTGCTTCTTCTAGAGAAGTAATATCTCTAGAAATACCAATAACTCCTAAAATATTTCCCGTTTCGTCGCGCCAGGGATATTTACTAGTAAGTAGCGATCGCATCGTATCTCGATAGGGAACTTGTTCTTTGTAAGCAATAAACTCCCCACTTTTGATTACCAAACGGTCTTTTTCTATAATCGATCGAGCGATTTGAGGCGGAAACAAAGCAGCGTCATCTCGCCCCACTATCTCTGAAATCTTAATATTTAACCAGTCAGCTGCCGCTTGATTGGCGATTACATAGCGACCTTGTAAATCTTTGACATAAATTACGTCGGGAGTATCGTTAATAATAGATTGCAAAATATTATTAGTTTTGACTAACTCGGCTTCGGCTTGTTTGCGTTGAGCGATCTCTTCGGCAATACCCAAGATCTGATGTACAGAATTATCAGAAGTGCGACTAAACACTCGATCTTGACTGCGAAACCACCGCCATTCTCCATTTTTATGACGCAGGCGATATTCAAATGGATACACCGCTGACGATCTTGAGCGATGAAGCTGCTCGATATGAGAGACAAAGCGGTCGCGATCTTCAGGATGCATTAATCCCTCAATAAAATTTGCCCCCATAGCCAGTATTTGTTCTGGGGTATAGCCCAAGCGGTCGTATACTTGAGAATTAACAAAAAGACTGCGTTGGGCGATCGCGTCAAATAAATACAGTATTCCTGGTATAGCATCGGCTACTTCCTGGGTAAATAAAAAAGGAGTATGTATCGGCTCGGTTGGCGTAGCTTCTGACTTGGCAATCTGTTCGCTAATATCGCTAAAAGTGACTACTACAGCATAAGGCAGGCGATCGCCCGATTGATATAATGGCTGAGAGTCAATAGATAACCAGACTAATTTTCCACTGGGTTGATACAATCCCATTACTACAGCAGAATGTGATTCGCCAGTAGCGATTGAAACGTTCCCTGGATGAGTTTCTGGTAAAAAAAGAGAACCATCTTGATGAATTGTTTGCCAGGGAGGTTTAAAGGAAGAAGTACCCATTAGTTGCTCGACGCTGTAGCCTAAAATCTTGACTGCGTCTTCGTTACAGCCTTGAATGCTACCGTCTGCTAACTGCAACAGCATTCCTTTTGATGGGTTAGAATTTGAGACGCGAGCAATATCTGTGTCCATCCTGCTAACCGTAACCTGTAGTAAATTTATTTTAGATAAAAAAAAGCATCTGCTATGCGAGCAAACCTATATTTTTTTTGTGTTTGTCATCGAGCGTCTTTACTAAACTGCCTTTATTTGAAAACCATAGTTTTTTGTTTTTTCAGGTAAAAAAGTTGCCTGACAAAAGCAATTGATGCCACAATCCAATAACGTATTGCTATAGTAAGTATGCAACAAAAACGTAGCAAACAGTTTGAAGTTAAACGCTCTGTTTTGTCGTCAAGCAAGATAAACTTTATCTATCATCCCATTTACTCGATTTTTCTGCTGCTTTTAATTTTTTATTTTTATTTACTTGAGAAGGAACTATTTCTAATTGACGATAGGCAGATTTATCGGTTTGTTCGCCCCGACGGCGTTCGGAAGTTCTCTCTTCGCTAGTGTTTTCGGTAACTACTTCATAGAGAATTGCTTGTTTGTGGTTGGTTTTTCCCTTACGTAATACTCTACCGAGTCTTTGAATATATTCTCTTGTCGAACCCGTACCAGATAAAATGACGGCAATTCGAGCCTCAGGTACATCGACACCTTCATTAAGTACGTGGGAGGCCACCAAAGTTTTATAGTCTCCTGTTTTAAATCCCTGCAAAATGTCGTGACGTTCTTTAACGGGTGTTTGATAGGTAATGGCAGGAATGAGAAACTCTTGCGAGATGCGATAGACAGTAGCATTATCATTAGTAAAAATTAAAATTGGTTCGGGAATGTGGCGTTCGATTAAGTCAGACAGAATTCGTAATTTAGCCTCGGTTCCCAAAGCAATTTCTTTGGCTTCTCGATGTGCTAGCATTGCTTTTCTACCCAATGGCGATCGCGCACTGGCTTTTACAAATAGCTGCCAACCTTCGAGACTGCCCAGAGAAATATTTGACTGGCGTAAAAAATTATTGCGCGTGGCGATTGCCGCGTCGTATTTTTTTCTTTCTTCTACGGCTAATTCGACTCTAATTTGCACTATTTTGTGCTGTGCTAAAGCTTGTCCAGAAAGTTCGGCAGCAGTTTTGCGATAGACAATTTTACCGATCAGGGTGTCTAAATCGCGATGGGAACCGTCGCTACGTTCGGGCGTAGCTGTCAAACCCAACCGATAGGGAGCGATCGCATATTCGGCGATGACTTTAAAATAGTCGGTGGGTAAATGATGGCATTCGTCAAAAATTTGTAAGGCGTATCGATTACCCAAAGTTTCGGCATGAATTGCCGCACTGTTATAAGTAGCAATTAAAATTGGCGTGCGATCGCGCGAACCGCCACCCAACAAACCTACTTCAGCATTGGGAAACGCAGCTTTTATCTGAGTGTACCACTGATGCATCAAGTCTAAAGTCGGCACGACGATCGAGGTAGTGCGAGGAGTTGCCTGCATTGCCAACTGTGCCAAATAAGTTTTTCCTGCTGCTGTCGGTAACACTACCACTCCCGTTCTGCCATTTCGTTTCCATGCCTCTAATGCCTCTTGCTGATGGAGATATGGTTCTAAATTGGTTTGGGAGTCGAGTTGCAGATTATAAAATTCACTGGCTTCGTCAACAAACTCTTTATTGTCTGCTTGTAAAGCTTCTACTAAGGGACGATAATAAATTGCAGGAATACGAAACTTTTCGACGCGATCGTCCCAAGTAGCAAAATCTAACCAGGCTTTACCTCTTGGAGGCGGATGTAATAGCAAAGTTCCTCTGTCAAATTGCAGTTTTGGAGCGCGGGGCATAGCAGCGAACAGTTTAATTGACTATTTATTATCAATATCATGATTAGGCACTAGGCACTAGGCTTTAGGAAAAAGACATTTAGCATTTAACACTGTTCATTGCTCATTGTTTTCAGCGTATATCTCGATACCAAATATTCCTAGAGATGACAATTCAAGTTAAGCTGAAATATAAGCAAACTATATTTGAGTAAAAAAATTATATTTTTATGATGCAACCGCGATTGTTAACAGTACTGTTAGTTTCGGGTTGGTTGTGGCTAGCAAGTTGGGCAATTGCTCCAGCAGCAGAAGCTCTAACCTCTATTAAGCTTTCCGATCTTTCCTACGAACCCTGTCCCGAAGCAATGCAGGCAGAAGGCAGCGTCAGCAGCGGTACCATGCAGCCAGTCAACTGCTTTTTAGTTAAAGGAAAAGCAAAAAATCCTTCTGGTAAAACCGTTGTCGATGCTGACGTATTTGGGTACATTTATGACGCGAACGAAAACCCTGCAATGGAAAACCGTGGCAGAATTGGCACTCTCGAACAAGTACCTCCTGGAACCAGCGATTTTTCCATTAGAATTGACGTTGCTGCCAACCAACCAACTCCTCTAAAACTAGAGCATTTTAAAGCTTCTGGTTTTGCTGGAAAAGTACGTCCTTACTATTATGATGATTTTGAATATTAGAAATATAATCCTGCGGTTTGCGTTAGTGGCACTAAGGATTGCTGAATGAATTGTAAAACCAAAAGTGCTAAAATCGCCGAAATATCAATGCCGCCTATAGGTGGGATAATCGAACGAAATATATTGAGATAGGGATCGGTTATAGGACTTAGGAAAGACATAATTTGCATTGCCCAAGATGCAGTTTGAAACCAGGAAAGCAAAATTCTGACGATTAGTAATACCCAATAAATTTGCAAAAACTGAATTAGGCTGGCAACTATTAGTTCCATAAATTAAATTTTCTCCGTTATATATAAAAACAATTGCAACTAGATTTTCGATTATCTATACCATATTTTAAAGTATAAGTTATTAGCAGCGAGCAGTGAATCAGTGCTAATAAGCAATCGACGTTGAGCTTTTTGTTTATCTTTGCTCCTACTTTCTATGTCCATTCTTAATTACACAATTTATAACTAACCCTCGAACGCTAGTTGCTTTCTGTTATCTGTCTTACTACTGTTAAAGCAGAATAGCTCACTCCTGCCGTACCTTCGCCAGGATGGGTAGAGTCTCCCACCAACCATAAATTTTTAATCGGAGTGCGGTTGGCAAAACCAAAAGGTCCAAAAGTAGATATTCTTTGTCCTACGCCGCCAACTATGCCTTTATCTCTAGAGGTGAATTTTTGAAAGGTGCGGGGGGTAGCTGCTTCAACGTGAATAATATTATCGTCAGTCAGAGCGAAATATGTTCCCAAACGAGCGATCGCTTCTTGGGTATACTGTTGTTTTAGTGTCTCGTAATTTTCCGAATGCCACCACAAATCGACATCGGTAAAGGTCGAAGCAATCAAAGTCGCGTAGCCTTCGGGGGCGCGTCCGTCTCCTGGCTTGCTAACCGAAACAAATAGCGAATTATTTTCGCCAATAACGCCTTCTTCATCGTAAAAAAACTGAAGATGAGGCGGGCAGTTTTGAGGAATAGCTTCGCGTTTGACACCCAAATAGATTACAAAAGCACCCGATGGTTGGGGTAATTTATCTACTCGGCGTTGAAAAATATTTAATAGTTTGTCTCTCCAACCGTAACCAGAAACATTTGTATCTATTAAAGATACTAAATTTTGAGCGGTAACGTTAGCAATTACTTGCTTTGCTGGTATAGTTTTAATTTCTCCTTGGCGATTGCGAACCGTTACTCCAGTTACTTTACCTGCTTGGGTGTGTATTTTCTCTACACTATGACGCATCAATAACTTACCGCCATATTTTTCTAATCCCGCTACCAGGCGATCGCTCAATACCTGCATACTGCCTTGAAGATGAAATAATCCTTGGGGAGATTGTGATACCGCCAATGCTGTAGCGGCATACAGCAAAGCTGTTTCATCGGCATTTACTTGAGAATAAAGCTTGAGTTGCAGATCGAGAAAAGTTTTCAACCGTTTATCATCATACAAGCCGTAGATTTTTAAAGCATCACCAACCGTCATCAAAGTAAAAGGTACGGTGATTAAAGTATCTAGTCTTACTGCCGAGACTAACTGCCACAAATCCCAAGGACTTCGGGGTGGTAACACGGGATCGCGTTTCTGAAATTGCCAACTAGCCTCAAACAAACGTCTCATCAACCGCCAAAATGTTTCGCTATTAGGAAATTGTCTGGCTCTTTCCTCTTGCCAGCGCCCAACATCGCGCCAGACATTAATCGGTTGGGTTTCTCCTGGCAAAAATACCGCACAGGCTGGATCGCAATAACTAGCTTTTGGCGGTTCGATTTCCAATTCTTGAAAAATACGGTGGTGAATACCTCCAGGTTCTAATCCCGCTACCTGAGTCGCACCAACATCAAAAGTAAAACCACGACGTTTGAAAGTAGAAGCACAACCACCAGGAACGATCGCCCCATCATAAATTGTTACTCGATAACCACGTTTGGCAAGCAACGCTCCAGCAGTCAGACCACCTATTCCCCCACCAACAACAACTATCGAGTTTTGTTTGCTATCTGCCGCCAATGCCATAAAAGTTTTTTTACATTTCTTAATATATTATGACAAAATTTTCGAGCGATAAGTGAAGACAGGGATATTAAGCTTGATATTTTTAATAGCTACTAACGCTAAAATTAGTTTGTTTGAATAGCTTTTAGGCAGGAGAAACAAACATCAGATAACTCCTAAAACGCTAAAGTTTAGTTTAAATAAAGTTTAAAACTTAAATATTCATTATTCCATAAGCTACCGTTGACAATTCGTTAGTATTAAATATTGTTTTGCTGCTCTAACTGAAGGCACGTATTGCATTAAGTTATATCTATTAATAGTTAGAATTTATAATTTTGCGGCTATTTCTATAACGTTACTTTAGATAGAGGCAACTATTAGCCATTTTTTTATACTGGTATAGTTAGTTTACAATTACTTAATTCCGCTAGGTCGAATGCATTCAATATTGCCAAATATCTTCAAACCTGCTTTTTAGATAATTTAGTTGGCTTTTATTTTGTAAGCGATCGCTCATCTTTTTAATTAGCAAGATGTAATGTGGAAATTTGCAATTTAACGATTTTTAAAACCTTTTAGAGGAACTAAAATTATGAAGAGAATTATTAATCTAATCCGTTCTTTCCAACCCCGTAATTTATTAATTGTTTTATTGGCTAGTTCGTTACTTATCTTTGGTACTGCCTGCAACCAAGGTCCAGCAACCGCTTCTGATAAAACGGTCGGCGAAGAAATAACAGCTAAAAGCGATCGCGGTTACGATAGTCTCGATGCCAGAGATTCGGCTAAAGGTGGCATGAACAACTACAATGACGATGTTCGCTATGACCAACCTTTAAAATCTACAGGCAAAACACCAAATGAAAAAGCTAAAACTTTAATCAATCAAGCAAAGAGCCAGGTTAATAGTCAAGACAACCCAGCCGAATTTGCTGAAGGTGTTGGCGAGCGTGCGGGCAAATCTCTAAAGCAAGCTCAAAAAGAAATTCCTCAAAAATTAGGAGAGCGTAAAGACGAGTTGGTCAACGCAACTCAAGATAAAGCTAGCAATCTTAAAGGAAAGTTAGAAAATTTACCAGAAAAAGCTTCTAGAAGTTTAGATGAAGCGGGCGATCGCGTACAAAAAACTCAAGCAGAACTTTCTAACTAGAATACAAACTAGCTAGTTTTAGTGTAGTTAAATACAACAAATTAATTTAATTCATGCAGGGCGATTGCCCTGCTATTTTTGTGGAAGTGTCATTTACCTAAATAGGCTTCTAAAACCCGCTCGTTGTTTTGAATTTCTGTTGGCGTACCTACAGCCAGATTAGTACCTTCAGCCAACACCCAAACGCGATCGCACAAACTCATGATTACGTCCATGTTGTGTTCGATAATCAAAAAAGAAATTCCCTGTTGATTCCATCTTTCAACATGTTGACAAATTTGTTCGATCAAAGCTGGATTGACTCCTGCTGCTGGCTCGTCTAGTAAAATCAGTTTGGGATTGGTCATTAAAGTACGCGCTATTTCTAATAGCTTTCTCTGCCCACCTGATAATGCTCCCGCATAATCGTACGCTTTTTCAGCCAAACCTACCGATTCTAAAATATTCATTGCTCGCTGTTTATTTTCTCGTTCTTCTGTTCTCAGTTGTGATTGTTGAAACCAGATTCTAAAAAAGTTTTCTCCAGTTTGCCTGGGTGTTGCCAAGAGCATGTTTTCTAATACTGATAATTTAGACAGAACTCTGGCTACCTGAAATGTACGAACTACGCCTTTAACAGCAATTTCGTGAGTTGGCAGATGATGAATGGGAGTATCTTCAAAAGTGATGCTGCCGCGATCGGGTTTAATAAAATTTGATAGTAAATTAAATAAGGTAGTTTTGCCCGCACCGTTAGGACCGATCAAGCCTGTAATGCTTCCTGTTTCAACAGCTATTTTGACATTATTTACCGCTTTGATTCCGCCAAAGCTTTTGGACAGTTCTTTAGCTTTTAATATAGAAGTGGAGTTAGAGTTTTCTCTCGCCATTTAATTACAAAATTAGTCTTAGATTAAACTTAAATACTGTAACTTTAACAATAAGATTATCTTTTTTAAAGTATTTTTTATTGATAAAAAATTGCTATGTTTTTTGAATTTTGGTGTTATGGTGTCAATCTAGTGCTGCCGCCCAAACACAGGAGCCAAACAACTACAATTAACCAATGAAAAACTACAGGAGTCCACAAAGAACCGCTATCGAGATATAAATAGATACAAGATATACCCAAACCAGTAGCCAGAAGCAAAAAAATTGGATTGGTAAAAGTTTTTGCACCTGCTGTATATAAAGTAAAACCATTAACTGGATGATAGATTACAAATGTCAGTAAACTAATTAAAACCCAAATCAATACATAGTTTACTCCATGATTTTCTTCAGGATGAGGTAGCAGCAAAACACGAAACAAGATTTCCTCGCTAATTGCAGGAGCTAGCAGAGCAGTAAATGTCACACGACTAATACTTATCCAGTTCTGTTCGACTGCAAATGTTAAAAACTTAGTTTTAAAGCCAGTTACTAAGGCTAAAAGAGCATAAATAAATATTGCCATTATTAAATGCTCTATAGCCTGTAAGTTTGGTAGTCTAAGTATAGCCGTAACTACTCGGTGCTGCAAAATATTTACTATATTGAGAAGAAACGTAGTCATCTCTATTACTTCTGTCTGAGCTATTAGTTTATTAAAACCTTAAAATTTAATTTTTAAAATCTTTTAGTTTAATAATTTGGTGACAACCAAACAACTGTCCTCTTAAGAAAAGACATTAGATTATATTGAATCTAGATTAAATATAGTCTTATCTAAAAATTTGGTTCGTTAATGGCTAACCTCAAACAAGATTCTGTAAAAAGTAATATCGATTTTAAAAGATCTGATTCCATACATTCTCACGTCTCTCCTTGGTTAGCACGAATACTCTATCCCCTTGGTGGCTATTTAGTTTTGCCTTTTTTCTTTAAAAAAATTGTTATTAACGGTAGACAAAACATTCCTAAAACTGGCGCGATTTTGGTCGCTCCAACACATCGTTCTCGATGGGATGCTGTGATAGTTCCTACTGCTGTGGGTAAAACAGTTAGCAAGCGAGATGTACATTTTATGGTTACTACTAATGAAGTAAAAGGATTGCAGGGTTGGTTCATTCGCCACATGGGCGGGTTTCCCGTCAATACCGAACGTCCTCAAATTGATAGCGTACTTCACAGTATTGACATCTTACAGCAAGATGACAAGATACTAGTAATTTTTCCTGAAGGAAATATTTTTCGCGAAGATACCATTCAACCATTAAAAAGAGGAGTAGCTTCAATTGCTCTAGAAACCAAACTCAAGGAACCCGAACGAGATGTAAATATACTACCTGTCAGCATACGCTATAACGAGCGATATCCTACTTGGGGTACCAGAGTAAAAGTTGATATTGGTTCGCCTTTAAAGGTTCTCAGTTGCGATCGCAAATCCCTACGCAGTAGTTCGCAAAAATTAACAAAATCTTTACAAGCACGACTGCAAGAATTATACGAAAGCCAGTCGGCATAAAAAGCGATCGCTCATTAGTAAAACTTAACTTTCCCAAATTAGAGCCTACAAATTTCGAGTGATACATTTTTAAATAAGTTTTAGACGCTATAATCGCTAGCGTAATAAACTATATATTAAGCTTACGACATCAATCAGATCGACGTTTGCAGCAGTAATCCATCTTAGATCCAATGGGGCTTTAAAAACGCGATACAGGTTCGCAAGGACGTGACACTGGAATTTATTTTAGTGCTTGAGGGCAGCATTCCCTGGCAAGAGAATGCCGCTTTTATGAAGGAGTAATCTGTAACTTTTATGCGAGCGTGTGAATTTTAGGTTGCTGACAACTTAAAATTGCTGCAAGCAAAAGCTTTCAAAATAATGTCAGAGTAATGTTTAGTTTAGTCGTTATTAAGGGAACTATGATCTTGAAGCTATCAGCTTTAGCAATTTATAGCAAAATTCATCCACTTAGAGCGGTCAAACTAATTTAGTTGTCCGTCTTTATAGAGAGTGTAATTTGAAGGCTAAAACATCTAGCCTTCAAATGAGTTTTGTATTTGTCTTAGAACCTGTAAGTAGGATAAACTCTCGTAAAGCAAAACTTACTCAGCGCAAAAAAGTATGGAGCGCGAATTTAAGCCTAAAACATTTATGCCAAATTCTGAGCCGAGAATTCAATGCTCGAATCCCCACTGTGTAGCTTCTAATTTGTTAGAAGCCGAGCTTTGTCATGTCTGCAAAACTCCAATAACCAAACGCTACTTATGGGCATTTGAAGAAGCAATATCTCCAGAGCAAATTAATCGGTTAATAGGCGGTCGTTACTTAGCACTAAGTAATAAGATTTTTTTAGATACCAAACCGAGACTATCTCCTCAGATTCCCGATAATATCCCACCAAACATAGTAACTTATTTGCAGTTGTTCTCTCTCTATCCTCATATTCCTCAAGTTTACGGTCAACTAGAAGGTACAGATGTATGGTTGTTAGACTTCGGAACGGTTCCTACTACCGATACAGGTAAACTAATTGCACCAATGATTCCCAGAATCACAAATTTGTGGCATCAAGCAACAGCATTACAACAGCTAAATTGGTTGCACCAACTGGCGAAATTATGGCAGCCTTTAACAGAAAAACAAGTCGTTTCAAGTTTGTTGGTACCACAATCGATTGGAATTAATGGCTTACACGTTCAATTACTCCAGCTAGAATTCGACCGCGATCGCTCGATTAGCTTGCAGGATTTAGGTCGAGTGTGGAAAAAATACCTTAAGTCCCGCGCTCCTGAAATTGAATCGGTGTTAGAACGAATATACGACCTATTAGAGCTAGGTGCGATCGCCACAGTAAGTCAGTTAATAGCAGCATTAAATCGAGCGATCGAGTTAGTTAGCAAGTCTTATGAATACTCTTATCAAATTTATGCTACTTCCGATACGGGACCCAATCGCCAAAAAAATCAGGATGCAGTTTTCCCGCCTCAAAACAAACTGATAAGCATTACAGGAACAGAACCAGCTTTAGCTATTGTCTGTGATGGTGTAGGAGGACATGAAGGAGGAGAGATTGCCGCTACTGAAGCGATCGAACAGTTGCGATCGCGTATTTATAAACTTTCTGAAAGTAATGACAGTCAAAGTTCAGAAACTATAATCGCCAAACTGATTGAATTTATCAACAGTACCAACGATGCTATCAGCAAACGTAACGATAGCGAACAGCGACAAGAAAGGCAACGAATGGGTACTACTCTTGTCATGTCACTATCTCGCGCTCATGAAACCTATCTCGCTCATGTAGGTGATTCTCGCATTTATAGTATCACTTCAACGAGTTGTCATCAGCTTACCGTTGACGACGATTTGGCATCGCGAGAAGTACGACTGGGTTATGCAGTTTACCGCGATTCTGTTCAGTATCCTTCTGCGGGTGCTTTAATCCAAGCCATAGGAATGCGAGATTCGATGTCGCTACACCCAAATATACAGCGGCACTTTGTCGATCGCGACTGTATTTTTCTCCTATGCAGTGATGGCTTGAGCGATTTCGACCGAGTCGAGCAATACTGGAAACAAATAGTTTTACCCGTTTTAGATGACAAAAAAGATATTGCTACTTCGGTTAAAACTTTAATTAGAATTGCCAACGAACGAAATGGACATGACAATGCTACAGTAGCTTTGGTACATTGTCGAGTTAAACCAAAACCCAACTCTACTCAAGTCAGGGTTTCATGGTCTGAGATCGAACCTGTTATTAGCGAATCTGTTGTATCGGCACCGCTCGCGCCAGAAACGAGATCGTTACCCGATACTAAAACTGTAGATACCTCAGACGATTTACCAACCCAAAAAACAGAAATAATTGAAACTAAAAACTCTTCACAACTACTAAAAACAGTCGCCTTAATCTTGTCTGCATTAGTAACAATATTGTTATTGTATTTTTATTTGCAACCCGAACCAGGCGATCGTAATGACTCAGAAACCGTACCTGAAACTTCCGAACCAGAAATAATTGAATAAAAAACGACGTTTTTTTTAGAGAATTGGTATAAGCTTTGAAAAATATTAAAATCCTAACTTAACTACGGCTATATATATTTATATATTTTTCTTAACCTAAAAAATCCTAATAGAATAGCACAAATAATAATTCCTAAGCTAGGACTAAATTCGAATGGAACAGCTTTGGTAGTTTGAACAAAATTATATTGAAAATTTAGTGCGCTAGGTGCATTATTGGTAGTAAGAGATATAGACTTAACATTTTTAACATTGACTTCGTTATTATCAATTTTATTATAGTTAAAAGCGGTATCTCTACCGACTCCTTGAGTGTAACCAGCTACACTTTCATTGTACTTAGGCACATTTTTTATAATACTTCCAGAATCGTTTTCAATGTCGGTAACGATAAATTCTAAATTAGCTGTTTGGTCTAAAAAAAGAACGTTTATCAAAAAGGCATTATCGCCATTTTTAGTTAAATCTATACCATTGCCACCAAAACCACTAATTGGGTCACCACCGTTCCAAGTAAAAGTAGCTTTAGATTGTACACCCGATTGAGTATCTAAGTAAGCAGTTTCATTAGTAATCTCTACCTGAGAGCTTCTTTCACCGCTCAAAATCTCAAGCTCTATATTGCGCTGTCCGCCAATAATATCGGAACCGCTAGTAGTAACACTGCTAGTAATAGATCCCTTTCCTGTTTGTACGAGAGGATCTTATGGAGTAGTAAACAAATCTATGGTCACACCCATCGCTGGAGTAGAGATTAATCCTAAAAGTAAAGTGCTAAATCCTAAGTTTAAAAAATTAAACAATTTCATTTGTTTCAATTTAATTTGTATATAGTTACTACTTTGCTGTTTTAGTCAACATTACTTTAAACTAAAGCCGAATGTTTTCTATCCGTATATTTACAAAAAAATATTAGTTTAACCTTTAATTTTCGGTATTTTTATGGAATTTATTTCTTATTGGCAAAAACTAGCAACCAATTCTGTAATTATCAACTATTTTTCCGTAAAAACACTTGGTTGTTTAAGTAAATATAACTAAAAATATTATATTTACTTGAGGTTTTTATTAGAGCAGAGTATAACAGCAGAAGTATTACTAATTAAATGCAGTTAATTGATTGAAAAATCGAAACTGTGTTCGTTTATCTATGTTTGTCTATTTACCAATTAAAGATAAACGAAATTTCTTATTCGACTGTTTTAGATTTGCTGTCAATCGCAATAGTTATTGCTTAAAGTGTATGCGTAAATTATTAACTTCTGTTTGTTGTGGTGTGGTATTTTTGCCAATTTCTAGTTTGAGTGCCTTCGCAAATACTACTGTCGAATTGCCCGAACAATTATTATCTTTAGACAATCGGATGCCAAATGGCGATCGCCAAAGTACGGTAACTGCAAAGCAAGACTATTTAGCTCAAAACCAGTGGGTGACAGATTCTACATTTCTAAGTCCTAAAGTGGCTCAAGCTGATGGAGAAACTGAAGAAGTTGCCGATAGTTCTTGGACGGACTCAGATGCCAAACAGGATGAAGTAGAAGAAGTAAAATTTAAATTACAACAGCTTAGCGAGCGTAATTTTACCCCCAATCGAGGTGCGCCAGCCTTAACAATTGCTAATCCTTACGGTTTTGGTTCCGACCGAGGTTTTTATTCAAGTCTAAGCTATCAAACTGATACGCGCTTTGGCAACGATAGCGATGGCGATGCAACTATGGGTTTTGGTTTTGGGGTTGGAGATGCTCGCAAAGCTGTAGGTGCAGAACTCAGCTACACTCTAGCTAGTTTTGGCAATAATCGTGATTTTGGTACTGGTGGTTTTAATGTCAAGGTTCATCGTCGGCTCTCAGAGGGTTGGGGTGTTGCTGCGGGTTGGAATAGCTTTCTTTCTGTAGGTGACGATAACGACTTACAAGATTCTTTGTACTTGACGACTACCAAAATTTTCAAAACCAGAGAAAATTTAGATTCTGCTTTTAGTCGCATAGCGGCAACTGTTGGAGTTGGTAACGGACAATTTCGTACCGAAAGTGCTATCGAAGATGACGAAGAACAGTTTAATGTCTTTGGTAGTTTGGCTTTTCGTGTAGCTCCTCCAGTTAGTTTTGTTACGGAGTGGACAGGACAAGATTTGGCACTAGGTCTGTCAGCATCACCGTTTAGAACTATCCCCGTCACGATTAATGTAGGCGTAAGAGATCTTACTGGCGCTGGAGATGGAGCGCGTTTTGTCGCGGGTGTTGGCACATCATTTTAATTAAATCAAACTTTAGATTGAGGATTCAATTATGCAATATAAACAATGGCTCTGGAAAAGCTCATTTGCCGCACTTGTGGGGATTGCTTTTACAAACCCAGTTGCTGCCCAAACTAATCAGTCAGATACTTCGGGTCATCAGACCTACAATGCACCTTTCGTTACCATTGGTAGTGGTGGGACTAGTGCTAGTGCGCTGAGTAGAATTAGAAGACGAGCTTACAATCCTGCTACGGGACAAATTAGTTTTGGTTTTGAAGGCTTTACTGGAGAATTTAGTATCGACCCAAGAGTTATAAGCAGATTTGACAGTAGTATTTCAAAAGGGTGTGTAGGCGAATCTTGTCAACAAGCATCGCTCGGTGAAACTCAAGAAATTACCCTTAACGAAATTGCCGAATTGTTAGAACTCGATCTAGATAGCTCTATAGAACAGCTAGCGAGGGCTGAAGATGAAGTGCAAAAAGCTGCTTTAGAACCAAGACGGATTGTAAGAAGGAGCAGTCAAGACGCATGCGTCAATCCTTACATTAAAGCTAGTCAAGAAGTCGAAAGCAAATTAGAGCAGTCGAAGAAATTTATCGAACAAGTAGATCCGATTGAACCACAAAACGAACTTTGGTAGTGAGGAGAAAAATATGAAGTTCAAACATCAGATGCAAAAAATGTTGCCAAAAACAATAAAAGTCAATCTATTTAGTCTACCTAGTGCGGCTATTGCTATAGGAATTTTGGGATTGCTTAATGCACCAGCAGCAGCAGAAGATTATGTTGGTAATGAAGGTATTAGCTTCGAGCGCGATACGATTGTAGAATTTGAATTTATCGAGTCTCATGGTGCTTACCAATCTACCTTTGGCGCGATCGATTTAGATTCTTGTCAAATGGATGCTTCTGGCGCAATTATGCTTGATTCTTGCGATAAAACTCCGTTGCTAGAAGAAGTTAAGCCTTCTGATAATTATCAATACGAAAATGTTTATCGCAGTTCCGACTATATGACCAATCTAGGAAATGCAGACTCGGCAGATTTTGCAGGAACTCCTGGTAATACCGTTCCCCAGCCTAAAGCAGAATTTTTATTTGAGGCTGGAAAACGATACGCTTTCTATCTCGAATCTCAGTTTGAAGACCGATCTGCTGGTACGGTTTATTCCGTAGATACGATTAACTCTCAAAGCGAAAGACAGGCTTTATTTGAAAACGAAATTATTTCTACTACCGAAGTAGCTACTCGTAGAAATAGCCCTGCTGGTAATAAATTTGAGAAGTTAGTTGATGGCGGCTTACTACTTAACTTTGATGATACTGGTTTGGCTTTAGTAAAAGAAAACAATCGCGATGCTGACTTTGATGATTTTGTGATTGGGGTTGGTGGTAGCTTAGATTGTATTTACCCTCAAACAAAATAAAGTATCTTAGTTAAGGTAATTTTCACTTGTGATGGGTGTTGCGATCGCAACACCCATCTTTATATTTATTCATATATTACAACTTGCCTGTGTTGAAATATCAATTTTTCCTGCAATTGCAACTGTTTCGGGCAACTTTAACTGAGGTACTAATTCGTAAACACGTTCTGGTAATATGCCTCCGTCTGCCTGCATTACTGCTAACAAAGTAGGTGAAAGTTCGGTTAAATCAACATTCTGTTGTACTATTGCTACTCTACCTCTACCTTGAGGAGAGTTTGTTAATTGCCATTTAAAGGTATTAATTGCTTTCCACTGCGCTTCGTTAGAATCTAGATCGTAGTTTTTTACTCCTACCAAATGGGTAACAAACTCAATCGCTTCTCCTGGCTTTAGTCTATAGTCCGAGGGAAAGTCTTCAAACACTAACTCAAACCTACGAGTAATGCGCGGATGTTGATAGTGATGGTATTCCTGACAGCCCTCACATTTTGACATATCCCAATAAAAAGGCAAGTTGTCTGCTGTTTCGTACTGATATCCACCTATTGGTGGGTCGTTGTAGGGTGTAACCATTAAAGAACCGGCATTATTGGCTATACCGTAGGGATCTCGTTCGACGTAACTAACCCAATTAAAGTGATCGTAACCCAATTTCGTTGCCAGTTTGCTTAACTCTATTGGTTGTCCGAGATCGTCTTTTGGGGCAAATTTAGCAGTAATTATCGATTTTACCGTACTAAATTTTAAAGGTTTTTCGTTGAAAAAATAGGTTTTATCGCTGTTTGCCGAGCAGATAAGATCTTTAGAATTAGCTTTGATGGGTATAGCTAATAGACTTACACCGACCAAAGTATTAATAATTAGTTTTTTAAGAGCCATTTCACAATATCAATTATTTATATAAAAATTAATATGTGTATATTACTACGTATTTCTACGTAAGTGGCTCGAACATTATTAAATTAACCGACTCTTTAATAAATTGGCTTTATAGGTCGTTAAATTTATCGATTGTGTATCTTGTAAGCTATTTCATTGTCAATATTATAAAAATGTTTAAATATTTTTGAAAAACAAACAATTTGAAACACGAAAATAGCCTTTAAATTTAATAAATCAGAGAAAATACCGAGTAAAAGTTTGCAGTTTTGGGAATACTTAGATCGGCTTTGCAAACTTTACACTTAAATACTTGGGTGAATATATAAGGTGTTTAAATTATCTAATTTTTGGGCGATTGAAGTAAAAAATTTATTCAAACAAACTTTTCAGGAAAATTTCAAAGAATTAGTGCAGGCTAATGCTAACTTTCGCTTATTAATAGTCACTCAGTTTTATCCCCCTGACTATGCTGCCACAGGGCAACTCATTCAAGAACTATCAACTCAATTAAGTAAAGAAAATATCCAGGTAAGTGTATTTACGGGACAGCCTGGATATGCCTTCAAGCAAAAACAGGCACCAACTTACGAAGAAAATGGGCTATTAAGAATAAAGCGATCGCGAGCCGCACAGTTTTGGTCTAAAAGAGTACGCGGCAAAACTCTTAACGGTATCTTTTTTTGTGTGCGAGCTTTATTGCATTTATTGCGCTCGGCTCGAAAAAACGACATCGTTTTATTAACAACTGCACCACCATTTTTATCCACAGTCGGTTATATTGCTAATTTGTTATTTAAACTCGATTATGTTTGTTTGGTATACGATTTGTATCCAGAAGTGGCGATCGAGTTAGATATAATTTCACCCGAACACCCAATTACTAAACTCTGGCATAAACTAAATAGTTTAGTCTGGCAGAGGAGTAAAAAAATTGTCGTTCTTAGCGACACTATGAAAGAACGCATCGTAGCCAGACATCCACAGGTTGCTGACAAAATATCGATTATTCATAACTGGGCAAATGCTGATTGGATCGTACCTATGGCAAAAAAACACAATTGGTTTGCCCGCCAACATGGTATGGATTGCCAATTTACAGTTTTGTATTCTGGTAACTTAGGGCGATGTCACGATTTAGAAACAATTTTAGGCACTATTAAACTACTCAAAAAAGAATCGGTTCGGTTTGTTTTTATTGGTGCGGGAGCTAAACACGATCTTTGCCGTCAAACTGTAGCAGAACTTAAGTTAAACAACTGCATTTTTCTACCCTATCAAGATCGTAAAAACTTACCATATTCTCTAACTGCTTGTGATTTGGCACTAGTTAGTATCGCTCCCGGTTTAGAAGGAGTAGTAGCTCCAAGCAAACTATATGGAATTATGGCCGCAGGAAGAGCGATCGCTGCAATTTGCGAACCTCACTCTTATTTAAGAAACTTGATTTCTGATGCCAATTGTGGTGCTTGCTTTGATAATAATAGCAGCGAGAGTTTGGCTGAATTTATCTTGACTTTATCTAACAATCCTAGAAAAGCAATTGAATTAGGAGATGCTGGACGTAAATACATGGAGCAGTATTTTACTCCTAGGATTATCGCCAAACAATACAGTGAAGTTCTAGCTCCTACCAGCCAATCTGCTTTTGTTACCGAGTTAAGTCCTAACAATTTTTAGCAAAGATAGAGTTTCATTTAATGAAATTACTATTATATATATACCTTGCCATTGATTTGTTGAAAAGCCAGGTGGCGAATTCATTGTGCCACCTAGTACATTTCCTTTTGGGCGTTAAGGGGTTTTGAAGTCACTATTACCTTATCTTCTGCGCCACCATAAGATTACTCCGATAACTAGTCCCAATAAAGGCATAATTATTAAAGCCATCCAGCTAATAAGACCTGCTTGCAGAGGTGTCAGATTGATGCGTCGATTAGTCTGTTCTCTGGGACGCACTGCCAAAACAGTTTCGTTTTCTCCTATCAGCCAGTCAACCGAATTGAGAAAAATATCGCCGTTTAGCTGTTGCTCGAACCAGCCGTTAGTAGCAAAAGTAGAACTGCCAAAAACAACTAGGCGAGAAGATTGGGGTTGCTGTTTGCTACTGGCGATTGCGACGTTTAAAGGACCTCGAAGATCGCTTTCGGGATCGAAGGTAATTTCTCCTGCTAGATCGCTTTCGCCCCAAGTGTTATCGCCGCTAACTATCAAAGGAGTAGTATCGATCGCTTCACGCTCTTGAATCTCTAAAGGAAGTGATTCGGGAAAAATAGAAATGCCGTTACCAAAACTATTTGTAATTGGATGATTGCCGTAACTATTAATTATTAGTACCGCAGGTCCCAAACCCAAAACGTTACCCGCACCAGAACCATCGATAATCAGACGGTCGTCAATTTCTATACCCCAGTTGTTTAATAGCGAACCAAAGCCAGTTTCGGTATCGGGTGATAGCATCAGCAATAAATTACCACCATTGTCGATATATTGCTGGAGTGCCTCTACTTCGCCAGCGAGTAAAGTTCTAGTCGCACCTGCTATAACAACGACATCGGCATTATCTGGAATACTGCCGCTAGCAGCTAGATTAAAAGTTTCGACAGTATAACCTTTATTTTCTAGGCTACCAACTGCCTGTGATAATCCTCCCTGAGCCGCTTCTAAGGAAGATTCTCCGTGTCCCTGAAGAAAATAAATCGTATAGTTGCGATCGCGCTTTATGTTGGCGAT
The DNA here is from genome assembly GCF_000756305.1 of Myxosarcina sp. GI1. Taxonomy (NCBI): domain Bacteria; kingdom Bacillati; phylum Cyanobacteriota; class Cyanophyceae; order Pleurocapsales; family Pleurocapsaceae; genus Myxosarcina; species Myxosarcina sp. GI1. Next base: position 39,511 of record NZ_JRFE01000022.1, read on the forward strand.
CGCGTTAGTTAATTGGGTTTCGGTAAGATTTTCACCCAAGGCAGTTGATTGCAAGGTTATTTGCTGGCGTTTGTCGTTATATTCGAGATAAATTTCTCCTGGTGAAGTAACGCCAAACTCTCGCGCTACGGCAATTTCAATGTCTGGATCGACAAACTCGTACTGAAAGTTCGAGCTATAGCGACGATAGTTTTCTAGCAGGTTTTCTAATTCGGGGTTGGGGTTACGCTCGAATACCCAGACTTTTAGCGGCTGCTCTATATTTTTGGCGATCGCCTGAGATTGGGTTGACAGAGTAAAAATTTGATTTTCAGTTAAATCCCATCTAGCTGCATGTCGAACCCCCAAAAAATTGATTAAACCTAGAATAACTAATACCGACACAGTAGTAATTAAAGCGTTAGTTCCTACCTGAGTCGATCTTTTACTCCAAATACCTCGATTTTTACTGGCGATCGCCAAACTAATAACAATTAAAATCACTCCCGCAGCCAATAGTAAAATTGGGATTAAACTCCATTCGCCTACACCGCCTGCAACTAAACCTGCAACCCCTAAAGCCAAACCAAGTAAGAATAAAATTTTTGTTATCATCGACTTCAATCGAATAGAAAAACTACCAACTAAATTGTTTTTTTGATTGAGAAATGTAATTTGTCTTTCTTAGAGCCTAGTGCCTAATTATTGACGATTAAAGCGTAATATTTCAATCGATTGAGCGGATAAAAATACACCTAAAACTACATAACTAAACAACAAAATAATATCGTTAGTATTAATGACTCCCTGAATTAAATTGTTGTAGCTTTCTAACAACGAAATTTCTTTTAAAGCTTCACCGAACCAGCCCTGGAAATTATTAGCTAGCGAATCAACAATCCAAAGTAACAAAATTATGGCAAAAGTCATTACTGCTGCCAGAATAGTGCTATCTGTCAGCGACGAAATAAACATTCCCAAAGACAAAATTGCTGCTGCAAACAAAATAAGACCGAAGTGCGCCAAAAGCGGAACGGCAACCGGAAAAGCAGGATCGGCAGCACTAAAAGCGATCGCTTCGTATAATAACAAAGGTAAAATTGCTACGCTAAAAAAGATAACCACACCGACCAGCTTACCCAAAGCAACTACCCAATTAGTTATGGGAGATGTCGCGAGTAATTCTAAAGTTCCGCGCTTTCTTTCTTCTGAATATAAACCCATAGAAAGAATTGGCAAAACAAACAAACAGAGAGAACCTAGAATCGAAAAAAATGAGTTAAGAAATACATATGCCACATCAATATCATCGGTAGGAATACCGCTCTGTTCGCTTATAGCTACCTGTTGAATTATTCCTTGCGCTCCTAATAGTATTTCGACAAAAAACAATCCCGAAATTAGCCAGAAAATCGCCAAAATAACATAATATAAAGGCGAAGCAAAATAACTCTGTAATTCTTTTTGGGCGATCGCAAGTATATTGGCAATAATCATTTAATTTGCTTCTTCTGTAGTTAGCTGTAAGAATACATCCTCCAAACTCGGACGAATGCGCCGCATTTCGTGCAAACTCAATCCTTTAGTAATAATCGCTGCCGCCAAGTCTTTTCCTGGTTCGCAATTAGGTTTACAGAGAACTTCGATCGCTTCTCGTCTTGTCGGTGTCTGACGAGGGATGACTTTTACTTCGGCAACCCCAGGAATGTTTTGCAGTTCCTGAAGCAGTAAAGCAATTTCTCCTTCTACCTCTAATTCATAACCAGAATTACTGTTTAGCTGTTTCATTAACTCGCCAGGAGTATTAGTAGTAACGACTTTCCCCTTGTTAATGATGGTGACGCGATCGCAAGTAGCACTGACCTCTGGCAAAATATGAGAAGAAAGAATAACTGTATGTTCTCCTGCCAAACTCTTAATTAAATTGCGTACTTCAATAATCTGTCGCGGATCGAGTCCTATAGTTGGTTCGTCGAGAATAATCACTGGTGGTTCGTGAACTATAGCCCCTGCAATACCTACTCGCTGACGATAGCCTTTGGATAGTTGGCGAATAGTAGTTTTAGTTTTATCTACCAGTTGACAGCGATCTAGTGCTGCTTTAACTTGTTTGATGCGGTTGCGTCTGGCAACTCCTTTAAGCTTGGCGACAAAATGTAAATAACCTCCAACGCTCATATCAGGATACAAAGGGGGATTTTCTGGTAAGTAACCAATACGGCGACGTACCTCCAGCGAGTGGTGATGAACGTCATAACCAGCAACTTTAGCTGTGCCTGTAGTTGCGGGCAGATATCCAGCTAGAATTCGCATTGTGGTAGTTTTACCCGCACCATTAGGTCCTAGAAAACCAATGATTTCTCCCGATTGTACAGAAAAATGAACGTCCTCAATAGCAGTGTTTGAACCATAAACCTTGCTAAGATGTTCGACTTCAATCGTGCCTGAAGACATAGTTTGAATACGTAAACTTTATTTAGTTAGTTTAATTGAATCGACGTTTTGTAGTTTATCCTTTGGGATCGGTCATTGACATCTCAACCTGCAAATTTTATTTTTTCTTTAAATAAACGGTTTAATTAGCTTATGAGCGATCGCTAAATCTATAACCCAACGAGCGAAGGCAAAACTAATCAAGCTTTGTACGATTATCAGCACCAGCGACCAAACTTCAATGTTCGTTAACTGTCCTTCTGCCAGTGCCAAACCTCTAACTAAGCCAAAAGCTAGCACGGCACCGTCTTGAAGATGAGAGTTGCGATCGTTACGAACGATGTAGCGATAAGTTACGCCAAACAAAAAACCGCTAAAGGTAGCGATCGTTATTTTGAGGAGCGATTCTGGCTCTAATATTTGGCTCTCAGCTATTAACAGTATTTCTAATAAAACTATAGTCGTTTCGGCGATCGCCAAAGAGCTAGCCCCTACAGTTCCCGCTTTTAGCGATTCTATTCTTTCTGTTACTAAATTTGGCACGATTGCCCCTGCAAAATACCACTAGGAAGTATCATAGTAAGATATAGTCGGCAAATTAACTGCATATTTTACAAAATAAATACTGATATGGATATTTTGACATTAGGTTGGGTTGGCATGCTCGCTTTATTTACTTGGTCTTTAGCAATGGTAGTATGGGCGCGTAACGGATTCTAAAATGGAAACGGATTATTTACTAAACATCCTGTTTATAGCTGCTGTGGTGCTATTAGGCATCGTCAGTTTGGGAATTGTTTATCTCTCTGCTGCTCAATGGCGCGATCGCCGTCGCCGCAAGCGTGACGAGCGCGGCTTTTAAAGATAATACTCAGTTAGATAGTCTTAAAACCCAACTAAATTTATCGACAAAGTAATAGGAATATTCTTTAGAATGTTCCTATTATTTTTTGTAAAATTGGCTCTACTAATATTTATAATTCAGACATATTAATGCTAAATTAACTAATTAAAAATGAGCAAAACCTTAATTAAATTTTCTTCAGAAGATTGTGGCACTTGTCATAAAATGTCTTTTTACGATCGCAAAATTGCCAGCGAGTTAGATTTAGAATTTATTGATGTCAAAATGCAGGACACGACTACTTATCGCAAGTATCGTCAAATTTTAATGGCGCGATATCCTAACAAAGAAGGCATTGGCTGGCCTACATATATTATCTGCGAATCACCTGAAGGCAATTTTAACATCATTGGAGAAGTAAAAGGTGGTCATCCCAAAGGGCAATTTCGCAGACGCTTACAGGCGATATTAAATAAATAAAAACAAAATAAATGGCGGTTTAATTATAGGCGACTTACTCTCGTCTTTTTTATTGGGCGATCGCACTTTTAATTAACTACTAACTAAGTCTAAAAATTTAAAAAAGCCTGAAAAATAAAAATAATTAAGACAATATTCTATTGGATCGATATAGAACTCAGTTTCTTAGATGGTAGTAATAACTTTGTAATTAACGGTATAGAAACAGGCGATCGCGCTGATTACTCCGCGAGCAGTCCAGGAGATGTTAAATAGATACCTCGAAGCGGTTAAAGTTCGGTAAATAAAAAACCGCCTCACAGGGCGGTTCAAATAAGCAATCGGAGGGAGACTTTAGATTACAAAACATTGACTAGTTTGTTTGTAACAAAATTAACCAAAGGCTTTTATAACGGTTCTTAAATAAATGAGGTATGAATTTGAACTTATAACAAACTTACCAAATATCTCTTGCCTGTTGCCTATTGTTTGTATCTATCAAACTCATCTGGTATAAGCTTTAATCGGTTCGCGCACGAAGCGAATATAAAAGTGCTTGAAGGTCGATCGCATCACGCGAGGCAAACCAAAGTCAATAGGCATTATCGCATCGGGCAACTTCCAGTTTGTTACCTGTAGTTCCTGGGGTTTACAGTAAGGAAATTCAATCTCAGCTAAATCTTCACACAACCCCAATCTAAACTGCGCGGCTAGAGTTGGTACTAATTGCGGTTCGACGTTGAGAATGTCGATAAAGGCACGATCTAAAGCAAAAACATCGGTAGATGCGCCAAGAATGCCTAAATTTCTCGGTTCGCCACCGCTAGGACCATTACCCTCATGTCCGATAATACCGTCAATAATAGTTAAATCGGGGGCGATCGCTCTCGCCGTTTCTACCAGCATTTCACCAAAGCGATCGGCATCTTTACCTGCTTCCATGTGCCACCAGGCTTTCATTTTTCCAGGAACGCAGCCAAAGAGATTTTTAACCCCCATAGTCATCGTAAGCTGCATATGGGATTTGACTTTAGGTAAATTAATTACCACGTCTGCATCCATTGCTTCTTTAGAAAGTCGCAGATGATTGAAGTTTTCGCTTTCCGTCTGGTAACGTTTGCCTTTAAATTCCACAATTGGCAGATCTAATTCCTGACACAAGGGTAAGTAACCATTGGCTTTAGCTACACCTTTGGCACTACCAAAAGCGGGACTGTCACCTAAAAATGGTTTACCCCCTGCATCCTTTACCAGTTGAGCGATACAGTAAACTAACTCTGGACGAGTTATACATTCTTTAGTGGGACGACTACCTGTAAGTAAATTGGGCTTTAGTAAGACACGATCGCCTTTACTAACTATCGCTTTTATTCCCCCCAAGGGTGCGAGTAAATATTCCAAGTGCGATCGCAGTTTGGTTAAGTCGTAAGAACTGGCGCGGATTAGACTGACTTTATACATTATGTTGAGTTTTATCTTACTATGAGTTCATTTTTAACAATTTTATTTACAAAAAAGAAGAGCGACGACGGGACAAGAACCAGCGTTGAAACAGTTTCTCTAATTCTATCCAAACAAACATCAGCATACTAAAACCGAAGCATATAGCTAATTCTGTAGAACTAAGCAAGTGAGTATCAAAGAAGTTACGCAGAGGTTCGACATAAATAAGCAGTAGTTGTAAAACAGTAGTAAGTATTACCGCACCCAATACATAGAGGTTAGAAAAAGGATTCATTTCGATAGTAAGTCTAGTATCAGAACGAACTGCTATAGCGTGTCCCATTTGAGCCAGACATAGGGTAGTAAACACCATTGTTTTCCAACGATCTGGGTCGCCATCGAGACTATCGTATCTATAAGACCAAACCATTAGCGAAATCGATAATAAGGCAAAAATAATTCCAATTCTCAGCATATATAAACCCAAGCCGCGAGCGAAAATACTTTCTCTAGGACTGTAGGGAGGACGGCGCATCACGTTGGGTTCGGCTGGTTCCATTGCCAAAGCTAAAGCGGGTAAACCATCTGTTACCAAGTTCATCCACAAAATTTGCAATGGAGACAGAGGCACTCCACCCAAACCGAGTAATGGTGCTGCGGCGATAGTTAACACCTCACCGATGTTGCTACCGAGGATATATTTAATAAACCGACGAATATTATCGTAAACTACTCTGCCTTCTTCGGTAGCAGCCACGATGGTAGCAAAATTATCATCCAGTAAAATCATATCGCTGGCTTCTTTACTGACATCGGTTCCCGTAATTCCCATAGCCACTCCAATATCGGCTTGTTTGAGAGCGGGAGCATCATTAACGCCATCTCCTGTCATGGCTACAAACTCACCACGCTTTTGTAAGGCTTTAACGATGCGTAGCTTGTGTTCTGGTGCCACGCGGGCATAGATATTTACTTCTTCAACTACTCGTTCTAGTTCTTCCGTAGACATTGCTTCTAGTTTCCGTCCCGTAAGAGAGCTTTCGTTATTGTTGGCAATCTCTAAGCGAGCGGCGATCGCTATAGCGGTAAGGGGATGATCGCCAGTAATCATTACGGTACGAATTCCTGCCTGTTTGCAGCGTCTAACGGCTTCTTTGACTTCGGTACGGGGTGCATCGAGCATTCCCACCAAGCCCAACCAAATTAAATTGTTTTCGGCTTCAGCTTCTGTACCTGCGGGGGGAACTTCGGCAAGGGGCTTATAAGCAAAACCCAATACTCTCAAGCCATTACTTGCCAATTTGTTATTAATTTCAAGAATTTGCTGTCTTTGAGGTTCGGCGATCGCTTCTGGAGTATCTTTGTTTTCCCAGCGATTGCATCTTGCCAAAATTATTTCAGGAGAGCCTTTGGCAAACATCAGGTAGGGCAGTTCATTTTCGTTAGGATTAGCCACAATTACCGACATTCGTTTGCGTTCGGAGGAAAAGGGAAACTCTCCCAAACGGGGCATTTTGGAATCTAAATTTTCTTTGAAAATATCTGCCTTACCAGCAAGTGCGAGTAAGGCTCCTTCTGTCGGATCGCCCAAAATCGAATACTCAATATTATTTTTGGTACGATCTTTGGTTTGCTTTAGTAGAGCATCGTTACAGCAGACACAAGCCTGAAACAATTTGTTGACTTCTGGCTTTCTTTTAATGCTGTTGCTTTCTCGACAGTCAAATGTTCCTGATGGTTCGTAACCTTCACCCGTAACGCTAAAGTTATAAGAACCCGTATATACTTGCTGCACTACCATTTTGTTTTGGGTTAAAGTTCCTGTTTTATCAGAACAGATAGTAGTTACCGAACCGAGGGTTTCTACTGCAGGGAGTTTGCGTATTAGTGCCTGACGGCGGATCATCTTTTGAGTGCCAATTGCCAAAGTAACGGTAACTACAGCAGGCAGTCCTTCGGGCACGACTGCTACAGCCATACTCAAAGATATTTCTAACAGTTCGTCAAAAAACTGCCATCCCGCTCGCAACACCCCACCAATAACTACTAGAGCTACTAAAGCCATCGAACCACTAACTAAGACATTGCCTAGTTGAGTCATTCTTTGCTGCAAGGGTGTCGGTTCGCTTTCTACGCTTTGAATCATGGCAGCGATACGACCGATTTCGGTTTCCATACCCGTGCGCGTAACGATTGCTGTGGCTCTCCCCCGAATCACTTCCGTTCCCTGAAACACTAAGTTGATGCGATCGCCTAGAGCAATATCTTCGGCTAAAATAGCACTAGCATCTTTATCAACCGCAGTAGCTTCACCCGTGAGGGTAGATTCGGCAATTTGTAAATTTCGCGCTTCTAATAAGCGTCCATCGGCAGCAATTTGTACTCCTGCTTCTAACAACATGATGTCTCCTGGTACTAGTTCTCTAGCATCGACTTCCTGAGTGTTGCCGTTGCGAATTACTCGTACTTGGGGAGAAGAAAGACGCTTGAGTGCGGCTAAAGCTTGTTCTGCCCGACTTTCCTGGAGATAGCCCAAAATTCCGTTTAAAATAACGATGGCAGAGATCGCCACGGCATCTTTAGGAAAGTTGCCCTGACGTAGATCTAAAATTGCCGATACTATCGCTACCGCAATTAGCATCAGCAACATGATGTTGGTAAACTGATCCCACAAAATGCTTAAGGCACTGCGTCCGCCAGTTTCTTTTAGTTCATTTACGCCAAAGTAGTGCTGTCTGCTTTTTACTTCATCGCTATTCAAACCTCTCTTGCGATCGCTTTGTAGTAATTCGATAGCTCGTTCGCTATCGGTTGCTTGCCAAGGTTCGCTAGTTTGAAGTATTGTTTTTGACTTAGAAGTAGTAGGAAAATTCATAAATTTATTTTGTTTATTAAATTAAGTTGGGCTAAAGCAAAAGTCATCAGTCATCTAAAAAAGTTGGGTAATAAATTAGGTGCTTGCCAAAAGGCATAGCCGATAAAGAAAAAAAATACAGTGTTGACTATAGTAAAAAAATAACCGATACACATTACTAAGCCATCGGCTTCCAAAGTAGCTATTGCCAACAGCAAAATTGTCGAGGCTGGCAAAGGATTGGTAAAAGGAATTGGCAACATTAGTAAGATTGATAGCCAAGCGATACAAAAGCCGTTGCTTTTCCAGACATAAATATTAGTGGCTACTCGTTTCCAACGCGGACATAAAATTATCTCTAATCTAAGAGTAAGGCGACGAACATTTTGTAATAATTTCTGGCAAAGGCTACGAGGGAATTTAAATTTAGCTACTCGTTGCGGCAGCCAAGGCGATTTGCTACCTAGCGCCATTTGTCCTCCCAACACCAAGCATCCAGTACCCATTACGCTAGACAAACCAGGAGGCATCGGAAATAAAAAGGGTAATGCTAATAAACTAATAATCAAACTAAATCCTCGTTCGGCAGTTTCTTCGAGCATCTCGCCGAGAGTTATTGGTTTAGCAGCTAATTTTATAAGTAATAGTTCAATTTCTCGTGAAAATTTAAGAGACATTTAGTGACATTCTTAACAACTGTAAATTGTTGGCAAATTTAACTGAAATACGATGCAGGCGATCGCCTGCATCGTAAACTGAATCTCTCACAAGACAACTGCAACAGAGTCTTGATGATTTAATTATTGGTATTGTTCCAAAAAATCTAAGGCGCGATCGCGCAATTTATGATATTCTTCTGATTCATAAATTGCGTGGCGATCGCGTGGATGAGGAAAAGGCACGTTTAAAATTTCCCCAATTTTGGCTTCTGGTCCATTAGTCATTAAAATGATGCGATCGGACATATAAATCGCCTCGTCAACATCGTGAGTAATCATCATTGCCGCTTGTCGATGTCCTTCCCAAATTTCTAGTACCTGCTTCTGTAGCTTTCTTTTAGTAAGAGCGTCTAAAGCACCAAAAGGTTCGTCCATAAGCAGCATTTTCGGACGAGTAATTAAAGCGCGAGCAATTCCCACTCGTTGTTTCATTCCTCCCGATATTTCATCGGGATAGCGATCGGCAGCCTGGGTTAAATTAACCATTGCTAGATGCTCGTCAATCAGACCAGCTTTTTCAGCGCGAGATGCCCCATCGAGAACTTCATCTACTGCTAAGCGAATATTTTCTCTAACCGTCAGCCAGGGTAACAGTGCATAGTTCTGAAAGACCATCATGCGATCGGCACCAGGCTTACGAATTTCTTTACCTTCTAAAGTTACTAATCCCGAAGTTGCTTTGTCTAAACCAGCAACAATTCGCAATAAAGTCGATTTACCGCAACCAGAGTGACCGATAACTGAAATATACTCCTCCGCACCAATAGTTAGGTTGATGCCATCGAGAATTACTACCCGTCCGCCATCGGGAGTAGGAAAAGCTTTGACTAAATTTTCAATTACTAAAAATTCTTCTCGATCGCGCTCTCTCGTATAATGTGTTGTCGCAGTATTATAATCGTACATTGTAAAGGCTCCTGTTTTAGTAAAATAATTAAAGCTGTAGGCTATAGTCGCTACACACTGTGCGCTCGATGAATCCTATTTACTATTGCCTATTGCCTCGTCTCAAGACATAAAAAATGAGCGCGGTGCATTAGCGCGAATCTTAAAGCTGTTGAGATAGCCAACGGGATCGCTAGGATTGAAGGCTTTATTATCAATAAATGCCTCTGCTGATTCGACTTTATGATTTTCTGTCGGGCATTCGATGCCCATTTCGGCAGCAATTTCTCGATACAGATCGGTACGCCAAGCTTTACGGGCAATTTCGTCGGCATTTTTGGGAAATCTTTCTACCTGTTGCCAGCGTACTGCTTGGGTAAGTAGCCATAAGTTTTGCGACTGCCATAAAAAAGTCGAATGATCGTTGGGAATAGTGGAAACATCGCTAGGAAGATCGAAAAACAGGGTAGTTTCCAGGCTCTTTACAATTCGCTGCTTGTCGTCAAAACCGCCATAGTTGTAATTGCCCACAATACCAGCACTAGTTATTTTAGGTTCGGCACCTGTAAAAGAACGTCCAGAAATAATTTCGGCTACTTCTGGGCGATTTTCTGGTTTGCTGCAATATTGACAGGCTTCAATTAATGCTTTGACTAAAGAACGATAGGTTTTGGGATTTTCGTCAATAAACGATTCCATTACTGCCAAAACGCGATCGGGATGTCCTTTCCAGATTTCACGACCCTGAGCGAAAGTAAACCCAATGCCTTCATTACCAGAAATTGCCCGTGTATTCCATGGTTCTGCCACCATATAGCCCTGCATCGCACCGATACGCATATTGCTAACCATTTGGGGTGGCGGCGTGATTAAAATGCGAAACTCCTCGACGGGATCTAAACCTGTAGCAGCAATTAAATAGCGCGTAAAATATTCATAAATTGCCGAACTTAGCACTACTGCCCAAGCTCTTTTTTCTGGAGGAGCCTTGCCAAAGTAACCGTCTAGATCGCGTCCGAACTGTTCTAAATCTCCTCGATAATCTTGCCAGGGTCGAACACCAGCATCCCAAAGTTCTTTACTCAGTGTCATAGCGTTACCGTGACGGTGAATCGTCATAGCCGCACATAAGGGTGCTTTACGCGCTCCTTCGGCTCCTGCTCTAGCGTTCATCACCGCCCCAGAAACTACAGGTGAAGCATCGAGGCGACCAAAAATTACCCCATCGCGAGAGTTAGCCCAACTAGCCTCGCGGCTGAGAGTGACATTTAAACCATACTTGTGAAATAAACCTTTTTCCCAGGCAACGGCAAAGGGCGCACAGTCATTAACGGGAACATAGCCAATAGTTAGATTGGGTTTTTCTAAACTTTTGGGATTTACAACTGGTTCGACTGCTAGGGCAGGTTTGGTTAACTTTGAGGTAGTGCGACTGCTATTAGTACAAGAAGCAAAGGCGATCGCTGACGCACTCGCCCCCAAGCCTTGTAGTAAGGCTCTTCGAGTTAGCTTATTCATTTATAAAAATTCTCCAGCTTAGCTAAATAGACTTGGCAACTAAGAACGAGCGGGACGATGGGTTATCCATGTTTCCAACAAACTCAAGAGGTAGTCGAGGATCAAACCCGTCAAACCGATAACAAATACAGCCAAAAATACCGAACTGAGATTGAGGCGACTCCATTCATCCCAGACAAAAAAGCCAATACCGATACCGCCAGTCAACATCTCTACTGCTACGATGACTAACCAGGCAACCCCCAAACTAATTCGCAAGCCAGTAAAAATATAGGGCAAGCTGGCAGGTAAAATAATTTTCACGATCTTTTTCCAAGTGGGCATTTCCAGCATTCGCGCCACATCTTGATAGTCTTTTGGTACGCTGGCTACGCCCATCGCAGTATTAATAATCGTAGACCACAGAGAAGTTATAAAAATTACAAAAATTGCCGAAGGATTGGCAAGATTGAAAATAGCCAGAGCGATTGGCAACCACGCTAGAGGGGATACGGGCTTGAGAACTTGAATCAAGGGGTTAATTGCCAGCATCGCCGATCGCGACATTCCAATTAAAAATCCTACGGGAATGGCTACTGCCGCCCCGATTAAAAAGCCAATAGTAACCCTTCTCAAACTTGCTAGCAATAGCCAACCCAATCCTAAATCTCCAGGTCCCCGACGATAAAAGGGATGAAAAATATAGTCTAAATTTTCGATTAGAGCTTCTGGGGGTGTGGGCATTAGTTCGTGGCGTACTAGCGCGATCGCCCACCAAACAAGTATCAAACCTAAAAAACCCGCCGCAGGTAATAAAACAGTGTCACGAATGACTACGGGCTTAATTCGCTTCCAGGCTATCTGCCCAGCAACGGCAAGAATAGACAAATTCATGATAAATAACCCCCATGTTTCAGGAATTCACACGAATGAACAGTATGATTCGGGAAGACTGATGAGGATAAATTAAAAAATTCCTTCAGTTTCCTCTCAACGCCGACGAGGTTAGCTGACGGGCTAGGACTGAGAGTTGTCCTTCTCTGCTTTTTCCTTAGAGATACGCCCCAGATTTGGTTCCCCCGCTCTCTAGTCGCTAAATTGAGTTAGCTAGTAGAGACTAGGCTTAATAGAAAAATATAAGTTCTTTTTTTAATTTGCATATATATAATTAGATAGATATTAGATACTGACTTTACGCAGTACGTACCGAAAATTGGTGTTGTTAGTCGTTAGTCGAATGAACAACTTTTCAATGAGCAATGAGCAATTATCAACGGACCGCTAAACACTGTTCACTGTTCACTGTTCATTGTTCGTAATGTCGATCGGGTAATAAAAACTCAACCGAACCGATAGAAGTGCAGTTTACTCTACTTAAATAAGCTGTTATTGGTTCGGGCAGAAAGCACTACTATGTATGGGATACAAGCCACACTTAAGAATATTCAACTTACTAATTAACATAATAATTAAAGAAACAAATAAACCAACTAAGTTAAGCAAATAGCAATCGGAGAAAACTTTAATTATGGCTTTAACAAGATACAATCCCTGGCAAGAAATGAACTCTTTACAACGTCAACTAAATCGTTTATTCGACGATGCTTTAACTCCCGAATCTTGGAGTGACTTTAATAATTTGTCTAGAGTTCCTGCTGCCGAAATTACCGAAAAAAATGATGCTTTGCATCTCAAACTCGAAGTTCCTGGCATGGAAGCTAAAGATCTAGATATTCAGGTTATGGCAGATCGCGTAGCGATTTCTGGCGAACGCAAATCAGAAACTAAATCTGAAGACAGTGGTAAAACCAGAAGTGAATTTCGTTACGGCAAATTCTCTAGAGTAATTCCTCTACCCGTAAAAATTCAAAACACCAATGTTACTGCCGAATACAAAGACGGTATTCTCAATCTGACTCTACCTAAATCGGAAGCAGAAAAAAATAAGGTAGTGAAAATTAATCTTGGTGAAGCTAAAAACCAAACTGCATAATTGGTGCTTCAAAGCTAAAGGTTCACACTTCTAGTCACATAGATTAATAATTAAGCCCAGTTACCAAAAGCGTGACTGGGTTTTTTGCTGTCAAAAATTTACGCGCTATTTAATCTTGGCTCAATTAGCTTTCGCAATAATAACCAAACTAAAAGCAGAAAACCCTTGTATGGCAAGCATTATATAAAAAAGATCCAATCTTGTTTGTATTAAAAATGTTTTTAAAAACATTTTTGTTTGCATTTTAGAATTTATGCGGTACAATTCGATTTAACTAAAGGTTGAGGAACTTGTCATGATTTGGAGCCGATATATCAAACACCACCTGCGATCGCGAAGCGGATGCCCTTCGGACTTATCGCGCTCTGCGCACTGGCATCGCCAATCGCCACAAAGATTTATAGGTTTGTCGCTGACAGGAGTGTTAATTGGTTTCACCAGTACCGCTTGTTCGCCAGCAGATAGCAATGATGCTGAGGCTAGCGAGTCGGTAAATTTAACTTTGGTATCTTATGCAGTTACTCAAAGTGCCTACGAAAAAATCATTCCCGAATTTGCCGAACAGTGGAAAGAAAAAACTGGACAAACCGTCACTTTCGACCAAAGCTATGGCGGTTCTGGTTCGCAAACTCGCGCCGTAGTTGATGGACTAGAAGCCGATGTAGTTGCATTGGCACTGGCACTAGACACCAAAAAAATTGAGCAAGCGGGATTAATCAAACCAGGTTGGGAACAAGAGTTGCCCAATGACTCCATCGTTCACAAGTCGGTAGCGGCAGTTGTGACTCGCGATGATAGCGTAAAAATAAGTAAATGGTCGGATTTGGCTAATAATAATATTCACGCCATTACTGCTAACCCTAAAACATCTGGAGGTGCGCGGTGGAACTTTTTAGCTTTATGGGGTTCTGTCACTGAAGCTGGTGGCACCGAGCAACAGGCGGAAGATTTTGTTGAAAAAGTTTATCTCAATGTACCCGTACTGCCTAAAGATGCTCGCGAGGCAACAGAGGTATTTTACAAACAGGGACAGGGAAATGCCTTAATCAACTATGAAAACGAGGTACTGTTGGCAAAACAGCAGGGAGATACACTACCCTACTTTATTCCCACCGACTACAACATTTCTATTGACAGTCCAGTTGCGGTAGTTGATGCCAATGTAGACAAACACAATACTCGTGAGGTAGCAGAAGCCTTTGTTAATTTCTTATACACACCCGAAGCACAGCGAGAATTTGCTCGTGTCGGTTTTCGTCCAGTAGACCAAAGTGTAGCAGCAGAGTTTGCCAGTCAATACCCTAAAATCGACAAGCTATTTACTATCGAAAGTATGGGCGGATGGGACAAAGTGCAAACTAAATTCTTTGCCGATAAAGCAATTTTCGACAAAATTCAGGAAAAAGCTCTCACAGCGAAATAAGAACTACTAATTTACTTCTTAGGAGTCTTTTAACAATGCAAAAACTTCTTACTCAAACCAAAAGCGAAATAGATAGCAATAGACTAACGCAAACTCGCATCAAGATCCAAGTTCCCGAACGATACCATCGAGAACCTGTAATTGCTAATCTCTTTTACCAACATGGCTTAAAGGTTAATATTGCTGCGGCTTTGCTAGATGCTAATGCTAATGGAGACGGTTGGTTCGATCTCCAACTTTATGGGACTCAATCTCAAATCGATAGTGGCTTAATTTACCTTTCAGAAATGAACGTGCGGTTTTGGAATGAAGCCTCGGAACTCGATGGCTGGTAGTAAATAACGCAACTATTAATATCTCTTAACTTACGTATACGATCGCTAGGCCATGACTAATTATCCACTACCAATTTTACGCTCGAAATTGACTTCAATTTCTTTACCCAAAACCATAACGGGATTTTATTTAATTCTGTTTTTAATCTTACCTATCGCGGCTTTATTCAGCAGTGCCTTAAGCGTTGGCGTAGGTGAATTTCGTCAAATTGCTACCAGTAAAATTGCTCTTTCCGCTTACAACGTTACCTTTATTACCGCCTTGCTTGCTGCTTTGGTTAACGGTTTGATGGGAACTTTGGTTGCCTGGGTATTAGTGCGTTACGAGTTTCCCTGTAAAAAATTGGTTGATGCGATTGTAGATTTACCCTTTGCCCTGCCAACTTCAGTCGCGGGGGTAGTGTTAGCAACTTTGTATAGCGAAAAGGGTTGGATCGGTGGAGTTTTTGCTCCTCTTGGCATCAAAATTGCCTTTACTCGCCTGGGCGTATTCGTAGCAATGATTTTTATTTCTCTACCCTTTGTCGTGCGAACCCTCCAGCCAGTAATGCAAGAAATGGAAAAAGAAGTAGAAGAAGCCTCGCGATCGCTTGGTGCCAACCAACTACAAACATTTTGGCGCGTGTTATTTCCCCCCTTAATACCGCCAATTTTAACGGGAATAGCATTAGGTTTTTCCAGAGCGGTTGGGGAATATGGTTCGGTAGTAATTATCTCCTCTAGCGTTCCGTTTAAAGATTTAATCGCTCCAGTTCTAATTTTCCAACAGCTAGAACAATATGACTATGCAGGTGCGACCGTAATTGGTACGGTGCTGTTACTGGTATCCCTGGGAATATTGCTACTAATCAACGGTTTACAACAGTGGAGTCGTCGTTATGCCGTTGAGTAAAAACAGTTCTCAATCCCAACCCAAATTTGCCGTTCCTCTAGTACTAATCACCATTGTCCTAATTTACCTGTTGCTAGTGTTGTTTATTCCTGCGATCGCAGTATTTTACCAAGCTTTTCATTTAGGATTAGAACCATTTTTTGACGCAATTAACAGTAGAGAATTTTGGCACGCAACCAGGCTAACCTTAATTATGGCAGCGATCGCCGTACCCCTAAATACGATTTTCGGACTGTGTGCGGCTTGGGTCATTGCTCGCGATCGCTTTCGGGGACGCACTTTACTTCTAAGCATTATCGACCTGCCTTTTTCAATCTCCCCTGTAGTCGCTGGTTTGATGCTAGTTCTGCTTTACGGACGCAATGGTTGGTTTGGTGGCTGGCTCGATAGCATAAATTTTAAAGTTATTTTTGCCTCGCCAGGAATGATTTTAGCAACCATGTTTGTCACCTTACCTTTTGTCGCCAGAGAAGTCATTCCAGTCTTGGAGGCAATTGGCTCGGAGGAAGAAGAAGCGGGAAGAACTTTAGGAGCGAATGACTGGCAGGTCTTTTGGCGAGTAACCCTACCTAACATTCGTTGGGGCTTACTCTACGGCATTTTGTTAACCAATGCCAGAGCAATGGGCGAATTTGGAGCGGTTTCGGTGGTTTCTGGCAGTATTGTCGGACGGACTCAAACCCTACCGATTTTTGTCGAGCAGGCATACAAAAACTATCAGGTTCAAGCTGCCTTCGGCGCGGCAGCGATTTTAGCTTTACTAGCGGTAATCACGCTGATTTTTAAAGAAATTTTAGAACGACGTACACACATAGGTAACAAATAAACAAGAGGTACAACACAGATGAGTATTTTTGTAAAAGGCGTTTCCAAACAATTTGGTGACTTTCAAGCTCTAGAGCGAGTAACTTTAGAAGTAAAAGAGGATTCGATAGTGGCATTACTCGGACCTTCAGGATCTGGAAAATCGACGCTGTTGCGAGTTATCGCTGGTTTAGAGTTACCAGACAGGGGGCAAGTTGTAATTAATGGTCGAGATGCTACCAATCTTGACGTACAAAGACGCAACATCGGCTTTGTTTTTCAGCACTATGCTTTATTCAAACATCTGACAATTCGCCAAAATATTGCCTTTGGTCTGGCAATTCGCAAACATCCCCGACAGCGCATTAAACACAGAGTTGAAGAATTATTAGAATTGATTCAGCTACGGGGTTTGGGCGATCGCTATCCCGCTCAACTTTCTGGCGGTCAACGACAACGAGTGGCACTGGCTCGCGCTCTGGCTACACAACCCCAGGTTTTATTACTAGACGAACCTTTTGGGGCATTAGATGCCAAAGTCCGCAAAGACCTCCGCGCCTGGCTGCGTAGACTACACGATGAAGTCCACGTTACCAGTATTTTTGTTACTCACGACCAAGAAGAGGCGATGGAAGTAGCTGATGAAATCGTGGTAATGAACCAAGGCAAGATCGAACAGGTAGGCACTCCTGCGGAGATTTACGATCGCCCCGCTACGCCGTTTGTAATGAGTTTTGTTGGCGAAGTCAACGTTTTACCCAGTTCGGCAGATTTATTCCGTCATCACAGCCACAATCCCTTACAGTCTGATGTATTTATACGTCCTCATGAGGTTGAAATTTTAACAACAGCTAATAGCAATACTACACAAGCAATAGTCAAACGTATAGTCCGTTTAGGTTGGGAAGTTCAGGTAGAACTGATTTTGCCAGATAACCTAACAGTAGTCGCACATTTAAGCCGTGAAAAGTTTGCCCAATTGAATCTGCAACCGTCCCAACGAGTGTTTGTCAAACCTCAAAATGTCAGATCTTTTGCTGATACTGCTCTATCTCCCATAGCCGCTTAAAGCACTTACCGAAACGCTTATTCGCTTTAATACAAACAACCAACACATTGAGAAATTACCATGTCTACCATATCGACTCCTATAAACCTGCTCAAAGAAAATAAAGCCAAATACAATTCACAAAAATTTGGCTGGAATCGCCTTCAAAACAGTTTAGTAGTCTCACGCCCATCTAAAAAATCAGCTGAGAAAAACCTCGGCAATCGCGTTAATAAATTTTTATACGACGATAAAGAATTTTACGCTCGCGCTGGAGTTAAAGGTAATTTTAATCCAGTTGAAGTTTTTATTAATCACTGTTTGCTACTATTATTTACAATAATTGCAGGAATACTCGCATATAATGTTTCAACACCTTTTAGAGTGACAGTAATTGAAAACTTTATGTCTAGCTTTGCAGATAATAAAGCGCAAAAATCTTCAGTCTAATAAGCCGATATGAGATGCAGTGAAAATTGAGATAAATTAATTTTTTATTGCCAGTTAGCTATAGCCTTATTAAGATAACCGTACTCGTTTATCCACTGTTCTATTGATTCAAAATCTTTAGTTAGATAAAGAATAAGTTTTTTGGCTACATTTTCCCATACATAGGTTTAATAGCTTAAAGGACTTACCATCAAGCAAAAACATTTTCTAGTGATAATTTTTTTCCTTCCTTGTTACCAAATCGATCTATTAAAACAGAAAAACGTCGAGAACACTTAAAAACACTCAATCTTACAAGTTCTTCACGCGTTAGAGATCATCTAGCAAATGAGCGTACCTATCTAGCATGGATGCGTACGGCAATCTCTTTAATGGGTTTTGGGGTTGTAATCGTACGTCTACGGTTTTTTAGACCCCCTATAACTACATCTCCTGGAAATACCTGGAAGCTAGGAACGATCTTTGCAATTGTAGGATTACTAACCGTGTTGTTTTCAAGTTATCATTACTTTGCTGTCTGTCGAGACATAGATAACAGTTCATACGAACCGCCAATTCGTAGGGTGTTAGTGTTTAGTATTATTATGATGTTGTTAGGAGCAGGTATTATTTATTATGTTTTTACCTTACCTCTCAATCCAATTAACACTCTTACTTTTGAATAGCAAATTATTAGGCTATTTTCGGATATTGTAAAACCATAACCGCAATCAAGATTTTCTCAATAATTGCAAATTATATCTTATCGAGCCATTGGGCGATCGCATCGGGAAGTTCGATTCTGGTTCTAGCTTGAGGATCGATACAAACGTGTCTGGTATTAGCTTTTACTAATACTTTATTTGGTTCGGATACAGAAACTATTTGATAGGCGATCGCAAATTCACTATCTTTCAGACGAGTGGTTATCAAATTAATCTGTAACTTATCACCGCAGTGTAAAGGACGCAAAAAATCTATCGCGGCATGAACGATGGGTATAGCTATTTTTCCTTCAGCTAAAAACTGTTGCAGGCTAATTCCCACTGAATCTAAAGATGCTTCATAAGCCTCGTGACACATCTGCAATCCAGTAGCGAAATAAACTACTCCTGCCGCATCTGTATCTGATAGGTAAACCATTCGAGAATGAGTAAAGGTCATTTATTTGATGAAAGCGATCACCTCTGGTTAACTGTATCTCAAGTAATATTTAACTAAGGACGAAACACTTCTTCTTCTCTACCTTTCCACCATTCACCCAAATTTAGTAAATCTTGCTGGATATCTTGTAATTGTTGAAAATATTCGTTTTTATCTAGCTCGTCTTTTCGCTCTTGTAATTTCTTAAGCCTTAACTGCACCAATAGCCAGGGTTTAGATATGCCATCGGTAGCTTCGATATACTGTGCTAATTCTTTACTATCCATGTTGTCGAGCTAAGGATATTTACTAAATCTCGATATACCTTAACGCATTACTACGCATAAAAGCTTATTAAACATAAACGAATTAGCCCAAATGTTATTTTCTTCGATTCGCTTCCTCTTACAGCATTGCTGTTATGAAGAAGAACGGCAAGTCATGACTCCTTCTTTTTGGGTGTTGGTATCGGAATTATTTCCCATCGCTCTGACTGTTATTGTTGGTTCATAGGTAGGGTAACAGCGCACCAAGACAGTATCGTCAGCTTGAGTAACATATAAAACATAAACCTGTTTACCTCCTAAAATGGCAGATACGAGTTTTGGCGGAGCGGTAGCAGTCGCAACAGTTTCTTGCTTAAGAGAGTAAGTACTTGTTGTTTCGGGTAGAGCAGGTTTTTTAAATGATTGAAAATAGAACAGTAATAAAATTGTTACAACAATCGCCAAGACAGATAATTTAGTAGATAGCCTGAGCATATAGTCGATCCTGCACTTTTTTTACGGTTAAAAATTGTAGCCAAAGATTGGTTGATATGTATTGTATGTTAATACAATATTCACTTCATATTGTGGTGCTAAAAATTGTAATTTAATCTTACCTTAAGTCACTTTTTCAAAAATCAGCAGCAAAAGCTATAAGTAAGTGGGTGTAATTAAATATAAGATAGTTTATTTTGGGATTAGGGATTGGGTATTGGGGATTAGGGATAAAATTTAACGTTCGAGTTTTATAAATTATTTCGCCTACCTACTTAAGTAATTTGAAAAGAGACAAAAATGGTAATTTAAAGACAGTTTAGAGCAATTTTTAAAGGCAAATTTATGCGAGCTTTCGTTACGGGTGGAACTGGTTTTGTGGGAGCCAATTTAGTCAGGCTGTTGTTAGAACGAGGTTATGAAGTTAAAGCTCTAGTTCGTGCTAACAGTTGTCTGGACAATCTCGCTTCGTTAGATATAGAAATTGTCAAAGGAGATTTGAACGATCGCGACTTGGCACAAAAGATGCGGGGATGTCGGGTATTATTTCACGTTGCGGCACAATATTCTCTCTGGCAGCGCGATCGCAACTCTTTATATCACAATAACGTATTGGGAACTCGTAACGTCTTAGCAGCCGCACGGCAAGCTAAAATAGAGCGTACTGTCCATACTAGTTCGGTGGCGGCAATTGGGGTAGGAGGAAACGGCAAACCTGTAGACGAAACCTATCAAAGCGCGGTCGATAAGCTAGTAGGAGATTACAAAAAATCTAAATACTATGCCGAACGCGAGGCAGATAAAGCCGTTAAGTTGGGACAAGATATAGTTATTGTCAACCCTAGTACCCCCATCGGTGCTTTAGATATCAAACCCACCCCTACAGGAGAAATTATTTTACGTTTTCTGCGTCGTCAGATGCCTTTTTATGTAGATACGGGTTTAAATTTAATCGATGTTAGAGATGTTGCCTGGGGACATTTACTGGCGTTAGAAAAAGGAAAAACGGGCGATCGCTATATTTTGGGCAATCAAAATTTAACCTTCCAGCAGCTACTAGCTAAATTAGAGGCAATAACGGGTTTACCCGCACCCAAAAGAAAAATTCTCTTCCAGATACCATATACGGCAGCGTGGCTAGATGAAAAAGTTCTCGCACCTTTGGGCAAAAAACCTTCTTTGGCTTTAGATGGGGTGCGAATGTCTCGTCAAAAGATGTTTTACGATGCTGCTAAAGCCGTCAGCCATTTAAGTTTACCGCAATCTTCAATCGATCGCGCTTTAGCCGATGCAGTAAATTGGTTTCATCGCTACCAAAAGTAAAAAAATCGTTGAAAATAGTAAATAACTTTTGGTAGTAGGTAGATAATTAATGGAATTTCTCGACCCTTCACAGATAGAAAGAGTTAGAGCTTATATCAAACAAACTTGGAAAACCCTGACTCGCTCGCAGAAAGACCTGTTGGTAGCAGCACGAGATCCCAAGATCGAACATAACCCTAATAAGCCCTGGTTGGTTTATGTTTCCCCGCAAGAAGATCTAGATAGTATAAAAGCCTCTCTACAAAAAATGCTGCCTGCTGAAGAATGGCAACAGTTAGAACTAAGGGTTCTACCTACAGAAATCGAATTAATTAAAGAACACGGTTTGCTCTATCTGCCCCATCCTTATGTAGTTCCTGGGGGACGTTTTAACGAGATGTACGGTTGGGATAGCTATTTTATTATTCTCGGCTTGTTACAGGACGACGAAATAGAACTCGCGAAAAATATGGTCGAGCAGTTAGCTTATGAAGTCGAGCATTTTGGCATGATTCTCAATGCCAACCGTACTTATTTTTTGACGCGATCGCAACCTCCCATACTTACTCACGCGGTACTCAAGCTTTACGAACACACTCAAGATAAACAATGGCTGCAATCGCTCTTACCGACTGTCGAGGCTTATTATTACTATTGGGTCGTTCCGCCACACCTCAATCAAGCAACTGGACTATCTCATTATTCTAGTTTTGGTTATGGTCCCGCACCAGAAGTAATTGCCTCGGAACTAGACGAACGGGGCAGAACTCATTTCGATCGCGTCAAAGAATATTACCAACAGGTTGATTTTGACGATTACGATGTCAATCTTTACTACGACCGCGACACCGATGAACTAACCGAATTATTTTACAAGGGCGATCGCTCGATGCGCGAATCGGGTTTTGATATTACCAATCGTTTTGGTCCTTTTAGCGTCGATATTATTCACTATGCCCCCGTCTGCCTCAATGTCTTGCTGTGTCAAATGGAAGCAGATACGGCTAAAGTCTACGAAAACTTAGGCTATTCAGAAATTGCCAGCCAGTGGCGCGATCGTGCTAAGTTACGACACGAACGCATAGATCGTTTCTTGTGGGATGAAGAAGCGGGACTGTATTTTGACTACAATTTTCACACTGGCAAGCGTAGAAAATATGAATATGCTACGACCTTTTATCCCTTATGGGCTGGTCTGGCATCTCCCGAACAAGCCAAGCGCGTCTGGCAAAATTTAGCTAAATTTGAAGTTGC
Source organism: Myxosarcina sp. GI1 (assembly GCF_000756305.1). NCBI lineage: Bacteria > Bacillati > Cyanobacteriota > Cyanophyceae > Pleurocapsales > Pleurocapsaceae > Myxosarcina > Myxosarcina sp. GI1. Next base: position 62,008 of record NZ_JRFE01000022.1, read on the forward strand.
AGGAGGGATACTCACTAGTACGCAGGTCAGCGGCAATCAATGGGACGCACCTTTTGGTTGGGCACCGTTAAATTTAATTGCCATCCAAGGATTATTAAACTATGGTTTTCATGACGATGCCAAACGTATTGCCCGTAAGTTCTTAGAAATGACTTTCGAAGAATTTGACAAAAATGGAACTTTAGTAGAAAAATACGATGTCTGCGCTGCTTCTGCTAATGTTTCTGACGAAATTAAGTTCGGCTATAGCTCCAACGAAATTGGTTTTGGCTGGACTAATGGGGTAATTTTAGAGTTGTTAGATATTTTTGATTTTGGGGGATCTCAAATTAACAGGCAATCGCCTGAGTATTAAGCGACCGCAATTTTGAAAATGAAGAAAATAGCAAAAAGCTAACTTGGTAGTGTAAAAGCCAATTGCAAACTCTCTCAAATTTGCTCCAGTCCTAAATTACCCTATTAGTCCGTCATCTTTAAACTGAGGGGTTTGGGCAGGCTGCGTCTGACTGGGGAATTGGGAGAAATATTACCCATCATTAATTAATGAAAATACCACTATAAACTACGCTCTTACTTTTTGCTTGCCAACCCAACTAAAGTGTTTTTGCAAGGATTTGTCTTGTTTGAGTATGTCAACTGAGTTAAATTCTTTTGCCAGCCTCATTTCATCGTATAGATCGTGGATACCGTTATGACATAATCTACAAATATCTATACCCTCGTTCAAGCATTCTTTGCTATATTTCTTTTTAAAGTATTCTCTACGGTGCATCTTTTTGGGAATTAGATGATGAAAGGTTAGATTGACATCTCGCTTACAAAATGGACATTTCCCAAACTTCGATTCTTTGGGCAAAACTAAATATTTCCCTAACTTGAGATTTGTAATCTATTTATCTTAATTATAGAAAAAGTTTTTCTGGCGCGATCGTTTTATTGCTAGATGCAAGAAGCAAAAAAAAGGAAATAGCGGTAATTACGAATCTTATCGTGTTGGTTTTATATCGAAATGGGTATTGGTTTATCGGGTGGTTTGCTGAGTTCGATGGCTTCTAGAGAAGACTTTATCAATCGTTTATCTGGTGAGGGTGAGATTTATTTGCAATCTCGTAGCATCAAAGGGTTCTTAAGTTTTTTAACTCCTAAAATGCTCAAACATGCTAATTCATTCTAATAGAAGACGAATTTAGAATGGAAATTGAATTATTACGACAGTCCGATAGCGCGATCGCCCGTGTAAAATCAAATACTAGAGAAGAATTAATCGCTGAAGCTGGAGCGATGAGTGCTATGAGCGAGCGATAAGCTTCAGGTAACATTACCATGCTCCAGGAAAGAAGAAGAGAAAAAACATCTTCCCTCGCTCTTCTTCCTCAGTCAATATTAAATTTTACAAATTGAACTGTGGCTTTATCGCTTGAGTACAAACAGCACAGGTACAACCAAAGTGAGAAAAAGAAGTATATGATTCTGTAGCTGTTTTTAGTTCGGGACTAATAACATTTAAACTAACCCGTTGCAATTGAGAATCAACAAGAGCTTTTGGAAACTCTACCTTTTGAGGTAAAGCAGTTGCTGAGGTAGCTATCAGTAACAGCGTTACCAAACTCGTGGCAGTAGCTAGCAAATTAATTAAATATTTAAACATTATCGTTCTAGATTTGGCTATTGAATAATTTTTTTTTTACAAAAAATAATTGCGACAATTATAGCGCGATCGATTTAGTTATTTTTTACAGAGTAGACATCAATTAAATACCCATCAATTGTATTTAACAATAATAAAAAAGAAGATTATCTTTTTGATAATAAAAAATCCTCTACCCGAAGGTAAAGGATTTTGTTTACTTGACTAAATGATACTTTTGGCTACGGTTAACCAAACTTACCAGCAGTCGAAGCAATCAGGAAGGCGGCATAAGTCAGTACGTAACCGATTGTAAAGTGAGCTAGACCAACTACGCGACCTTGAACGATGGACATAGCAACGGGCTTATCTTTCCAGCGAACCAGGTTAGCTAGAGGAGTACGCTCGTGCGCCCAAACTAGGGTTTCGATTAGCTCTTGCCAGTAACCACGCCAAGAGATAAGGAACATGAAACCAGTTGCCCAGACCAGATGTCCGAATAGGAACATCCAAGCCCAAACAGACAGGTTGTTAACACCATAGGGATTATAGCCGTTGATTAACTGTGCGGAGTTCGCCCAGAGATAATCGCGGAACCAACCCATGAGATAGGTGGAGTTTTCATTAAACGTAGCTACGTTACCCTGCCAGATACCGAGATGTTTCCAGTGCCAGTAGAAAGTCAACCAACCTAAGAGGTTGAGCATCCAGAACATAGCAAGGTAAAACGAATCCCAAGCAGAGATATCGCAAGTACCACCACGACCAGGTCCATCACAGGGGAAAGCAAAACCAAAGTCTTTCTTGTCGGGCATTAATTTGGAACCGCGGGCATCTAAAGCACCTTTAACCAAGATTAAGACTGTGGTATGCAAACCTAGAGCGATCGCATGGTGTACTAGGAAGTCGCCAGGTCCGATGGTGAGGAATAGGGAGTTAGTACCGCTATTGATTGCTTGTAACCACCCAGGTAACCAAGCCGCTCCAGTCTGAGCCAGACTATCTGGATTGGAGAGTAAAGTATCAAATCCGTATAAAGCTTTACCATGGGAAGCTTGAATCCATTGAGCAAACACTGGCTCAATGAGGATTTGCTTTTCTGGAGTGCCAAAAGCGACTACTACATCGTTGTGTACGTATAGACCCAAGGTGTGGAAACCAAGGAAGAGAGATACCCAACTTAAGTGAGAGATGATCGCTTCTTTGTGGTCTAATGCTCTTGCCAAAACGTTGTTTTTGTTCGCTTCGGGATCGTAATCTCTAACTAAAAAGATTGCGCCGTGAGCAAACGCACCAACCATAATAAAGCCAGCAATATATTGGTGGTGGGTATATAAAGCAGCTTGAGTAGTGTAGTCTCTAGCGATAAAAGCATAGGGCGGTAGCGAGTACATATGCTGCGCGACTAACGAAGTAATAGTACCCAAACTAGCTAGTGCCAAAGCTAACTGGAAGTGTAGGGAGTTATTAATCGTGTCGTAAAGACCTTTATGACCCGCACCTAAATCACCAGGTGTACCTTCGGGAGGACGGTGAGTATTGAGAATCTCTTTGATGCTATGACCGATACCAAAGTTGGTACGGTACATATGCCCAGCAATAATAAAGATAACCGCGATCGCCAAATGGTGATGCGCCATATCTGTAAGCCACAGAGATTCGGTTTGAGGATGGAAACCACCCAAGAAAGTCAAAATTGCCGTTCCTGCTCCCTCGGAAGTCCCAAATACATGGTTAGCAGTATCGGGGTTCTGAGCGTAAACGCCCCAGTTAAGACTAAAGAATGGACCCAAGCCTGCTGGATGGGGAGGAGTAGATAAGAAATTATCCCAACCTACGTGCTGTCCGCGAGATTCGGGGATAGCTACGTGAACTAGGTGACCCGTCCAAGCTAAAGCGCTAACCCCAAACAAACCAGCTAAGTGGTGATTGAGGCGAGACTCGGCGTTTTTAAACCAAGCCAGACTTGGACGAAACTTGGGTTGCAAATGTAACCAACCAGCAAAAAGAAATAAAGAAGAGAGGATTAATAAGAAAATCGCTCCTTGATATAAATCTTGGTTGTTGGTCATGCCAATGGTGTAAAACCAGTGGTAAACCCCAGAATAAGCAATGTTTACCGGATATGAAGCACCTGCTTGGGTAAAAGCATCAACTGCTGCATCACCAAATTGAGGATCCCAAATCGCATGGGCGATCGGACGAATATTCAAAGGATCTGTAATCCACTGTTCGAAGTTGCCTTGCCAAGCAACGTGAAACAGAGTTCCGGACGTCCACAAGAAAATAATTGCAATATGACCGAAGTGAGAGGCAAAAATCTTTTGATAGAGATTTTCTTCGGTCATACCGTCGTGAAGCTCAAAGTCGTGAGCTGTGGCAATTCCGTACCAGAGACGACGGGTAGTCGGGTCTTGTGCGAGATCCTGGCTAAATTTCGGGAATTTAGTTGCCATAGGTATGAGTGGAATTCTCCTGATTTATGAAAAATGAGACTGATGCTGCTAACTGCTCATTTTCGGTTATAACAACCTTAAAAATTATAGGTCGTAAATTTTATCTTAAACGGTGAGAATCGAAGCTATTTAAAACTACTATCTCAACCGCATTTTAGCTATTTATCGGGTGTAACCCGCTTTAGATAGTTGAGTTACCAATCTGGCAAGATAGATAGCCCTTGCTATAAGCTCTAACCATCTTGCTAGATTGATAAACACGATTGAAACTCTAAAACGAAAGAGTCCTAGCTAAGAAGAATGCCCAGGTAGTTACGATGCCACCCAATAAATAGTGAGCGACTCCTACAGCGCGACCTTGAGTAATACTCAAAGCGCGGGGCTGAATAGCTGGTGCTACTTTAAGTTTATTATGAGCCCAAACAATTGATTCGATAAGTTCTTGCCAATAACCACGACCGCTAAAGAGGAACATTAAGCTAAAGGCAAAGACAAAGTGACCTGCTAGGAACATGATGCCATAAGCAGACAGAGCCGTACCGTATGAATTAATTACTTGAGAAGCTTGCGCCCATAAGAAATCGCGTAACCAGCCGTTAATACAGATAGCACTTTGGGCGAAATTACCATATGTAATGTGCGATACGCTACCATCTGGTGCCACCGTTCCCCAGACATCGGACTGCATCTTCCAGCTAAAGTGGAAAATCACGATGGAAAGGGAATTGTACATCCAGAATAGACCTAGAAAAACGTGATCCCAAGCAGATACTTGGCAAGTACCGCCACGACCCGGACCGTCACAAGGGAAGCGGAAACCGAGATTCATTTTATCGGGGATTAAACGAGAGCTACGAGCGTAAAGTACGCCTTTAAGTAGAATTAATACGGTTACGTGAATGGTAAAGGCATGGATGTGATGAACCATAAAGTCCGCCGTTCCCAAAGTAATGGGCATCATAGCTACTTTACCACCTACTGCAATAACATCACCGCCAAAAGCATAACTTGCTGGTTCTAACGCTGTAGGAGCAGTATTACCAGGAGCTAAAGTATGGAGATTTTGTACCCACTGAGCAAAAATGGGCTGTAGTTGAATTGCAGTATCTGAGAACATATCTTGGGGACGACCCAAAGCTCTCATAGTGTCATTGTGAATGTATAAACCAAAGCTGTGGAAACCAAGGAAAATACAAACCCAATTAAGGTGAGAAATGATTGCGTCGCGAACGCGAATGACCCGATCGAGAACGTTATTAACGTTTTTAGCGGGATCGTAATCACGCACCATAAAGATTGCACCGTGCGCTCCCGCACCGACAATCAAAAATCCGCCAATCCACATATGATGAGTGAATAAGGATATTTGAGTGGCGTAGTCAACAGCCATGTAGGGATAAGGAGGCATGGCGTACATATGTTGCGCCACGATGATAGTTAAAGAACCAAGCAAAGCCAGGTTAATCGCTAACTGAGCATGCCAGGAAGTAGTTAAAACTTCATACAGCCCTTGGTGACCGTTACCTCCAAATAGTAAAGGGTCGCCTTTATGATTGTTTAAAATTTCCTTGATGCTATGACCGATACCCCAATTGGTGCGGTACATATGTCCAGCAATAATAAACAGTACGGCAATTGCTAAGTGATGGTGTGCCGTATCGGACAACCACAAACCTCCAGTAACAGGATTCAAGCCGCCTTTAAAGGTTAGGAAGTCGGAATATACTCCCCAATTTAAAGTAAAGAAAGGTCTAATTCCTTCAGCAAAACTAGGATATAGCTCTGCCATTTTACTGGGGTCTAAAATAAATTCATGGGGTAAAGGAATGTCACTAGGTGCAACTCCCGCATCTAAGAGTTTGTTAATTGGCAAAGATACGTGAATTTGGTGACCAGCCCAGCCTAAAGAGCCTAAACCCAACAAACCAGCTAAATGGTGATTGAGCATTGACTCTACATTCTGGAACCATTCCAATTTTGGAGCTCTTTTGTGGTAGTGGAACCAACCAGCAAAAATCATCAAGCCAGCCATGACTAAACCGCCGATTGCAGTGCAGTATAGTTGGAAGCTATCTGTAAAACCAGAGGCTCTCCAAAGATAGAAGAAACCCGAGGTAATTTGAATACCGTGAAAACCACCGCCGACATCGGCGTTGAGAATATCTTGACCGACAATGGGCCAGACTACCTGCGCGCTAGGTTTGATGTTGGTAGGGTCGGTTAACCAAGCTTCATAGTTGGAAAAGCGAGCTCCATGAAAATACATGCCACTCAACCAAACGAAAACTACGGCTAGATGACCGAAATGCGCGCTAAAAATTTTGCGAGATATATCTTCGAGGTCACTGGTATGACTGTCAAAATCGTGAGCATCTGCGTGGAGATTCCAAATCCAAGTTGTAGTTTTGGGACCTCTCGACAGAGTGCGGTCAAAATGACCTGGTTTACCCCACTTCTCAAATGAAGTAGGAGTAGGATCGACATCAACCGTTACCTTGACTTTTTCCTCTCCTTTTTGTTGAGGACTAATTGTCATGAGGATTCTCCTCTTAGGGCAATAGACTTTAAATTTTTCCTATTTTGATAATAGGTTTTCTTTTTATGAGAAACAAGCGATTAGCAATCGCTGTTTTAAATAACTTAGCTAAATTCAACCTGCGTACTTTGTTGTTAATAAAGCTACAGGCATTAACTATAGATGATAAGACCGATATATCGTCAAATCTGGTAATACTTAATAAAACTTTATAACGAGCTAATTATTGATGCACTTAGCTTTGCGCCATAGCGAACTTTATTTTAAAATCAATATAAAATAAAGTTTCTTAATAAAAAGCAATAAACAAAAGTTGTAAAAATAATCAAGCATCTTAATGTAGTTTATTAATTAGAACCTACACCATAAAATTAGGCTTTAAATTATAGAGCGACCTCAATGAAAACTATTAAGATATTTTTATTATTAATTTGTTTGGGCTGGAGTCTAATTAGTTGTGGAAAATTAAGAAGCGACTTAATTGGGAAAGATAGAATTGAGTCTTCTCCGACTATACCAGTCGTAAATCCCGTAGCTTTTAATAATCGGGCAGGTAAGCTTTCTGAAGTAGCTCCTCCAACGACAGTTCTAGATTTAGCCAGAAAAAGCGATCGCACGCCTCAAGTTAAATTTAACGCTCCTCAAAACGATCGCATTTTGAACGATTCTAATGTCAAAGTAGAGCTAGAAATAGAAAATTTATTATTATATCGTGATAAGCAGCTAGGTTTGGGACCCCATCTAAATTTAATTTTAGACGATCGCCCCGCGCAGCAAATATACGATCTAGAAGAACCAATAATTTTAGAAAATTTGGCTCCAGGTACTCATACCTTAAGAGCGTTTGCCGTTCTTCCCTGGAATGAAAGTTACAAAAACGACGAAGCTTATGCTCAAACAACTTTCCACATTTTAACAAAAACTAACAACAATAATCCTCGCTCGGATCTTCCTTTATTAACCTATAACAGCCCTGAAGGCACATATGGCGCAGAGCCTATTTTACTGGATTTTTATCTAACTAATGCTCCACTACATCTTATCGCTAGAGAAAATCCCGACGACGATATTAAAGACTGGCGTATTCGAGTAACTATTAACGGTGAAAGTTTTATTTTAGAAGAATGGCAACCAATATATCTAACAGGATTTGAACGAGGTAACAACTGGGTACAGATCGAACTACTCGACGAAGAAGGTAATAATTTAGAAAATGCTTTTAATAATACGGTTAGGTTAGTAACTTACGAGCCAAAAGCCCAAGACGCGCTGGCTAGATTAGTAACGGGACAGATATCAACAACCGAAGCGAGTTCGATAATCGAGCCAAAAAGTAAAATTAAAACTCAACCAGTAGAAACACCAGTAATTATCAAACCCGACGAAGACAAAGACAGAGAAATTAAAATTATTGAAGAACAGCCAATAATTGTACCTAAAGCAACGCAGCCGAAAGAAGCCGAGCGGTTTGAAGAATCAGAACCGACAACTATAGAAACTTCAAAGCAAGCCGAGCCAATTAAAATCGAACCAAAAGCCAGCAACGTTGAAATAATAAAAATAGAAAACAATTCAGAAACAGAGACTACAGCCGAAATTAAAGTATCTCCAACCGAAACGGTAGAAATAAGCGAAACTGAAAAGGTAGAAAATTCATCCCAACCAGAGATAAATAATAAAACTACCTCTATTAAAATAATTGAAACCGAAGAAAATTTAGAAACAGAAAAACCAATAGCTGAGATCGAACTTCCTAAGACAGAAACAGTAAAAATTATTGAAGCTGATTCTACCGAAGATTTGTTGCCGACAGAAACACCCTCAAATTCAAAGTTAAAAACTCCAGAATGGCTAAAAAACCTATGGAGTAATCTGCGTCAAAAAATCAGCAGCATCACTCAACAACTGTCAAATCGTAGCAAAACTTTATGAAAGTAGGAAGTAGAAAGATATTTTGGGCTATAGGGAAACGACATTGAGCATTTGTCGTTTTCAACTGCTTAATAATTATTGTTCGATGTTCAATGTTTAATGTTTCCCGTCAGGCTCGAACTCGATCGCTTCGTCCCAGAAGTAAAAACTCAAAAGTTCTCATGAGAGAAGCCTTCTCGTATTCTCGCTTCGCCATGATGTAAATAAATCCCAGATATCCGACAACCAAACAAGAATAGATAAAAAATATAGTAGGTGTAATGAGATGAAAATACATCACGCAGAAAAAGATTCCAGTTCGCATTGCCGTGTCCCAAAGACTGCTAAAGCACCAAATCCGATCTTTTCCTGCTATAAGTAATGTTCCCGAACGAGAAAGCATGAGTAAATTACCGCCGACACAGAGAAACTGAGTAGTAAGAGAGAGTGCGCCCAAGCTGTCGGGATGAATAATGCTATTTATTAGTTGAGCTAAAGGACTAAACATAAATAACAGATTTGCCGTCCAGCCAGCTAAACCCTGCCAACCTCTTCTCATCCAGGCATCAAGCCATTCGCTGCGATTGAGTACTCGTCGTCGCCATTGATTTTTCTCGGCAAAAAATTGAGGAAAAGTTTCTGCCTGTTGGCGAATTAAGGTCAGAACTAAAAAACTGGCAAGTAAGGCAATACCTAATGCACCAGGCCACTGCGGTAATGTGGGAAATAAAGCATCGTGTAATTGTAAAACGGCAAAAACTGGCAGCAAAGCGATGCCAATTAACCGCATACAGAGACGACCAGTAGTCCAGATACGCTCCGACCAAAGCGGCTGTTTGCTCAAAAAAAAGTTTGAGTAATTGAAAATTAAACCTAATGCTAGTGTCGCTACAAAAGGTATAAAAAAAAATGTGGAAACTAAACCGACGCTAAAAAGCTGAGTTAGAACGATTCCTGAAGTTACCATGCCTACAGCCTGCACCGTGGTTCCCCAAAACTCTTTTTGTTCGGCTAAGAAGTTCATTAACAGCAAATTGCCGAGCATTCCCGAAGCATAACCCATAGCAGGAATTACCGCTAAAGTAGCGATCGCTTCAGGATCTGCGCTAGTAATTAGTTCGTAATTCCGCAAAACTTGGGGAAACTGTAAAGGCAAAAAAACTAAAATAGATAGACTTACTAGAAGTTGATTCCAATGATTCCAACTATTGAGTTTAAATGGCATCTGTAGTTATGAAAAAAAGGGCGAGTGCAACTAGAAACTAGCATAACCAAATCGAAAAAAAGTATTTGAATTGGCAATAGTACCCGTACAGCTTGCAGCTTGTGTTTTTATTGAGTTTGAAAGATATTTTGAATCATCGGTTTGTCTACACCAGCCGCAGCGCGGTCTAATTCTGCTACTTCCCCACTGTCTAACAACCAATCTTTAGCATCAATGTTATCTTGGGCTTGTTTGGCGTTTTTGGCTCCTGGAATGGGAATTGTATCTTTGGCAATACACCAGTTAATTGCTACTTGGGACATGGTTTTCTGACGAGATTCGGCGATCGCCTGTAGGCAGTTTAATAGCGATCGCGCCTGGGGAACCAATCTTCTAAACAACAAACCTCTGAGTCCTTTGGGATAAGTGCTTTTATCTGTATATTTACCCGTAAGAATTCCCAAACATAGAGGACTGTAGGCAATAAGTTTAATTCCCAACTCATCGCAAACTTCTTTAACTCCTAGTTCGGTAACGGGTTTGGTAGAAAGCAAGGAGTATTGAACCTGTAAAGTAGTAATGGGAACGCCGCGATCGCTAAATTTTTGGTGTATTTCTTTCAGTCTTTTAGGACCATAATTAGACAAACCGACTCCCTCAACTAGTCCTCGTTCGTATAGATCTGCCAGTCCATCTAAAAACCACCATTCTTGCCAGGGAAAATAATTGGCTGTAGACCAGTGCATTTGCACTAAATCTATGTTTCGTCCCATACGTTTTGCCGAAGCTTCTGCTGCTGAAACTGCCGAACCAGCAGTCAATCTCCAGGGATAGGGAGCGAGTTTGGTTGCCAGACAAATTTTATCTCGATTTGCTCCGCTATATTCATTGGCAAATTTACCTAATAGTTCTTCACTACGTCCGCTTAGTCTGCCAGTACCGTAAGAATCTCCAGTATCGAACAATGTCACCCCGTTACTGACGCAGCGATCGAATACGCCCTGTAGCTCCTCATCCATGCTTTTATCGTAATTCCAGAGTAGGCGATTACCCCAAGCCCAGGTACCGCAACCCATTACGGGAAGATGAATTTTGTTTGAATTCTCGTTCATAAAGCTCTCAGATTTGTCGCTAGTTTTTGGTTATCGTTAAAACTAGTCGCTTTAATGCCAAAAACAAAATTTAGTATTTTATTAGTTACGCGATCGACTGCTCAACTAACCATTAACTATTAACATCTCATACAAAACTAGGCAGGCGCACGATAAGTTTATTAATCACAAATTTGTAGCCACTTGCAATATAGTTTTGCTCATGCTGGGAAACAATCGATGGAAGAAAGCAGGAAACTTAGCCGAACCGACAACTATCGAACCATGAGAGTGTTTAACTGCTTTCCAAATTGCTTTGGCGACATCTTCTGACTCGCTAGCAAGGGGACTTTCAATAAATTTTTCCATATCTTGGCGGCGCTGTTTTTCTTTTTGAGGATCTTTATCTCTAAAAACGGCTCTTTCTAAAAAATCAGTTTTAGTAACGCTAGGATGTACGCCGCTAACATGAATGCCTTGTGGTTCTAGTTCGATTCGCATCGTTTCGGTTAAGCCAACGATCGCATGTTTGCTAGTACAGTAAGCAGTCATATTTGGCATAGGTACTTTACCACCAAAAGAACCGACATTGATAATGCTGCCCTGTTTTCTCTCCAGCATTTGGGGCAATACGGCTTTAATTGCGTAAATATAGCCCCAAAGATTGGTGTTAATAATTTTTTCCCAATCTTCAATACTGGTTTGTGCCATACTCGCACTCATGCATATACCTGCATTGTTAATCAAAACATCGATCTGACCGAAGCGTTCTATACCTTTAGCAACGAGAGTTTCTACGGCGGCGCGATCGCGTGTATCTGTAGGAATAGCTAATACTTCACCGCCCAAACTTTCAATCTCTTTAGCAACTGCATTGAGTTCGCTGGCAGTACGTGAGGCAATAACTGTATTGTAACCACGACGAGCAAATAGCAATGCGGTAGATTTACCAATACCTTGAGATGCGCCCGTAATCAAAACTGTAGGAGTCATATTTTATAAGAATTAGATCGGAAAATTGTTATCTATATAACTTAATTTTGACTCATAAACTTACCGAAAGTTAATCGTCTTCCACTTCACCTCTCATTATTTTTTACGAGCTTTCCAAGTTCCCCCATAGCGATAATAAGGATTATCTTTGCTTACTTGTTGCCAGCACTGAGGACAAACTAACACCCAGTCGGCTTCTTCTCGATACTGAATGCGATAGCGTATATCGCTAAGATTTTGACATAATTCGCAGGGTTTTAATTTTGCTTGGGACATAAAAACTTCTATATATATTTGTACGAGCATCTCATCAAGAAAATTCAGGTAAGGGTGATTCGCGAATCGCCCTTACCTTTAGCTACAATCTAATTAATTTAATTTACACTTCTTAATAATTACTTATAGCTGAACGGGACAAATAAAATGCCACAAACCGCTTTAAATTTAATCGCGATCGGGATTTTTACCATGACCATGTTTACTTTACTAGGTCCTTTATTCGATATATCTCCCTACATACCTGCTGCCGCTACCTTTGGAATATTGGGTTTAGCAACGGTAGACACTCTAACCTGCGATAGTCGGGGAGTTAGTTTGTTGCTCGATTTATTTGCCACCAAAGAACAACGCCAACGAATTATCGAACACGAAGCGGGTCATTTTTTAACCGCTTATTTTTTGGGTATTCCCATTACTGGCTATACCCTAACAGCTTGGGAAGTAATCAAACAAGGTCGCTTGGGTAATGGCGGTGTAGAGTTCGATACGGAAGCTCTGACAGATAAGCCATTCGATTTAGAACAGATGCGTTTGACTCTAGATCGCTGTTGTACGGTATGGATGGCAGGAATTGCCGCAGAAAAAATGCAACACGGTGACGCTAAAGGCGGTGCTGAGGATCGCGCTCAATTACGAAAAGCCTTAACTCTAGCAGGTTTGCAAAAAAAAGCCTATCCACAAAAAGAACGCTGGGCGAGGTTACAGGCTACTAATTTGTTAGAAAGACATCAAAAATCTTATCAAGCTTTAGTAGAGGCAATGAAAGCTAGAGCTTCTGTGGAAGAATGTTGTCTGGCAATTCAACAATATTGCTCTGCCGATAGTGAAGAATTAAGCAGTAATGTCAAAGAAGTATAAGTGCTAATGTTAACAAGCATCTAATTAATATTTCGATTAAAAATATTGGTGTTTGCAACTGAATCGCTATCGGTATTGAGAACTAAAAAAAGTATTTTATCAGAAATTCTTTTCTGTCAATAGTATGAATAGAGTTAAATCAATTTACCCAAAACTTACTAATGCAAACCACATCTGAATATATTTGCGCTTTTTGTGGCGAACCCAATACTACCTTTGTCGATATTAGTGGGGGAATACAGCAAACATATACCGAAGACTGTCAGGTTTGTTGTCGTCCCAACGTTCTGTACGTGCGTGTCGATGAAGATACTCTTGAGGTAGAAATAGACAGCGACTACGAACAATAACGGTCTAAGTAATCGATCGATGAACAATTGATAATCGACAATTATTCATTATCCATTCTTAATTATCAATTATTGAATACTCCAACCTACTATCATAAGTATTGATGTATTTATAAACTGTTAGATTTTGATGCCGACTACTATTGATACTCAAGAACTTAAAGCTATAGATGATAAACTTTCTAAACGGGCGATCGCGCTAGACCCAGGAGGATATTATATTATTTATTTAGACCGCCAAGCGGGATTAATCTGCGCCAAACACTATACCAACATTATTAATGACAAAGGTTTGGCAGTAGACCCCGAAACGGGTAAAGTGATTGCCGCTAGAGGGAAAAAAATCGAACGTCAGGCAACCAAACTTTATGTAGGCAGAACCGCTAAAGAATTGTGCGTCAAGGTTATAGAAGAACCTCAACCCTGTCCTATTACCATGTTGGATCATGCGGCATATTTGGGTCGGGAGTTTGCCAGGGCTGAGTATGCGTTAATTAACAACGAAGAATACATTCAAGACTAAGTGCCGCTAACGTACCAGAAATAAGTAGCCATAGGAATTATGGTTGCTAAAACTAGAAAGCCAATAATCCAAGCTGCCGAAATACCTTGCTTGGTATCTTCGGCTTTGGTAAACGTACCTTCAACCTGAACGTTATCAACTATTTCTGGCGGTCCTGGATCTTCTTGTCCTGATAACACTGCTACTAAGCGATCGCTGGAGTCGAGAAAAGCCTGATTGTATTTATTACCCGTTCTAAGATCGTAGCCTACAGTGTCATTGACTAAGCTTTTAGCTATTTCTTCATTGACTAACTTTTTAGCTTTCTCGCCAGTACGAATGGCTGCGTTATTAGTTAGGGTATCTAAAACTAGTAGAGTTTGATTGGCTCTTTCCGATTTATCGTACCAAGTAGTAAATAGTTTGTCAGCCAAACTATCGATTGTCTCTCCATAATCCAAGCGACGAATAGCTACCATCCTGACTTCTTGACCAGTCTCTTTAGCTAATTTTTTAAAGGTACTGGTTAATTTGCTTTCATTAGAAAAGCTAATTTCATCGGCTGTATCTACGACCCAAACATCTTCAGTATTGGGATTGGGTAGATCGGAAATTCCAGTAGCGAATACTGGCATTGCCAGAGAAAAAACGGCAAATACAAGCAATAATATTGGAGGAATAAGGCGTTTAAGCATAATGTAAAGTTAGTTTGATTAACTACGCTAGATATGGTTTCGTTTTGAAAATTGTAAACTGCGCTTGACTACAGAGTAATCTGCAACCAAAAAAGTCTGATGTAAATTGTATTAATTAAATAATAAAGCCCAGAGATACCTCTGGGCTGAAATCTATTTTCAAAATTGAGATTAAAGAACTGTTGTTTTTGTGGTACTTAATACCAAAAATCTATTAAAGACCAGGAATTAGTTCTTGAATATTCCCAATATATGCCGTAGATAACAAGAAATAGGCAAAGAACGCTCCACCTACGCCACCAACGAAGAAGCCACTGGCAAATTCACTCCAGCCTTCTTTAGTTTTTAAACCTTCAGGAATTTCGGGAGTAGTTACTGTAGCAACTGGTTCTCCGCCCATGGCGTTAGCATACAAAGATAGACATAAAGTCAGAATTGTTATCAAACCCAGGGAAGACAAGAAAGCAGCAATGTCAGCACTCGCCGTATCCCGTAGGGGACCCAATACTAAAAAAGGACCGTAGATAAAATATCCGTGAGCCAATCCAACTTCTAAACCCCGACGAAATGGAGATAATCCCGAACGGTAAGCAGGAAGGTTGCCAATAAAAGTCTTGCTAAAATCGGATGAATTTAAAGGGGTTGCTAGATTTCCTCTTTGAGGATCTCCAGCAGCAGGTTGAATTGAAGTATATTCGTCCATAAAATTTGATTTCTCCTTAGATAATAATATTTTACAAATCCTTGAAATAGCACCACTTTAACTTGGTTTAAGCCCTATTTTTGTTAAGAATCTTTATAACTAGCCAAATCATACCTATGTTCGCAGTAATATCCAAGTTGTCAACGTTTTAATACAAAATAGGAAAAAAAAATATGATTGGCGATTATGCAGCAGCTTGGCTTCCCGTAGCAATGGTTCCTTTAGTCGGCTTGGTGGGTGCTGGGGTTGCTATGGCTCTTTTATTCATATACATCGAAAATGAGGCTTAAATTTAGCAAATATCTTTTTTTGCGCGATAAATAGCCTATTTTGCTTGTGCCTGCGAAATGCGGTTAGCACAGGCATGGTCTGTTAACGATGGTGTCCCTTTAATATTGCTCTGCCCAATTGGTAGAGCCTTTTTTTGGGTTTTAGTTGTTGTCAACTATTAACCTTTCAACTTTTGAGAAAATAATGCCTGGGTAATCTTGGTAAGATGCGATCGCAGACAAATAAAGTTCCCGAAGCGACACACAAAGGAATAGTTACTAGATTTACTAAGGGAATACTTATCAAGCCCAGACAAACTACACCAAACGTCGCACTAGCGGGTAAACTACGCCCGACAATTGACAGTTTGTGACGAAAGCGCAGTCTCCTTCTTTCGAGAGGAGAATCGAGAAAATCGAGACTAACAATAGTAACGGTTAAGATAAAAGAGCCAACAGTAGAAATAACGGTTCCCACACCTGGAAATAAACCCGATACAAGTAAAGGGATACCTACTATGGCTATTAAAACTAATTTTTTTAGTTCGTATAAAATTGCTCTGCCTAAATCGCTGACGATATTAATTTCAATAATTTCTACTTTACCAGTGCGAATTTTTTCTAACTGTTCTGATAGTTGACCGTACCAAGGTGCGCCAAGCAAAACTCCAAATTGGGTGAGAACAAATCCCGTAGCTACCAATAAAATTATTATTAAAATAAAGCGCAGTACAAAGAACAATCCTGTAATGGCATATTCCAAAAAAGACAACCATTGCGGTAAATTAGTAGTTATTCTATCGAGCCATAAAGCCAAATCCATTTCTAGCCCGTTAACAATTTGCCAACCAAAAAAAAGTAAGCCTCCATACAGCGCGATCGCCACAACAAAATTAACCAAAATTGGGACGGCAATAAATTTCCATAGACGGGGATGCCTTTTAAAAGTCAACAATGCTCTTAAAGGATAACTCGCCCCCGATAGAGTACCAAAGCCACCTAAAATTTTCCTGATAATTTTTCCCATAGCATTTTTAAACTCAAACCACCATGACCTCGTGTAGTAAATAGAAATTACGAACAATTTCGCTTGCCTTTCTAGCCACGGAATCTCCACTACTTCAGTACGAGAAAGATGACACAATTAATCAAACTGTCGATTTGCTTGGTTCTGTAACTGATTCGCTAACGGATGATTCTTCTAACTGTTCGATAATACCAATAATTTCTCTTTCAAAAGTGACCTGAGCGCGATTGGTTTTACCACCAAAATAAAAATTATCTTCCGTTTCTAACGCCCAAATTTGCGAGTGGGAAAAATAGCTCATTACGACACCCAACATCAACAGGGCAAAGCCGCTATAAACGATGGGAACGCCAGGATCGGCTTTAATTTGTAAACCCGTACTGCCAATTACGTCGATTAGCTGGAGATTAATGTCATCGACAACAATACTCTGACCAATACGGACTGCATTAATTAATTTTCCAGAGCGATCGTAGACTAAAACAGTACCCTGTAAGTCTTGTGCCAACAACGAAACCCCTTTACTGAGATCGGGTTTGATGGGCAACCAGGTTCCCCAGATGTTACCGCCGCCTAATGTTTCTAATTTAGCCATCGGTAACTGAAAAATGGGGCTGTTGTTGAGTCGAACTCTAACTGCCGCGATCGCCCAATTGGTTTGATAGAAAGTAACCCCGTCGTAGCGTAAGGGTTGATTGACATAAATTGTCTGGCGTTTTAATTCTTCACCGCAGTCGCTTATTACCGAAAGATCGGAATAAAATTGATCGATCGCGCCATCTTCTGTATAGTCAATCCAAAAGCGATTTACTTTTACTCCCCAGTCGGTAGGAATTTGCGCGGTGGCTAACGGTCCTGCTTCGATAATATTTCTCACCTGAAAAAACTTACCGCTAGGAATCATCTCTTGGGCGAAAAACCCCGTAAATATGCCCCAAACTCCTCCAGCGAGAACGATTAACATCCCTGCATGAACGATAATCGGTCCAATACGTCCGATAATACCTTTACGAGCGTAAATAGCATTATCTTGCTGAAAAACTTTGTAGTTTTTTTGTTCTAATAAAGGTGCAAGAGTTTTAAGGGAACCAGAATCTAACTCCGTACTCAAAGCTAATTTTTCAAACTGACGGGATTGTTGATAGTGCTTCCATTTACGGGCAGCTTTTAGGGCTGGCAACTGACGAGTAAAAGTACAGGCGGTTAGGCTAGTGCCAAATAGAACCAGTAAAGATAAATACCACCAGGTACTATAAACATGATTTAAACCCCAGGCTAAAATGACTTTCCACGTTAAAAAGCCATATAAAGCAGGGGATTCGGGATAGTTTTGCTGATAGAAAGTTAGAGATTCTCCCTGTTCGATAACCGTACCTGCAATACTCAATACGGCAATTACCAGCAGCATGACAATCGCCAAACGCAAATCGGCAATTATGCCAACAAAACGGCGAAACAGAGAACGGGGTGACAGAGAATTAGAATCCGACATTTATAAAAAGTAGAAAGTAGAAAGTAATTTAGGCTTTAGAAAAAAGACATTTAGCATTTAGCATTTAACACTGCTCATTGTTCATTGCTCATTGTTAAGCGATCGCGCTACTAACGCGAGTTAACAAAGAAAATATACCAAAACCTAACAATAAAGCACCACTTACGGGATTTATCCAGCTAGACCAACGGCGCAGTTCTAAGAGTTTTTTAATCGAAGCCGTAAAAGTTCCTGCTAAAACTAAGGGGGCAACATAGCCAATAGCATAAGCAACTAGTAAACCCGCACCAACTACTAAATCTTGAGTTGCAGCTACCCAGGCGAGTAAAGTTGCTAAAACTGGCGTACTACATGGAGAAGCAATTAAGCCAAAAGTTAAACCGATTAAATAAGAACGCACTCCGCTAGGTAAATCTTCGCCAATCCAGTCGGTTGCACCTAATGAAGGAAAACGCAAAGGCAAAATTTCTAGTAAATTAAGTCCCATGGCGATCGCCACCAAGCTTACAAATATTGGCAGTCCAATACCTATCTGTCCGTAAACCTTACCTACAGAAGTAGCAACGATACCTAACGCTGCTAGCGTTGTTGCCAAACCAAAAGCAAACCACATTGACTGTGCCGCAGCCTGCAATCTTCCCTGAGACTCATAACCCCCAATATAGCCAACCGTAATCGGCAGCATCGACAACATACAGGGGGTAAGACTAGTTAACAATCCTGCTACAAAAATAATTCCCAAACTAACGATGCTGAGATGGGTTAGTTGAGTAGAAACCAGGCGATCGGCATATCTTTCTAACCAAAATAATTGCGTTTGTATAAATTCTAACATTAAAATATAACAGTACCAGAGAATATTAGAACCTTAACGTAAAATTATTACTTCCTGCCTTTTATCTACCAAGACCGATCGAGGTCTTAACCTGTTTAACGTAATTCTACAGTTTTTGTTGGTGAAATTTGTTAGCTAGTACCGAAATTATCAAAAAACAAAAAATTTATTCTTCGTCACTATTATAAACATCTACCAAAATAGAGTAATTGCGTCCATCACCATCGTTACCCCATCTCGAACGATCTTGCTCGATCAATCTTACATCGGGTTGTGACATTTGAAGCAAATAAGCTTCTTCTCCAAAAGTACTTTCGTTAGTATTAAAATTCCAATTATCCGAACTTCTTGACTCTAATTCTCCAATAAAACGAACTTGGTCATTTAAAGGAATATTATCTTCATTAGCAAAAGCCGTTCCACAAGTTAAAGTAAGTCCTACAGTGCTTAAAGCTACTAGTAGATGATTATTTTTCATCGTCTTGTTTAAATTTATGACATTTTATATTTCAATATTAGATCGAGATATTTTTAGCAAAATATATCTTGAGACTGATTTCACTTGGGGTTTTGCTATATCAAAAAAACTTTAGCTTTAGATGTTAAGACAAAAAGAAAAGGTTTTGTAAAAATTACAAAACCTTTGATATTAATTTTTGAAAAATACTCAATCTAGCAAACTATACAAAATAAAATTAGTTAGGTGCTAGAGTAAGATACATTAGACTTCTACTTCTAGAATTTAGTTCGTCTACATCGGCAACATCAGAAAGCCGTTCGACTATATTTTCTAGCTTTTCTTTGCCTTTATGAACAAACGCTTTTTCTCTACCTCTAAATCTCATAGAGAATTTAACTTTGCTTCCTTTAGAGAGAAATTTGCGTGCATGACGCAGTTTGGTATCGAGATCTCCCGTATCGGTGCAGTATCTTAATTTTAATTCTTTGAGAGTATTTTCCGCCGAATTCTTTTTCGCTTCTGCCTGTTTCTTTTGTTGACGATACTTAAACTTGCCGTAGTCAATCAGCTTACATACTGGCGGAGAAGCTTTCGGTGCTATTTCTACCAAATCCAACTTGCTTTCTTCTGCTAGCGTTAAGGCATCTGATAGCGGTTGGATACCAATCTGTTCGCCTTCGCTGTCTATTATCCTGACGCGCTCGGCATTAATTTTATTGTTTACTTTATATTTTTCAGATTTTTGGAATGGCTTGATAATTTTTTTTCTTCTCGGTCTTCTCAAAAGATTTCCTATCTAATTACTACTTAATATCGATCTTATCATTGTTTTTTAAACTACGCTATATTTCTAAAGTATGAATAGGTAGTCTGACGGTCAAACTTAGTTTGCTCGATCGCTAGCCAAAAATTAAAGGCGATCGCCTATCTGACGAGATTTAGCTATTTTTACTATTAAATTAAGAGTTATATGATTAAAAATAATTCTAATCCAATTTTAAATCTCGATTATGAATTGGCGATCGAAACTTTGGGAGATGATTACTACGATTTAGTACCAGCAGCCGAATTTCCCCAGCATATTTTGCGGTTTCGTAATGATTCTTTGTTGCCTTTAATAGGATTAAATTCTCAAACAGTTAGCGATGCTGATTTCATTGAAGCATTTGGTAAGTTTCAAGGAATGCGTCCGTTTTTAGCCTTAAGATATCATGGCTATCAGTTTGGACAATATAATCCCTATCTTGGTGATGGCAGGGGTTTTTTATACGGACAGGTAAGAGGTACAGACGGCAAGCTTTATGACTTGGGAACTAAGGGTTCGGGAAGAACGCCCTATTCTCGTACTGCTGATGGCAGATTAACTCTAAAAGGTGGAGTTAGAGAAATATTAGCAGCCGAGGCTTTGTTTCAGTTAGGAGTTAAAACTTCTCGCTGTTTGAGCATGATTGAAACGGGAGAATCTTTATGGCGTGGTGACGAACCTTCTCCAACTCGTTCTTCGGTAATGGTTAGATTGAGTCGATCGCATATTCGGTTTGGCACGTTTGAGAGACTGCATTATATTCAGCGTTCGGATTTGATTGAAAAGTTATTAGATAGCGTTATCAAAATTTATTATTCTCATTTGGCAGACACCGAAGAAAAATACAGTAAATTTTATGCCGAATTGGTAGAAAGAACGGGACGGTTGGTCGCACAGTGGATGGCAGCAGGTTTTTGTCATGGCGTATTGAACACAGATAATATGTCGATAACAGGAGAAAGTTTCGATTATGGTCCTTACGCTTTTATTCCTACCTACGATCCGCAGTTTACAGCCGCATATTTTGACTATGGTAGACTCTACAGCTATGGCAATCAACCGCTAATTTGCAAGCACAATTTAGAAATGCTGCAAATACCTTTGAAGGCAATAATTTCTCAATCGGATTTAGAAGCAGGTTTGGCACAGTTTGAAGATAGTTATCAGTCGGAGTATCAAAAATTGATGTTGCAAAAATTGGGTTTTGCAGAGTTACCCGTTTCTCTGGCTGAAGAATTACTTACTCAGACTATTAAACTACTAAGCGATACAGATATTGGCTATCATGCGTTTTTTGCCGAACTAGCAAGTGGTTTTAATTATGATTGGCGGCAAGAAAGTCAGCTAATTTTAGAAAAGACTGAATTTAGTAAACAAGTTAGCGAACGCTGGTGCAGTACATATCATCTTTGTTTGAACAAATTAGCCGTAGAGGAGATGGAATCAGTTGGCGATCGCCTGAAAAAATTCAATCCACAGACAGCTTTACTACGTCCTGTAATAGAATCGGTATGGCAACCAATTATCGCAGCGAATGATTGGCAACCTTTTTACGATCTGTTGTTGAAAATTAAGAATAAAAAATAGAGAATAGAAAATTACGAACACTATAATTAAGACAAGATTTTGTTCGCTTATATCCTTTTAAATTCGGTCTTATAAAGACTTTGACACTAAATTTAGATACGGTTCATCTGATAGACTAACAGCTGTATTCGTAGAACTTTGAAATAATTATTCCACCATGATGCACGGTTTTATTCCGCCAGAACGATACTTTTCCTATTTAACCTGGAATGAAATTGCAGAGATGCCAGACAAGGAGAATGTGGTAATCGTTCAGCCAGTTGGTGCGATCGAACAACACGGATTTCATTTACCCATAGCCGTTGATGCTGCCATTAGCGTAGGGGTATTGGGTAAAGCTTTGAGTAAACTAAATAACAATATTCCTGCCTATGCCTTACCATGTCTTTACTATGGAAAATCTAACGAACACTGGCAGTTTCCAGGCACGATTACTCTAAGTGCCGCTACTTTGTTATCAGTAATTAAAGAAGTGGCAGATAGTATCTATCAAGCGGGATTTCGCAAACTGGTTTTAATGAATTCTCATGGCGGACAACCACAGATTATGGAAATAGCTGCCAGAGATATTCACCAAGAAAAGCAAGATTTCGCCGTATTTCCCTTATTTACTTGGAAAGTACCTCATGTAGCTGGAGAGTTTCTGTCGACTCAAGAAAAAGAGTTAGGCATTCATGCAGGAGATGCCGAAACCAGCATTATGCTGTCTTTGTTACCAGAACAGGTAAAAATGGATCGCGCCGTAACCGAATATCCTCAAGGATTGCCAAAAGATAGTTTGTTGAGTATGGAAGGTAAACTACCCTTTGCTTGGTTGACTAAAGAATTGAGTAAGAGTGGCGTTATGGGTGATGCTAAAGCCGCTACTAAAGAAAAGGGCGATCGCATTTTAGAATCAGTTGCCGATGGTTGGGTAAAAGTTATTGAAGATATTTATCGCTTTCAACAACCGAAGTGTTAAAAATGTATTTTACACAAAATTAATAAATAAAAATACCGCTCTAATCTAAAATCTTTGTGCTGATATATGGCTAAAAGTCCCTATAGTTGGTTAGAAAAAGCTCTAGCAACTATTCATCATGCAAACTGGTATCGTTCGGTAAAAACAATTAAAGGTCGTCCTGGGGCAGTAATTAATCTAGAAGGACGAAAAGTTATTAACTTTGCCAGTAATGACTATTTAGGTTTGGCAGGAGACAAAAGATTAATTCAAGCTGCTATAGAAGCCACGCAAGATTATGGTACTGGTAGTACTGGTTCGCGTTTGCTAAGTGGACACCGCGAGTTACACCAACAGTTGGAACGAGCGATCGCTCAATTAAAACAAACTGAAGCCGCCTTAGTTTTTAGTTCTGGTTATTTGGCAAATATAGGTACCATCGCAGCTTTGGTTGGCAGCAGAGATTTGATCTTAGGTGATGTCTACAATCACTCCAGTTTAAAAGCAGGTGGCAAACTAAGTGGTGCTACTTTAATTAACTACAATCATTGCGATCTAAACGATTTACGCCACAAACTAACAATCAAACGTTCTCTATATCGACGTTGTTTGATTACTACAGATAGCGTTTTTAGTATGGATGGAGATTTATGCCCTTTGTCAGAATTAAGCGCGATCGCGCAAGAGTTTGAGTGTATGTTATTAATCGACGAAGCCCACGCTACTGGTGTTTTAGGTAAAACTGGTGCGGGTTGTGTCGAACACTTTAACCTTACTGGTGCAGAATTAATTCAAGTAGGCACCCTTAGTAAAGCTTTAGGTAGTTTGGGCGGTTATGTAGCTGGTAGTGCCAATCTCATTGATTTTCTACGCAATCGCGCCCCAAGCTGGATTTACACTACAGGACTTTCTCCTGCCGATACTGCAGCAGCCCTGGCAGCCATCGCTATTGTCAAACAAGAACCAGAAAGACGCGAAACTCTAATAAGTCATCGTCAATATTTACAGCGACATTTACCCCAAGCCGATTTATTTTCTTCAGAATCACCAATTATTTGTCTGGGTTTAGCTTCACCTCAAGCAGCTTTAGAGCGATCGCATACTTTACAGGAAGCGGGAATATTTGCCCCTGCAATTCGTCCTCCTACTGTTCCCACTAGTCGCATACGTTTTTCTTTAATGGCAACCCACCAACCAGAACACCTGCAAAAATTAGTAGAGGTTTGGAATTAGTGAGTAGCGTAGACAAATTTTTTCTAGTTGTTGGCAATTTCCACAAATGCTATTTTGGTGCTCGAACAAATTTAACTTACCTGGCAAATTGGAATAAACGGGCTACTACTTCTAGAATTAACTAATTAAAGTAAGACCGACCATAGCGAATAGACCAATTATCGACTTTCTGAGGGAAAGGTGCGATCGCGCACTTCGCGGCTAAAATCGCCAACGGCATCGGTAATAATTTTAGTCAGATCGACATAGGCTTTGGCAAAAGGCGGTTGACTGGCAGATAAACCTAACAAGTCAGCGGTTACTAAAACCTGACCGTCACATTGATTGCCCGCACCAATACCGATAGTCGGAATTGCTAACTTGGAAGTAATGGTGGCTGCTAGTTCGCCAGGAATGTGTTCGAGGATAATCGCAAATGCGCCAGCTTGCTCTAAAGCGATCGCTTCATCGATAATTTTATTAGCTGCGACTTCGGTTTTGCCCTGCTGTTTGTAACCAAGGATACGTACTGATTGAGGAGTCAAACCGACATGACCCATAACAGGAATGCCAATTGCGGTTAACTCGGCTACAGTATCGATAATACGAGGATGTCCGCCTTCAAGTTTTACCGCCGAGACACCTGCTTCTTTTAAAACTTTCCCTGCCGCCTTAATAGCTTGCGAAATACTAGCTTGATAGCTCATAAAAGGCAAGTCGCAAACTACCAAAGCTCGTTCGACTCCCCGACACACTGCTTTAGCATGATGGATCATTTCATCTAAAGTCACGGGTAAGGTATTGGCATGACCCAAGCCTACCATTGCTAGAGAGTCACCGACTAAAATCAAGTCTACTCCTGCTTTATCTAAAACTCGTGCCAGACTATAATCCCATGCAGTCAAACACACAATCGATCTATGTTGCTGTTTCCACTTTGTTAATTGTTGTATCGTTACTGCCATTGCGATCGCACTTTCTACCTTTTCGGCTACCTTTTTATTGTAGAAGTTGGTCTATATTAATCGATTTTTAACTGATGGCAAGTTTAGAATTACAAAATCTGCAAAAACAATATCGTCCCGACGTTATTCCCGTTAAAGATATTTCTCTAACGGTTGATGATGGGGAATTTTTGACTTTGTTAGGTCCTTCGGGATGCGGTAAATCGACCTTGTTACGCTTGATTGCGGGTTTGGAAACACCAACCAAAGGTAGAGTTATTATCAGCGGGAAAAATATCAACCGCGTTCCTCCAGGCGATCGCAACATGGCAATGGTGTTTCAAAGTTACGCTCTATATCCCCATATGACAGCAGCAGAAAACATTAGCACCTCCCTCAGACTGCGAAAACTGCCCCAGGAAGAGATTAATCGACGAGTTACCGACGCTGCCAATCAACTAGAGCTAAACAGTATTTTAGACCGCAAACCAGGTCAAATGTCTGGGGGACAACGTCAACGGGTAGCTTTAGCCAGAGCTTTAGTCCGCGATCCCGATGTATTTTTGTTAGACGAACCTTTGAGTAACTTAGATGCCTTACTAAGAGAACAGGTAAGAGCGCAGATGAAACAGTTATTTAAAGAACAAAACAAACCCGTAGTTTATGTTACCCACGATCAAACCGAAGCGATGACCCTGTCTACCAAAGTCGCCGTGTTAAGTAGGGGTTCGATTCAACAACTCGATCGCCCCAGTCGCATTTATTCCCATCCTGCTAACGAATTTGTGGCTAGTTTTGTTGGCAGTCCGCAAATGAATTTACTAACGGTAAAATGCGAGAGCAATACGGCATTTTTAGGTAACTATAAACTTCCTCTGCCACATCTAGCTATCAATCCACCACAAATGTTGCTCGGTATTCGTCCTGAAGATATTTATTTGGCTACACCAGAAGACAGCAACTCGATTGCGGGTAAAGTCTTTTTAGTCGAGCAATTAGGCAAAGAAAAGTTAATTAGCGTCCGCGTCGAACCAGATATTACCCTGAGAGTCTTGCTACCGAGCGATCGCCAATGGGATGAAGATCGTATTCACTTAACATTACCGAGTCAAAAAATTCACTGGTTCGATCTCGAAACGGGCGACCGCTGCAATCGAGATTAAATGAAGGCAGAAGGCAGATGTTCTCTTGTTAATTTAAGTTAGAAACAAAGTACATCTGCCTTAAAGAACCCCTATTAAATCTCTTTAATAATGCGACAGGGATTACCAACAGCAACAACATTATCGGGAATATTTTTGGTAACTACGCTACCAGCACCGATAGTTACGTTCGAGCCTATTGATACTCCAGGACAAACAATCGCACCCCCACCAAACCAGACATTGTTGCCAATTATGACGGGTTTTGCCAATTCTTTATTAGTTAACCTCAATTCGGGTTCTATAGGATGATATGCCGTATAAATTTGCACCTTTGGTGCCAGTAAAACATTGTCTCCCAGATATACTGTATTGCAGTCGAGAATTACACAATCGCTGTTAACGTACAAATTATCACCAGCAAAAATATGACAGCCATAATCACAATAAAATGGAGGATTAATCTCGGCATTCAAACCAATACTGCCTAATAAACGAGAAATAATTTCCGAGCGTTTATCTAATTTATCGGGATGAGAATTATTAAAAGTATGAAGTAGTCTCAGGGCAGCAAGGTGCATTTGAACTAGCTCATCATCTTTAGCTAAATACAACTCGCCATCGAGCATTTTTTCTCGCTCGGTTTTCCCTTTCATCTATTTATCTATTGCTCAAAAAGATCATCGGATCGACTGCCAAATCGCCGCTGGGATGTATTTCAAAGTGCAGATGAGAACCAGTGCTGTTACCCGTGTTACCCATTTCGGCTATTTGTTGATTCTGTTCGACCTGCTGACCGACACTAACCAAAATTTGATTATTGTGAGCATACACAGTAATACTACCGTCAGAGTGTTGTATTTTAATTAAGTTACCATAACCGCCCGAACTCCATTCGGCTTCAATCACCGTGCCTGCTGCTGCTGCCATAACTGGCGTGCCAACGGGTGCAGCAATATCAATTCCCTGATGCAGTCTTCCCCAGCGCCAGCCATAGCCAGAAGTAAAACTTCCTCGTGCGGGCCAAATATAGCCATCAAATGTCTCGGGAAGATATTTTTCTGGAGAAGACAAGGGAGGAAGTTCGATGGCAAGTTGTTTGGCTAACGAAGTTGGAGATTGCGGCTTTCTATTTTCTATATCGACAAACTTAGAAGAAGTTGCCTCACCGAACGATGGGGTTTCTCTAGTTGCAGTGTTAACTAGTCTATGCTCTCTAGACAATGTTTTGTTTTCACTTAAAGTTTCTTCTGTTTTAAAGTTATTAAGATGTTTGGGAATTTTGTCGATCGGTGTCGCGCTCGAATTAGAAACTGGTATTTGAGCGGTAATTGCAGTTTGAGGATTCGAGGGTAAATCATAATCGAGTATCTGCCAGCGATTGGCTTTGCCAGTGGAGGGGCTGTCACCTGAATTCACTTCAGGACGGGGTTCATAAACTGCCGAGGAAGCCTCGGCAGGCGACCCCTCTGCTTGTAAGCCCCATCGCGGAGCGTAATCGCCAGTCGCTATATTAGTAACAGCTTCAGATTGATGTTCGACTGGAACTTCTGTGGCTGCAACTGGCTGATGCCGATTAAAAATTAAAATACTAATACTACAAAAAAACGTCAAGCCTAACAGGAATAAGACTAAAGCTCGCTTGAGTTTATGAATAGCAGAGTTAACGGTTTTGGATGCGGAAGCTCGATTGTCTTGGTAAGAATTCCAGGCAAATAGGTGCGAAAAAAGAAAATAATTCTGCATTATTTGATGTGTCTGTGAGACTTTTGGTAATCTGCGTCTGTATGTAGTAGCAGGCAACTTAATGGGTTGGATAAATCAAATCGCTTTAAGCTCCCAAACCCGAACCCGTGAGGTGAGTTTCTCAGGCGACGAAATATCGCCTAAAACCCTCATTAAAGCTGGGTACAAAAGATTTTTTGTGGGATAAATCATCCCAGCATCTTAGGCTAGTCTTGCCGATAGCTTGGATAATAGCGATCGCACTATAGTTTATTTGACCAAAATTAGATAAACAGACAAAATCATTATCTTACCTGGCTAAAAGGATTTTTTGTTCTTGTGGAGATAGATTTGTCTATTTTGTATCTAAAGCTAGCCAGAAAATATTATTTTCTACGAAAGATTATCTCGAAATGTCAATTTACACAAGTAGCCGCCAAACTTTTTCTCGAACATAGCAGAAGCGATCGCTTCACAGTCAACTAAAAAATTTAACTTAATTAAGATTCAGGTAAGGGATCGCAGCGAATTTCAACTATAAAACCATCGGGATCGTAGAGATAAAATCCTTTACCAGTAGGGCGGCTTACTATATCACCAGCTATATTTACCTGATTTTGTTTGAGGATTTCTACAGCGCGATCGAAGCTGCGCGGATCGATATCAAAAGCTAAATGATTGGCGCGAGTAAATCCCCTTTCTGGATTGGGATCTGGCGGTAATAAATCTGGTTCCCAAAACAAATCGAGAATTGTGCCATCTGGGGTAGCAAAATTGGTAACTTTACCAGCTGCAACTAACTCAATTAAGGTTTCTGGTACTTCATCACCCTTAAGTTCGTGAAGTCCTAAAATATTGCCATAAAAATGTCGCGAAGCTTCCATGTCTTTTACGTTTAAGGCAATGTGATGTACTCTGCGTAAAGACCCCGCAGTAATACCCATTGGCTGTAAGTTAGTACTAATGCTCATAGATATCAAAAATTTTTCTAGCTCTTATTGCCAGTCTACTCAAGAATTACCAGAAAATTTGACTTGACATCATTAACTTTTAATTGACTATGACTTATGCAAAGACACTCCCACACTAGCCAGAATCAAAAAACTCAAGGTGATGCTGGCTAACCCACAAGCAGATCCAATGTAAAGTCGCAATTATGTTTCTATCGCTTGTGTATCCGATTTATTTAAAGACAATAGCGGCAAATATTTAGGCTTCTTAATGCTAGCGATACGAGATAATAAACAACTTTCTAATATTTACAAAATCCTCAAAGACGCAAAAAAGTTCCTCCTGGTTTTAACTGGTGCTATCTTCACGTCACGGCACTAAATATCGCTTGGATTCTTTAGGAGATTCACGCTTTCTCAAATAATATTTTAACAAAGGACACACACAATCAGATTTACGACTTACTGCTGTAGATTATCTATCAAAGGTTACAAAATTTATTAATTAATGATTTTAAGATTAAGAAAAAATTAGGTTGAGGTTCATAAATTTATAACGCAGCGATCGCAAAGCAAGCGACTATTAATACAAATGTTTTTATTTCTTTAATATCTAAATAATGAAATAGAAGCGCTATAGCTCTTCAATAAAATTAGAGTCAAGCTTAATTAGAAACTAACCTTTTTTATCCATAAAAAATATTTTAATTGGTAGAGTTGCAATATATCTAAACAAACTCAACAAATTCAATGCTATTTTCTTTTTACATAAATATTTATCAAACAAAGGTAAAATGTCTGCTTCTTCAAAGCCCAAATTGCTTTTTATTGAACCATTAAGTAAAATTTCTTTTAATTGAAGTACCTTGTCATCTTTAAGCATTATTATTTCTCAACTGTACTATTTTTTTTTAAAGTCAGCTTGTGTAGCTTAACTTGTCAACAACGTAATCTAAACAGTATTTTTTATACGAGGTTATAAAACTACGCTTACCAAGTATTATTAACTACTTTCTTTGAAAGCAAAAGCTAATAAATTATCTTTTTTATTTTAAAACAAAAACATGAAAGTTCGCTCTAGCAAAACTACATTGCAGTGTTAAATTTGGCTCGAAAAATGTTTTGTAAACGGTTTGAGCCAAAAGTATACAAAATTTTAATACTAAAAAATTAAAATTATGCTCTGTAAGGTTTATAAAAATTATTTTTTAACAGTTTTACAATACAAGTTTGATAGAACTTGAAAACTTAAATTTAATATATAAATCACTCTATTTTATTTCCTCTAACCATAGTTATAAATAAACTATACCTCTACAGATATAGCAACGTTTAATATTAGTTAAATTGCTCTGTATTAAACACAAAAAGTAAATTTATATTCGTTATGTCTATCTTGAGAAAGACTATAAAATATAGCAACGTCGATAGCATGATATGTAAGTACCTGTCGAAAAGATTGGTTCTAACGTGCGAAATCTAAAACAAGGCGATCGCTGTGGTACTTTCCCTCTACAATTGCCTGCGGTCATTGTTCTTATTGTTGTAGCGGTTATCAGGCGCAGTGCGACAATGTTAATCCTTAAGGCAAAATCGTAAAAAATCTCACAATTAACATGGGTAACTGCAATCATCGCAAGTATATTTCAACTTTAGTAGATCTGGTTCGCGACGGTACGGTCGATCCAGCCAAGATTTTAACTCAGAAAGAATTTTTCCTACTGCTAATTTTTCTTTCAAGTTAGTACCAATATTTTAAACTGTTGGTAGCCGATCGATTCTCAATTGGCAGGAGAAATAAACTTTGAATCGCGAACATTCTTTCTGTTTAAAGCTCGATTGCTACATTATGGAGGACTTCAATTGGTGCGATCGACTGCAATAATTCCCAGGCGGCGCGATCGCGAACGAATAAAGAGCCAGCAAAACCTAGTGAGTTAACTGCAATACCATGATAAGCCTCTTGCGATCGCGGAACTAGCAACATCCAGTTATTAGTTACCAACAAATTATAAGCACCAGGCTGTTTAACAACATTTTTATCAATGTCAAAACCAACTTTTTCTAGCAGAGCATAATAGTTGTCCAGCATCATTTGGGGAGTATAATTTTTATCTAATAGAGCGATCGCATGACGAAAAGTAAAGTTGGATATTGTAGCGAGAGGACTATTAAAATTAGCTTCAGCGATCGCCTTGTCGATGGGAACCCCTTTAAGGTTAGGAATAATTGGTAACGGTAATAGTTGCAAGTGTTTGTGTGCTTGAGATGCACCCGCAATTTTACCCCCATTATAAAAAGCTAAACCGTCGATCTCTTGCATACAGATATGTAAAGCTTCAAAATCATTCAAGTTGAGCAAATCTGTCTGTTCTTCAAAAGCACGAGTTACGATTAGTAAATGATGTTCGACAACATTAAATTTATTGAGTAAACAAAAATGTGTTGATGAAAGATTACCTACAAACAAATCTTTTTCGTAGGGTAAAAAAGGATCGGATCTTTTGCCAGTTTTAATTTCGTGCTGCTTTTGTTTTTGTTTTGCCGTCTCTTTACGCGCCAAACTCGATAGAGTATGAACTACGAAAGTAATGCCATCTTGTTCGATAAATTTGTGTTCGGTTTTAATTGACTGAAGTGCGCCTCGTTCGCGAGCTAATTTAGTTTGCTGTTTTAGTTTTGTCCAAAGCGTTCCAGATTCTAATAATTTTGCAGAATTCATCGATTAAAACCAGATATTAATTTGTGAGTGCGGCTTGGCAATCTTTGGTAATTTGCTGTTTGAGATCGTCTAAAGAAGAAAACTTTTGTTCGGGTCGCAAGAACTTTTTTAAATTTACATTTAAGGTTTGACCGTATAAATCTCCCGACCAATTTAACAGATGTACTTCAATAGTGGGGTCTTTTCCTGCTACGGTAGGACGACAGCCAATGTTCATTACGCCTTTTACGATAGACTCTAATAAAATATCTACCGCATAGACACCAAAGCGTGGCAAAAACTTGTCTGGTGATAACTGCAAATTGGCGGTGGGAAAGCCAATAGTTCTGCCTAATTGCTGTCCCGTTACTACTTTACCAATTAAAGTATACGGTCGGTCTAACATGAGGTTAGCTTTTTCCACTTCTCCATTAGCTAATGCTTGTCGAATTAAAGAACTGCTAACCCGAACCGATTTGCTATTATCCCAACATTTGTGTAGCGAGTTGAGATATACTTCGATACCTAAATTTGTAGCAATGCTTTTTAATTTTGTTGCCGTTCCCTTTCTTTGATTGCCAAAACGAAAGTCTTCCCCAACGCTAATATGAGTAGCCTGTAACTGTTCTACTAAAATTTGTCTGACAAATTGTTCTGGGCTTAAAGCAGCCAGTTCGCGATTAAAAGGTAACAAAACTAGTTGTTCGATGCCAAATCTATCTAACTGCTGTGCTTTTTCGGCAACGGGAGTTAAAAGCTTAATTTTTTTGCCCGTAAAAAATTCACGGGGATGAGGCGAAAAGCTAACTACTGAAGGATATATTGATAAAGCACAATCGCTTTTTAGTCTGATAATTGGTTCCAAGACCGTTTGATGCCCTTGATGTAAGCCGTCAAAATTACCGAGGGCGATCGCTGTTGGAGTTTTAATCTGTTCTATTGAAGATGCAATCCACACGCTTTACATTTTGACACAGTTTGCCATTACTCTTACACGGAAAATAAAGTTTGAATGGTTATTTTAGCAAGCGACCGCGAGCTAAAATCGATTGGCAATCAATCAAGGATAATTGTCGCTATTTATGTAGAATCGCTTTATGATGGCTTTTCAGTTTTAAAACCAATCTAAATTCAAGTAAAGATACGGAGAAGGAGGGATTCGAACCCTCGATGAGGTTTACACCTCATAACTCCTTAGCAGGGAGCCGCTTTCAACCGCTCAGCCACCTCTCCAAGGTTCCAATGGCTTATTATTATAGCAGATTTAACAAAAGTGTAAACAATCCCAGCTTATGAACGATCGAGCGACTAGAGCCATTGCACTAATTTCCGTACATGGAGATCCTGCTGTCGAAATCGGCAGAGAAGAAGCAGGAGGACAAAATGTTTACGTGCGTCAAGTCGGTGAAGCACTGGCAAGGCAGGGATGGCACGTAGATATGTTTACCCGTGCTAGTAGTTCGCAACAGCCCAAAATAGTCGAACATGGCGATCGCTGTCGTACCGTCCGTTTGACTGCTGGACCTGAAAAATTTATTCCTCGGCAAGATATTTTTGATTATGGCGCGCAATTTGTTAACTCATTTTTAGAGTTTCAAACCAGGGAAAAACTAAACTATTTTTTAATACACACAAACTACTGGATTTCAGGCTGGGTAGGACTACAATTACGGCAGCAGTTAGCGATTCCCCAAATACATACTTATCATTCTTTGGGGGCAGTAAAATACCAGACGGAAACCGAAATTCCCAAAATTGGTGCTACTCGTTTAAAAATAGAACGAGACTGTTTGGAACGAGCCGACTGCATTATTGCTACTAGCCCGCAAGAAAAAGAACACATGCGCTCTTTGGTTTCTCAGCTAGGAAACATCGAAGTTATTCCTTGTGGTACTGATATCAGACGTTTCTATACTATCGGTCAAACAGAAGGGCGATCGCATTTAGGAATTCCCAAGAATGCTAAAGTTATTTTTTACATCGGACGTTTTGACCGACGTAAGGGTATTGAAACTCTAGTGCGTGCCATTGGTAAATCTAGTTGGAAAGACGATGACCGTCTACAGCTAATTATTGGCGGTGGCTCTCGTCCTGGCGAAAGCGATGGACTAGAAAGGGAAAGAATTGAAGCAATTGTTGTCGAGTTGAAGCTAGAAGCAAAAACTTTTTTTCCAGGTAGAATTAGCGATTTAGAATTGCCACTATACTATGCTGCTGCTGATGTATGTGTCGTTCCCAGTCATTACGAACCTTTTGGCTTAGTAGCAATTGAATCTATGGCTAGCGGTACTCCTGTAGTTGCATCAAATGTAGGTGGACTTCAGTACACAATAGTTGACGGCGAAACTGGCTTGCTGGCACCAGCCAAAGATGTTAGAGCATTTGCTATAGCCATCGATCGCCTTTTAAATAATTCCAAACTGCGCGATACATTAGGCAAAAATGCCAGAAAGCGAGTTGAAGAAAAATTTAGCTGGGAAGGCGTAGCTACTCAATTGGAGCAGCTTTACCTCAAGCTAATCAATCAAACCGCTTTCAACTAATATTACTCTTGCTTCTCTGTTCGTAGCTTCACCGAATCTGCATGAGAAGGCAATCCTTCTGCCTGCGCCAAAATTTGAATCGTACTTGACATTTTCTTCAAAGCGGTAGAAGAGTATTCAATAAGACTAGAGTGTTTCATAAACGTTTCCACTCCTAAAGCCGAAGCATAACGAGCGGCTCCCGACGTAGGCAAGGTGTGGTTGGGACCTGCTAGATAGTCGCCGACAGCTTCTGGCGTAGAATTGCCGATAAAGATTGCTCCTGCATGGCGAATCTGCTCGATTAATTCCCAAGGTTGTTCTACTTCCAATTCTAAATGTTCGGGGGCAAACAAATTAGAAAGTTCTGCTGCGATTTCAAGCGACTCAACTATGACAATTAAGCCATAGTGGGCGATCGCTTTTTCGGTTAAAATTTTTCGGGGATGATTTGTTAGTTGCCTGCTGACTTCAGTTTGGACTTTTCTGGCTAGATTGCTGTCGGTAGTTAGTAGAATTGCTGCTGCTAAGGGATCGTGTTCTGCTTGAGCCAGTAGATCTGCCGCTACATGTACGGGGTTGGCATATTCGTCGGCAATTACCAATACCTCAGAAGGTCCTGCTAGAGAATCTATTCCTACCGTACCGTAAACCATTTTTTTGGCTAGGGTTACATAAATGTTACCAGGACCTGTAATTACGTCTACTTTAGGAATTGTCTCCGTTCCATAAGCTAATGCCCCAATTGCCTGCGCTCCTCCAATACGATAGATGTCTTTTACTCCTGCCTCCTGAGCCGCAACTAGAACGGCTGGATTGATTTCTCCTTCCGAACCAGGGGGAGTCACCATAACTATTTGAGGTACCTGGGCAACTTTAGCGGGAATGGCGTTCATCAATACCGTACTCGGATAAGCTGCTCTACCGCCAGGTACGTACAAACCCGCTCGCTCGACAGGAGTGTAGCGTTTGCCCAAAACCACACCATCATCTTCAAACTTGACCCAGGATTTGGGAACTCGTTGACGATGAAAAGCCTCAATTTTCTGACAGGCTAACTGAATGGCATGGAGCAAATCTTGAGAAATATGCCGATAAGCAGCATCCAACTCGGAACTACTTACCTTTAATTGTTCTGCATTTAAACTTTGTCCGTCAAATTTTTTGGTATATTCGAGCAAGGCACGATCGCCATCAGATTTGACGGTAGCAATAATTTCTCTTACCTTTGCTTCTTGAGGTTGAATATCGTTGTCGGTCGTACGATTGCTAATTCGCTGGAGTTCTGCTTGTGCCTCAGCTTGCCGTTCGATTATTCGCAGCATCGAGTTCTCATGTCCCTTGGAGTTACTACCCAATGCGAGCTAAGTTCGGTCATTCGATAACAGTTGGTTCTATGCTGCCTATATATCAGACGAACCTGACTACTATTTTTGTAAATTTCCGCGCTTACAATGCTCGCTGTATCTTTAGCTTAACTTGTATTATTTATATTGTAGGTCGTGCGCTTGAGATAAAATCTCTTTGTGGGTAACGAATTAACTCTTTAGCGATCGTACTTACTATATAGACTATATAGAGTAAACTAAACTTAGTTGTCGCTTCAGATTTTTATTAGCGTACCCAGACAACCATTATAGCTATGGCTATTATCTGTTGACAAAAATCTTTATAGCTTGTTAGCATATAGAATCTAGTTTTATTTAATTTCTATTTCCTCAGAATCTTTCATAAAAATACTAGCAAGACAATTATTAGTAGATAACTGTGGCTAACTCTAAATCGGCAATCAAACGTATCAGAACGGCAGAACGAAATCGGCTTCGTAACAAAGCATATAAGTCAGCAGTAAGAACTCTGATGAAAAAATATTTTAATGCTGTAGACCGCTATACAGCAGAACCAAACTCGGAAAATATGAGTGAGGCTCGGCAAGCTATGTCTGCTGCATACAGTAAGATAGATAAAGCAGTTAAGCGTAATGTACTGCACAAAAACAACGGAGCTAGAAAAAAGGCGCGTCTGGCAAAGCATTTGTCTCAAGTTAGCCAAGCAGCTTCTTAAAATTTAGAAATTTAACTATCGCTTTATAGACGAATATTGAAATTACAAGCGTTAAAATCTCACTTGAAATATCACAGCAAGCAAGTACCCCAAGTAAATGCAGTTAATCGATACCCATGTTCACATCAACTTCGATGTTTTTCAGGGGAACCTCGGCTCGCTTAGAAAACGTTGGACTGAAGCAGAGGTAGTTCGTTTGGTGCATTCCTGTGTAGAGCCAGATGAGTTTTGGGGAATAAAGTCTCTAACAGATAAGTTTCCCGAACTGTTTATGGCGGTTGGTTTGCACCCTTTAGATGCGGACAAATGGCAGGAAGACACTGCCGCTAAAATTCTGTCACTGGCAAGCTCTGAGCCGCGAGTTGTAGCTATCGGCGAAACGGGCTTAGATTTTTATAAGGCTAACGACTATAGTTTACAGGAAAAAGTATTACGAGAACAACTTAAGATAGCTCAAAAACTGGATAAGCCAGTTATTATTCACTGTCGAGATGCTGCCGAGCGATTGAGAAACGTTTTACAGGATTTTTGGCAAACTCAGGGAGCGGTTAAAGGAGTAATGCACTGTTGGAGTGGCAACGAGCGAGAAACTAAATGGTTTCTCGATCTGGGTTTTTATATTAGCTTTAGCGGTATTGTTACTTTTAAAAATGCTTTACAGGTTAAAGCCTCAGCTAAAATAGTTCCTAGCGATCGCCTGCTTATAGAAACCGACTGCCCTTTTTTAGCTCCCGTACCTCAAAGAGGAAAAACCAACGAACCTGCCTATGTGCGTTTCGTAGCCGAGCATTTAGCATCGCTGCGAGATGTTTCTGTAGAGACCATTGCTAAACAAACAACAGCTAACGCCTGTAGGTTATTTAAAATTCCTTTAGAGCAAACATTGCCAATTTCATCACCACAATTGTAAAAGTACCTGCGGCGATCGCCTATTGGGTTTTAAACACAGTTCCATTCTAAAATATCGGGGTAAAAACCTTCACCAAAGCGACAAACGCAGAAATAGGAGCGATAGCAACTTGAGTCAGAGTTTATTTTACCAATTGGCAAAATAAAAAAACAGCAATAGCTAATCTATTATTTATCGCTTTATCAAATTCTTCTACCAGCAACAACATTATGACCATTACCGCTCACAATAACTTACTGCCAGACCTAATTGAAATCCAGCGCTCTAGCTTTCGTTGGTTTTTAGAAGAAGGATTGATCGAAGAATTTAACAGTTTTTCTCCAATTACCGACTATACGGGGAAGTTTGAACTGCATTTTATTGGCGAAAACTATCGACTCAAAGAACCTAAGTACTCGATGGAAGAAGCCAAACGCCGCGACAGTACCTATAACGTGCAAATGTACGTTCCCACGCGCTTGATTGACAAAGAAAGCGGAGAAATCAAAGAAATGGAGGTATTTGTCGGGGACTTACCGTTAATGACCGAACGGGGAACCTTTATTATTAACGGTGCCGAGCGAGTAATTGTCAACCAAATCGTGCGATCGCCAGGGGTTTACTACAAAGCCGAAACTGATAAAAATGGACGTAGAACCTATTCAGCCTCTTTAATACCCAACCGAGGAGCCTGGTTAAAATTTGAAACTGACAAAAATGGCTTGGTTTGGGTGCGAATTGATAAAACTCGCAAATTATCGGCTCAAGTACTGTTAAAAGCGATTGGCTTGAGCGACAACGAAATTCTCGATGGATTGCGCCATCCTGACTTCTATCAAAAAACTTTAGATAAAGAAGGTAATCCTAGCGAAGAAGAAGCCTTACTAGAGTTATATCGCAAGCTGCGTCCCGGCGAGCCACCTACTGTAAGTGGCGGACAACAGCTACTAGAATCGCGCTTTTTCGATCCCAAACGTTACGACCTCGGTCGGGTAGGTCGTTACAAACTAAATAAAAAGCTGCGACTTACAGTTCCCGATACTATCAGAGTCCTTACTACTACCGATATTATGGCGGCAGTAGATTATTTAATTAACCTCGAATTTGATGGCGGTAGCACCGACGATATCGATCACTTGGGCAATCGTCGAGTTCGCTCTGTAGGAGAACTGTTGCAAAACCAGGTTCGAGTCGGCTTGAATCGCTTAGAAAGAATCATTCGCGAACGTATGACCGTCAGCGAGTCTAACAGTCTGACACCTGCGGCTTTAGTTAACCCCAAACCTTTGGTAGCAGCAATTAAAGAGTTTTTTGGTTCTTCTCAACTGTCTCAGTTTATGGATCAAACCAATCCTCTGGCAGAATTGACCCACAAACGTCGGTTGTCGGCATTAGGTCCTGGAGGTTTGACCAGAGAAAGAGCGGGTTTTGCGGTTCGCGACATTCATCCTTCCCACTACGGTAGAATTTGCCCCGTTGAAACTCCTGAAGGACCAAATGCAGGATTGATTGGTTCGCTGGCCACCTATGCGCGAGTCAACGACTACGGCTTTATTGCTACTCCTTACTATCGAGTAGAAAATGGCAGAGTCTTGTATGACCAGCAGCAGATCTATCTAACTGCCGATGAAGAAGACGATTTGCGTGTTGCTCCTGGAGACGTAGCTACAGACGACGATGGTTATATCGTCGGTGAAAATATTCCCATTCGCTACCGCCAAGAATTTTCTACCTGTAATCCCGATGAAATTGACTATGTAGCTATATCTCCCTTACAAATTGTTTCGGTAGCTACTAGCTTAATTCCCTTCCTCGAACACGATGACGCTAACCGTGCCTTAATGGGCTCTAATATGCAGCGGCAAGCGGTACCTTTACTACGTCCCGAACGTCCCTTAGTAGGAACTGGGTTAGAAGCACAGGCGGCCAGAGACTCGGGCATGGTAGTAGTCTCACGGACACACGGAATTGTTACCTTCGTCGATGCTACCGTAGTTAAAGTTAGAGTTACAGAAGGCAATAACGGGCTATACGCTCCCGAGGTGGGAACCGAAATCAGCTATAAGCTGCAAAAGTATCAGCGTTCCAACCAGGATACCTGCTTGAACCAAAGACCTTTAGTTTACATCGGTGAAGATGTGGTGCCAGGACAGGTTCTAGCCGATGGCTCTTCTACTGAAGGAGGCGAATTGGCTTTAGGGCAGAACGTACTGATTGCCTATATGCCCTGGGAAGGTTATAACTACGAAGACGCGATTCTAATTAGCGAAAGGCTAGTATTTGACGATGTATACACTAGTATTCACGTTGAAAAATATGAAATTGAAGCGCGCCAAACCAAACTAGGACCTGAAGAGATTACCAGAGAAATTCCCAATGTCGGTGAAGATGCCCTGCGCCATCTAGACGAACGAGGCATCATCCATATTGGTGCCTGGGTAGAAGCGGGAGAAATCTTAGTTGGAAAAGTAACTCCCAAAGGCGAATCAGATCAGCCTCCAGAAGAAAAGTTACTGCGAGCCATTTTTGGTGAAAAAGCTAGAGATGTTCGCGATAATTCTTTGCGAGTTCCTAACGGCGAAAAAGGCAGAGTGGTGGACGTTAGAGTATTTACCAGGGAGCAAGGAGACGAACTGCCCCCTGGAGCCAACATGGTAGTACGAATCTACGTAGCTCAAAAACGTAAAATTCAGGTAGGGGATAAAATGGCTGGTCGCCACGGTAATAAAGGAATTATTTCCCGTATCTTACCCATCGAGGATATGCCCTATCTCCCCGACGGTACCCCAATAGATATCGCCCTCAATCCTCTGGGGGTTCCTTCAAGGATGAATGTCGGTCAGGTGTTTGAATGTCTTCTCGGCTGGGCAGGGGAAAACCTGGCGATGCGCTTTAAAATGATGCCGTTTGATGAAATGTATGGTAAAGAAGCCTCTAGAGAGAGCGTACACGGCAAGATCAAAGAAGCGTCTTACAAACCAGGAAAAGATTGGGTGTTCGATCCAGAAAACCCAGGTAAAATTAAGGTTTTTGACGGACGTACTGGCGAAGCATTCGATCGCCCCGTAACTATTGGTAAAGCCTATATGCTCAAGCTGGTTCACTTAGTAGACGACAAGATTCACGCTCGTTCTACAGGACCTTACTCCCTGGTTACCCAACAGCCTCTTGGTGGTAAAGCCCAGCAAGGCGGACAGCGTTTCGGTGAGATGGAAGTTTGGGCGTTAGAAGCTTATGGTGCGGCATATACCCTACAAGAATTACTCACTGTTAAATCCGACGATATGCAGGGGCGTAATGAAGCACTCAATGCGATCGTTAAAGGCAAACCCATTCCTCGCCCAGGTACGCCCGAATCTTTTAAGGTATTGATGCGCGAACTTCAATCGTTGGGATTGGATATTGCCGTACACAAACTAGAAACCGTAGAAGACGGTAGCAGTAGCGATGTAGAAGTAGATTTGATGGCAGATAGCCCCAGACGCACTCCCAACCGTCCTACTTATGAATCTCTATCGCGAGAAGAAATTACCGAAGGAGAAGCTTAATTTGGAGCGATGAATTATTAATTAAATGATGAAGGATGAAGTGGGATTTATCCTTCATCGCCATTTCCGAGCGAGTACGAGTTTTAATTTAAGTTCAGTAATAGTTAGTTAATGAGAAACCTACAAGAACCCAGATTTGATTACGTAAAAATTGGCATTGCTTCCCCCGAAAGAATTCGCGAGTGGGGCGAACGGACATTGCCTAACGGTCAGTTAGTCGGAGAAGTAACCAAACCCGAAACTATCAACTATCGGACGCTAAAACCCGAAATGGATGGGTTATTTTGCGAGCGAATTTTTGGTCCTGCTAAAGACTGGGAATGTCACTGCGGTAAATACAAGCGAGTGCGACATCGCGGAATCGTCTGCGAACGCTGCGGTGTAGAAGTAACCGAATCGCGGGTGCGCCGCCATCGGATGGGTTTTATCAAGCTCGCCGCACCAGTTACTCACGTTTGGTATCTTAAAGGTATTCCCAGTTACCTCAGCATTCTACTGGATATGCCTTTACGAGATGTAGAGCAGGTAGTTTACTTTAATGCCTACGTTGTTTTAGATCCAGGTAATGCTCAAAACCTATCGGCAAAACAGTTACTTACCGAAGATCAGTGGATTGAAATTGAAGATCAGCTTTACAGCGAAGATTCCGAGCTAGTCGGGGTTGAGGTGGGCATTGGTGCCGAAGCAGTGCAGCGACTGTTAGAAGAAGTCAACTTGGAAGAAGCGGCAGAAAAACTACGAGAAGAAATCAACGACGCTAAAGGACAAAAACGGGCAAAACTCATCAAACGCCTGCGGATTATCGATAACTTTATCGCTACGGGAGCTCGTCCAGAATGGATGGTAGTAACTGCCATTCCTGTAATACCACCAGATTTACGTCCGATGGTGCAGCTAGACGGCGGCAGATTTGCTACCTCCGACCTTAACGATCTCTACCGCCGCGTAATTAACCGTAATAATCGTTTGGCTCGTCTGCAAGAAATTCTCGCTCCTGAAATCATCGTCCGTAATGAAAAAAGAATGCTGCAAGAAGCAGTAGACGCACTAATCGATAACGGTCGTCGCGGTCGTACCGTAGTTGGAGCTAACAATCGTCCGCTAAAATCTCTATCGGATATTATTGAAGGTAAACAGGGACGTTTTCGGCAAAACCTGCTCGGAAAACGGGTTGACTATTCAGGACGTTCGGTAATTGTCGTCGGACCCAATCTAAAAATCTATCAGTGCGGTTTGCCTAGAGAAATGGCGATCGAGTTATTTCAACCTTTTGTCATCCATCGCCTGATCGAAAGCGGTATGGTCAACAATATTAAAGCCGCCAAAAAGCTCATCCAGCGTAACGATCCTGGAGTTTATGAAGTATTAAAAGAGGTCATTGCCGGACATCCCGTATTGCTCAACCGTGCTCCAACGTTACATAGATTGGGAATTCAAGCGTTCGAGCCAATTTTGGTAGAAGGTAGAGCCATTCAGCTACATCCTTTAGTATGTCCCGCTTTCAACGCCGATTTTGATGGCGACCAAATGGCGGTTCACGTGCCTCTGTCTTTAGAAGCACAAGCCGAAGCCAGATTATTGATGCTAGCCTGCCACAACATTTTATCCCCTGCTACGGGAAGACCAATCGTCGCCCCCTCTCAAGATATGGTGTTGGGTTGTTATTATCTGACCGCCGAAAATCCTCAAGCAACCAAAGGCGAAGGTAGACGCTTTGGTAATTTAGAAGATGCTATCAAAGCCTACGAACAGGGGTTAGTAGATCTTCACGCTCATGTTTGGCTGCGTTATGAAGGTGAGGTAGAATCCGAGGCTCCCGATAATGAAATAGTCGAAACAGAACAGTTACAGGACGGTAGTACTATTGAATACTATCGCCAGCGTTTTGTCAGAAGAGCGGCTAATGGAGAACAGCTATCGCAGTACGTAAATACTACTGTAGGCAGAATTATTTACAACCATACCATTCAAGAAGCCTTAGCAATCGCTTCCTAATCCCGATTCGCTCTCTCAATCAAGTTTACAGCTAGAAAAACCATGAAATATTACAATCGCATTGTCGATAAAGGTCTGCTCAAAAAACTCATTGCCTGGGCGTTTACCAACTATGGTTCGGCTCACTGTGCCACTATGGCGGATCGGCTGAAAAATTTGGGTTTTCGCTATGCCACCAAAGCAGGAGTGTCCATTAGCGTCGAAGATTTAAAAGTACCGCCAATTAAAACTCAACTCCTCGAAGCTGCCGAAACAGAAATCAAACAAACCGAAAATCGTTATGCTCGCGGCGAAATTACCGAAGTCGAACGGTTTCAAAAAGTTATTGACACTTGGAATAGCACCTCAGAAAATCTCAAAGACCAAGTAGTTACCAACTTCAGAGCTACCGATCCCCTAAACTCCGTCTACATGATGGCGTTTAGCGGAGCGCGAGGCAACCTGTCTCAGGTACGACAACTCGTAGGTATGCGCGGTTTGATGGCAGATCCACAAGGGGAAATCATCGACCAGCCAATTAAAACCAACTTCCGTGAAGGATTGACCGTCACCGAATACATTATCTCGTCTTATGGAGCTAGAAAAGGGTTGGTAGATACCGCCCTGCGTACTGCTGACTCTGGCTATCTAACCCGTCGCTTGGTAGACGTATCGCAGGATGTAATCGTGCGGGAAGTAGACTGCGGTACTCAAAGAGGTATCGAGCTACAGGCAATGAAAGACGGCGATCGCACCTTGATTCCCTTAAGAGATCGCTTGTTGGGTAGAGTATTGGCTGAAGATGCTATCGACTCAAAAACTAAAGAGGTAGTTGCCCAACGCAACCAGGATATGGATCTCGAGCTGGCAGAAGAAATTGGCGATCGCGTAGAATCGGTCGTAGTACGTTCTCCCCTAACTTGCGAAGCCGCTCGTTCTGTCTGTCAAAAATGCTATGGCTGGAGTTTGGCACACGGACACATGGTAGATATGGGCGAGGCAGTAGGAATTATCGCCGCTCAGTCGATTGGCGAACCTGGAACCCAGCTGACCATGCGGACATTCCACACTGGTGGTGTATTTACAGGAGAGGTAGCCAGACAGATTAAAGCAAAAACCAGCGGTAAAATTAAATTCGAGAAAGGTTTGAGTACGAGAAAGATTCGTACTCGCCACGGAGATGAACGGGAACAGGTTGAAACCGTAGGCAATTTGGTTTTAGTTACAGATAAAGGCAAAAACCTCTCTTACAATCTCACCATTGGTTCTTTGGTTTACGTAACAGATGGTGAATCAGTTACTAAAGACCAGTTACTGGTTGAAGTTGCCAAAGCTAAAGTCCAAAAATCGACTGAAAAAGCTGCCAAAGATGTAACTTCCGATTTGGCAGGGGAAGTGCTATTTGCCAACTTGATGCCCGAAGACAAAAAAGACCGTCAGGGTAATACTACTCGCGTTGCTCAAAGATCGGGTCTGCTGTGGATTTTATCGGGTGAAGTTTATAACTTGCTTCCTGGTGCCGAACCCCTGGTTAAAAACGGCGATCGCATCGAACCAGGAACGATTCTGGCACAAACCAGACTAACATCTGCTAATGGTGGAGTTGTCAGGATGATTCCCAATAGCAGAGAAATTGAAATTGTTACCGCTTCGGTAGCACTAGATCGGGCAAGAGTAGAAATTGAAAGCGATGGCGGTCGCGAACAATACATCATCTATACCGCAGACGATCGCAAATTCTTACTCAAAGCCACTCCAGGTACTAAAGTTCAAAACAATCAGATAGTAGCAGAACTAATCGACGACCGCTACGAAACCCATACGGGAGGAATTATTAAGTATGGCGGTGTAGAAATCGGTAAGGGCAACCGCAAGCAAGGA
Organism: Myxosarcina sp. GI1; assembly: GCF_000756305.1. NCBI lineage: Bacteria > Bacillati > Cyanobacteriota > Cyanophyceae > Pleurocapsales > Pleurocapsaceae > Myxosarcina > Myxosarcina sp. GI1. The sequence continues at coordinate 106,180 of NZ_JRFE01000022.1, forward strand.
TACGAAATAGAAAAAGGCGGTAGCCTGTTGTGGATACCTGAAGAAAGCCACGAAGTCAACAAAGATATTTCATTATTGATTGTCGAAGATGGTGAATATGTAGAAGCAGGAGCAGAAGTCGTTAAAGATATTTTTGCTCAGTCTTCTGGTGTTGCCGAAGTCGTCCAAAAAAATGACATTCTGCGCGAAATTATCATCAAACCTGGTGAAATCCATCTCCTCGATGATGTTAGCAGCGAATGGGACGGTCAGTTAATCCAGCCTGGAACCGAAGTAGTTCCTGGGGTAACTGTAGAAGAACTTAAATATGGAGAAGTTGTCGAAACTACCGAAGGAATAGCTCTTTTACTGCGACCCGTTCAAGAGTTTCAGGTTGCTGACGAACCCGACGTTCCTTCCCAAGCTTCTATCGCTCAAGATGACGGTCGCCAAATCGAACTGCGATCGGTACAGCGTCTATACTTCAAAGATGGAGAGCGAGTTAAATCAGTTAAAAGCGTTTCTCTATTGAGTACCCAGCTAATATTGGAAATCGATGCTGGCGATGAATCTGAAACCATAGCCAATCTTAGTGCCGATATCGAACTACAGCCAGACGAAAACGATCCCGACGTTCAAAGATTGCAGATGGTGATTTTAGAGTCGCTGGTATTGAGAAGAGATACCGATGCCGATCCTTATAGTGGCGAAATTCAAACGCGGGTATTAGTAGAAGACGGACAAGAAATTGCTAGCGGTGCGACTATCGCTCGCACTGAAATTCAGTGTCAAACTTCGGGAATAGTTAGAGGTATTAAAGCCGATGCCGAAGCAGTACGAAGAATTTTAATCGTCCGCGATGATAGCGATCTCATCAATCTGGAAATAGACGCTCGCAAAAGCGAATGTGAGTGTGCTGAAGACAATTTACTAGTAGCAGGTACAAAAATTGCTTCTGGTGTAACCCTGGAAGAATCGGGTCAAATCGTCGAAATGGTAGAAACGGCAGATGGTAAGACTAATATAGTAATACGTCATGCTCGACCCTATCGCGTATCGTCGGGAGCAGTGCTACACATTGACGACGGAGATTTGGTTCAAAGGGGAGATAACTTAGTTTTGTTGGTCTTCGAGCGGTCTAAGACAGGAGACATCATTCAAGGTTTACCTCGGATTGAAGAATTACTTGAAGCTCGTAAACCAAAAGAAGGTTGTATTCTCAGCCGTCGCCCTGGTTCGTGTCAGGTAGTTTTTGAAGAAAATGAAACGGTTGACATCAAAATTGTTGAAGAGGATGGCGTAGTTAGTGACTATCCTATTGGACCCAGTCAAAACCCCATCGTCACCGACGGACAGGTTGTCGGACCAGGAGAACCTCTGACAGATGGTCCTGCCAATCCTCACGAGATCTTAGAAACTTTCTACAACTATTACCTAGAAGAAAAAGGCTGTTATGAGGCATCTTTAATTGCCCTGCAAAAAGCGCAGAAGTTCTTAGTGGTTCAGGTACAGTCGGTGTATCAAAGCCAAGGAATTGATATCTCTGACAAACACATTGAAGTCATCGTCAAACAGATGACTGCCAAAGTCAGAATTGATGATGGTGGAGATACAATTATTCTGCCAGGGGAGCTAGTAGAGTTGAGACAAATCGAACAGGTCAACGAAGCCATGTCGATTACGGGAGGCGCACCAGCTAAATATACACCTGTATTGTTAGGTATCACTAAAGCCTCTTTAAATACCGATAGCTTTATTTCTGCGGCTTCTTTCCAAGAAACTACCCGTGTTTTAACTGAAGCGGCGATTGAAGGAAAATCAGATTGGCTGAGAGGTTTGAAAGAGAACGTAATTATCGGTCGCTTAATTCCAGCAGGGACGGGCTTTAGCTCTCAGGAAGAGCCTTTAACTACCGTACGCAGCGATGTGGATAATGCGGGACGCAATAATTCGGTTTATGGCTATAACGGCGAACTTGACTATCGTTTATCTGATGATTCTATTACTGATAGCGATTTAAATTCCGCTCATAATTACCCCGATTTGAGTGATGATGAAAACGTTATTTTAGACGATCGCACCGCTAGAGCCTATACGGGATTTGGCAATTCAGATCTCGATGATAACGATGAAGATGACGACGAATTAGAATCATAATTTAGTCTTTAAGTTGGTTTTTTGCCAGCCGTTCTATAGTAGTAGCGAAAGGAAAGAATTTATAATATTTCCTCTCGCTGCTTATTTTTTGTACTTTATTTATATAAACTAATTTCAATAGTCCTCTTGTCTAAACCACAACCGCGACCTCACATTTAAAGTACAATTTCAGCACGACAATACTAAATGACAAAGCTAACTCCTCACGTTCATGACGAGCAATCATTAAAACAAATTACCAATCGTTTATCTCGTATTGAAGGTCATATTCGAGGAATTAAAACTATGGTTCGAGATAGCCGACCCTGCCCTGAAGTTTTATGTCAGATAGCAGCAGTTAGAGGCGCGATCGATCGCGTGGCGAGAATTATCCTGGACGAACACCTTCAAGAATGCTTGGTTCGCGCTGCTAAAGAGGGCAACATCGAAGCAGAAATTGAAGAATTAAAGGCTGCTTTAGATCGCTTTGTGACCTAGTTTTTGCTTGATGCTTATTGTTATCTGTGGTGCGACGGCGACTGGTAAATCAGATTTGGCTTTACAAGTAGCCCAAAGCTTGAATACAGCAATTATTAGTGCCGATTCTCGTCAGGTATATCGGGAATTCGATATTGGTACGGCAAAACCAACTATTGCCGAACAAAAGTTAGTGACTCACCATTTAATCGATATTTGCCAACCTACCGAAACCCTAACTCTCGCTCAATATCAACAGTTGGCAAATAATCTAATCGGCGATCGCCAAAATCTTCCTTCACTTTTGGTAGGCGGTACGGGTTTATATATTAAATCGATTACTAAAGGTTTAAAGATTCCCAGAGTATCTCCCCAACCAAAATTGCGATCGCAACTAGCTTTATTAGGACAAACTCAACTTTATGCCTATTTAACTCAAGTAGATGCTGATGCCGCCAGCAAAATTCATCCCAACGACAAAGTTAGAACTTTACGGGCATTAGAAGTATTTTACGTTACGGGCATTCCCATTAGTCAGCAGCAAGGAGAAAACCCACCGAACTATCCAATATTGCAAATTGGTTTAGATTGTGATGTGGCAGCTTTAGATCGCAGAATTGCCAAACGCACTCAGAAGATGATCGAGTTGGGTTTGATTGCTGAAGTAGAATACCTCTGTCAAAAATACGGTGAAGATTTACCCTTACTCAATACTTTGGGCTATGGCGAAATCAAACAGTATTTAAAAAATCAAATTACTCTCGATGAAGCGATCGCGCTTACAATTACTCACACCCGTCAATTTGCCAAACGTCAGCGCACTTGGTTTAGAAACACTGCTGACATCGAATGGTTTGATAGCAATAGTCCCAATTTAATAGATACAGTCTTAACTAGAATCCAAAAATTTGTTGAGGATTTCAATTGATTAAAAATTCCAAGTTTGAAGTCTTTTATTGTTGGTAGAGATCGCAGACTTTCTAAAAAATGACGACAATTTTATTTTACAAACCTTACGGCGTTTTATGTCAGTTTACAGATAATAGCGCGGGAGATAAGCGTCAGACTTTAAAAGACTATATTTCTATTCCGTCTGTTTATCCCGTAGGTAGATTGGATCTCGATAGCGAAGGATTATTGTTACTAACCAATAACGGACAGCTACAGCATCGCCTCGCCCATCGCCAGTTTGCACACCTTCGTACTTATTACGTCCAGGTAGAACGTATTCCCGATGAAGCTGCCCTGCAACGTCTCAGAAAGGGAGTAAAAATCAAAGACTATTTCACTCGTCCCGCCATAGTCGAAATATTACTCAACGAACCCAAGCTTCCACCTCGTCATCCTCCCATCCGCTATCGCAAAAGCGTTCCTACCTGCTGGCTAAAAATGACTCTTACCGAAGGGCGCAACCGCCAAGTAAGAAGGATGACGGCAGCAGTAGGATTTCCTACCCTGAGATTAGTTAGAGTTGCCGTTGGTGGCGATCGCCTTGGGCGGTACGCGGAGCGTAATCGCGCTTTAACCTTAAGTAATCTTCAGCCAGGACAATGGCGAGAATTGACTGAAGTTGAGAATAAAATATTGTTTGAATTAGTGCGATCGACTTAAAGTTCTCATTCCAGTTTTTCCTTTACAGAAACAAACAAACTATCGATATTTTCTCGTTGGTTGATTAAAAAGATACTAACTAAAGTCAGACAAACCCCAATAGTTTGGATAAAGCTTAAAACCTCTCCTAACAGCAAATTGCCAAACAATAAAGCAAACACTGGTGTTAAAAAGGTTAAAGCACTCAGACTAGTTAAATTCCCCTTAGATGCCAGATAAAAGAATACTCCATAGGCGATCGCGCTCCCAAAAACCGTTGCATAGCCCAAAGCTAAGTAATCTGATACATCGAGATCATTCCATTGCCCAGATTCTTGCCAAAAAGACCAAACAAACAAAGGAATACCCCCTAAAATCATGTGCCAACCAGTAGCGACTACAGGATCGCTGTGTTTGCTTACGTAGGGAATCAAAATCGTACCCACCGCCATCGATAAAGCCGCCAGCAGCATCAACCACTCGCCGTTATCAAATAACCGCAAAATATCAAAATCGATCGGGGTAAAATCTCCCTGAAAGACGCTATAAATCAGGCGATCGCTAAATCCAATCGAACTAATACCAGATATACCAATAACTAAACCCAGCCAGCCCCACAAACCAATTACTTCCCCAAACAGCCATCTCGATAAAATAGTTACCGCCAGAGGTTGCGAATCAATAGTAACAGAACCCAAACCAGCACCAGTTCTCGTCAATCCCTCGGCTAAAAAGCCTTGAAACATTGCCCCGTCTACTACAGCAAAAATAGCAATCCATAACCAGGCTTTAATTGTTTTAGGCTGGGGAAGTTTTAGCATCGCCGCCACAATTAACACTAATACTCCCGCAGGTAACAAGCGCACTCCAGCTAAAAAAAACGGCGTAGTGTGGGGGATAACACCTTTCATGGCTACCATTGCCGTCCCCCAAAAGAAAAAGGGAGAAATTATTAGCAGGGATTTTAGTATAGGAGTATTATTTTGACTGGTTTGCATGAAGTTGGATAAGATTTTGTGTAATATAAGTTTACATAATCTCGGTGCAATAGGCTGTACGGTAATACTTTTCGTTTGTCGATGATTGATTAATTTGGTAGGTAAAAAGCAGTTCCAAAAATTGTACTTGGCTTTAATTCTTATTTGCTCACCTACAAAGACGCGATCGCATAATTATTATTGTTGAAAGAATTGTTTGCTTTTTTTATTGTCTAACCACCAAGCAATTAATAAAAAAGCTATTCCCAGACTCAAGATAATTGCAGCGGTAAAAAAAGTATTTTGAAACCCTACCGCAAGAGCCGCCTTTGGTGCTTTAGTGACATCGGTTCTAGAATTGAGGTGAGCTTGAGAAATGACTATTGCATTAAATATTGCGCCAAGTAATGATACACCTGTAGTTTGACCAAGACTACGAGAAAGAGCTAAAAGCCCCGAAGCAGCACCAAATTTATTCCGCGATACTTCCCCCATAACCGCACTGTTGTTAGGCGACTGAAAAGCTCCCAAGCCAAAGCCAAATACCATCCCTCGAACCATATAACCCAACTCTCCTGTTTCGGGACTGAGTCTGCTAAACAATAGACAGCCTGCCGCCATAAATATCAGTCCACCGAGACTAATAAATCTGGGAGTAAAGCGATCGGACAGCGTCCCAGCAAGCAATGCTCCAACTCCTCCTGCTAGAGAACCTGCGGCTAATAACAAACCTGCGGTCAATGTCGAGTAATTTAAAAAATCTTCTAGCAAAAAAGGTAAAACAAAAAAATTACCTGCAATGACAATAAATACCAACCACCCTGTCATTAAGCCGAGACTAAACTCTAAGTTACGAAACAGGCGCAGTTCTAACATCGGTTGTTTGTCGCGAGCTTCGATCGCCAAAAAGATTAAAAAACCCAAAACCGCACTAACCAGTAAAATATGAACGATCGGGCGATCGAACCCCTGACGTTGTCCAAAAGACATGGCAACCGTAAAACAGATCAAACAAACAGCTAAAACGATCGCGCCTATAGCATCAAACTGTTCTGAGCGATCGTGAACTTTCAGCTTCGGTACGAATCGCATTACCACTATGGCTGCCACAATTCCTATAGGTACGTTAACTAGAAAAATTGCTCGCCAATCTAACAAACCGACTAACACACCGCCAATTGAAGGACCAACCCCTATACCAGTAGCCACGATCGCCCCTAAAATACCTAGAGCGCGACCTCTTTCAGAATCGGGAAATACCTCGGTTACGATCGCCGTTCCCAACCCCGAAATAAACACCGCTCCCAAACCTTGAAAAACTCGAAAAAAAATCAACCACTCGATCGATTGAGATAGTCCGCACAGTAAAGAGCCAATGGTAAAAACAGCCAAACCAACCAAATATAGGCGTTTTCTGCCAAAAATATCTCCCAGTCGCGCCCCACTTAAAACAAAAGAAGTTAGCACGATGGTATAGCCAACCACAACTCCCTGAACCGTTGTAAAATCGGTGTCAAACACGCGTACTAAGGTAGGCATTGCAATATAAACAATACTGGTGTCGAGGCTAAACATCAGAACGCCAAGACCAATCCCCAAAATAGTCCACCATTTGTTGGTTGAAGAGCGCAAACCAGACTTAGAGGTATCGATCATAAAAGTAAAATAAAGTGCAATATATCTATTGCCGAAGTGAAGATAGTTTAAACTACACTATACAAAACAAAATATAGAATATGCACCATATACAAAACGATCGCCTGTCGATAATCAAACTAATTTTTCCGATCGCAGAGAGTCAAAATCGATAGTATATTATATTGGGATTGTGATTGGTAAATCTTTGTGACCAAAGTATTAACTTGGTGGGAATTGTTTCAAGCTACTAGTCGAGAAATCGTCAGAAATAAGAGCCGTATTGAAAAATTTGCGTTCCAGCAACGGCAAAACAGCTTTTGGTTATGTGGTCTGGTGGCGATCGCTTCAATCTGGTTGTGGAACTGGAAACTACTTTTGGCTACAGTAGCAGGAATCTGTTGTATGCTGCTGGCATTTTGGATGCAAAATCACTGTTGGCAGCAATACTGGACAAAATGGCGGCGTTTTTTAACGGGTTTTAATCGTAAGTTAGTTGTAGCTGTTGGCAGCGGTAGTATTGGAGCTTTTGGTACTTATTTAGCAGCCTGCATTTGGGCAGACGCAGAAAACCACTGGCTAGCAGTAGGTTCTATTTTACAGGGATGTAGTAGTCTAATCGCTTTGTTGTTGTTAGTTTGGGCTATGGTTCGGAGACAAAAACCATATATAGAAAGTAAATTAGAAAAACTACAGGGCGATCTTACTCATAGCGATTCTTTAAAACGTTTAATTGCCATTCGACAGTTGACTCGGATGCTACAAAGTAAGCATTTACCTTGCGAATACTCTCGGCAGTGTAGCGAATATTTTGGTTTGATGTTAGGTCAACCACAAGTGCCAGTAGTACGCCAAGCTTTAATTGATAGCTTAGAACAGTTAAAAATTCAAAATATTTCACAGGAGTCGAAAACGCTACAGCTACCGCTTCGTCTTTTCAAACAATACACCAAGCAACTTATGTAAGGGGCGATCGCGATTAAACCGCATCTAGTTTAATACCAATTCTCTAAATGTTTTTCACCTTTCCCTCTTTCTTAGTCAACTTAGGAAATTAATTTAAGTTAGCTACGCTCGCTGTAACTTTCTTGTTGTCAAACAACCAGGTTAACAATACGAACAATATTAATTTTGTTTTCTTAAAACCCTAGAGAAAAATACTTAATTCAACATTTTTTTGGCATTTTCTTCGAATAAACCACCTTTGTAGACTAAAATTTTAGGGAAAATATTTAAAAAAATAAAGTTTTATTAAAGAGGAAGTTAAATATGTACGTCGTACAGATTGCTTCTGAATGCGCTCCCGTAATTAAAGCAGGCGGTTTAGGAGATGTAGTTTTTGGTCTGAGTAGAGAATTAGAAAACCAAGGACATTGTGTCGAGCTAATTTTACCCATGTATGACTGTATGAGATACGACCATATTTGGGGACTTCACGATGCCTATCGCGATCTATTCGTACCTTGGTATGGTGGAGAAATTCACTGTTCGGTATTTTGCGGTTGGGTTCATGGCAGGCTGTGTTTCTTTATTCAACCCCATAGTGACGATCGCTTTTTCGATCGCGGTTACTACTACGGCGGATATGACGATCCGATGCGCTTTGCTTTTTTTAGCAAGGCAGCTTTGGAATTTTTGCTCAAAAGCAATAAGCGACCAGATATTATTCACTGTCATGATTGGCAGACTGGTTTGATTCCAGTGATGCTATACGAAATGTATCAGTATTATGGCATGGAACGACAGCGGGTTTGCTATACCATTCACAACTTCAGACATCAGGGTGTGGCAGGAGTCGAAATTTTGCACGCTACGGGCTTAAATCGCGAGTCGTATTACTTTCACTACGACCGCTTGCAAGATAATTTTAATCCCTTTGCCGTCAACTTTATGAAAGGCGGGGTAGTGTACTCCAACTTTATCAATACCGTTTCGCCTCACCACGCTTGGGAGGCACGTTTTACCGATGTTGGCTATGGTTTGGGACATACTTTAGAAATTCATCAAGATAGATTTTCTGGTATTCTTAACGGTATAGATTACAACAGTTGGAATCCCGAAGCCGATAGCCTCATTCCTCACGCCTACAGTGCCGACGATTTTTCGGGAAAAGCCAAAGATAAACAAGCTTTGCGAGATGCTCTACTACTGCAAAATTCCTCTAAGCCAATAGTTGCTTTTATCGGTCGTTTGGACGATCAAAAAGGCGTACATCTGGTGCATCATGCTATATATTATGCTCTCGGACGCGAAGCGCAATTTGTTTTATTGGGTTCGGGAACTTCGGTAGATATTAACAATTGGTTTTTACATGAAAAACGTTTTCTTAACGATAATCCCGACGCTCATTTAGAAATTGGTTTTAATGAAGAGCTAGCACATCTAATTTATGCTGGTGCAGATATGATGGTGGTTCCGAGTAAATTTGAACCTTGTGGACTGACTCAATTAATTAGCTTAAAATACGGCACTATTCCTATCGTTCGGGGAGTAGGCGGTTTACTGAGTACGGTTTTTGATCGCGATTACGATTTAAACCACGCACCTGAAAAACGCAACGGCTATGTTTTTTATCAAACCGACTACAACGCTTTAGAATCAGCTATGGAAAGAGCGATCGGTTTGTACTACGGATATCCTAAAGAATTTGAAAAACTAATGCAACAAGGTATGGAATACGATTATTCTTGGCAACATTCTGTCAAACAATATGAGAATGCTTACGATTTTATTCGTTATAAGTAGTGAAAAAAAGTAGAAAGTTATTTTAGACCCTAGACTTGAAGCTTTAGAAGTTGCATGGTAAAAGGTGAAAGGGTAAGGAAAAAAAACGATCTAGTTAGAGACTTCCTTTCTTTTTTACCTTTACCCCTTTTCTGCTACTCGCTATTAGTCTCTGTCAACTGCCGTACGTCGAGTTCAAATTTAAGTGCGATCGCATCAATAATTGCCTGTTCTTCTGGAGTAATTTCACCGTTGGTGCGAGCGATCGCATAGCATCTGCTCAATACTACAGGAGCAAAGTCGGGAGCAAGTTTGGCAAGCAAAGACTCAAAAGGTTCGATATTTTGTATATTCGTTGCCATTTCTTGAATTGCAGGAGTAATAGTTTCGCTAATTTCAGGAAGATTCGACCAAGAGCGATCTGGATATGTAGTTCTTACCATGTGAGCCAAAATACCATCCATAATTTGTGACTGCGCGATCGCTGAATTCCAGTCGGCGCTAGTTTGCTCTTCCCAGGCTTTAGTCGTTCCTTTATCACCAAAAGGCTGATACTTACCTTCGTAAAAGCGACAGGCGGTTCTACCTAAAACATAGAGCAATGCTGCATCGCTAGAAGCTCCCACAACCGCACCAATTCCTGGAATAATTTCTACCAAACTCAAACCAGTTTTTAAAAAATTACCACCCAAAGATAAGCCAAAAATTGCTAGAACTTCACCTCTTCTAGCGGGTTCGTCGAGATCCAAACCGTAAGCTGCAGCAATCTCATAGACCATCTTTGATTGCAGTTTAGTAGTGGCAATTAATTCTACACCGAGTAAAATTGCAGCTACGGGCGGAATAATATTAGTTATTAGTCCCAATCGTCCTGCTTGCCAGGTTTTTTCTACGATTAAACGATGGGCAATTTGGCTGGGTGTTTCTTGCGGATATCGAGTTTTTAAACTATCGACTGTAGCTTTTACTTCTTTAGTATCTACCTTGCCCAGCAAAGTCATCAGCCAGTCCAAACCAAAGGTGCGATCGATTCCTTTGAGCAAAGGATTGTCTGCTATTGCCTGTAAGGTTTTTCCTGTCTGGTCGGTAGCGTGTTCTAAAAGCTTTTGAGACTCTATCGCTGCCTGTTCGGTAAGATTGCCGATAGAACCAGCCACTTCCATAGTTGCTTCAACCAAACTCCAGGTATTTTCAATTACTTGTTCGAGAGGGTTTTTTTCTCTATCAACTGGTGATGTTTCTTTGTCTGTCATCTATCGCTCCTCAGCCAAAATGTTTTATAAGCAAAACAATAAGGTGAGCTTAGCCCACCTTATCTTACAATACACAGATTTTATTAGTTGCGTTAGATGCAATTAAAAACGCGATCGCTTTTTTTATTTATTATCGGCGTTTAATTTTTACTATTGTACTTATCTGTTACTCAATCTTACTTAGTCAAATTTTGTAAAAAGTTATTTGCTTTATCTTCTACGCTTTCAGCACCAGTTTCCCCAGGTTGCACCATTTCTTCAGTATCGGCAGCACCCTGTACTTCGTTCGTACCTTCTTTTGCTTTCTGCATAGTTTCTTCCATGTTACGAGGATTTGATTTTGCAACATCGTCAGTTTCTTTCTGAATCGAGTTTAAATTAGCCTCTCCTTTTCTCGGATTACTATCTGCTGCAGCTTGGGCAGGCAAAACGCTAGAAAATACCAGTAAACCACAAATAAATGCAGTTACTATAAAACGTACTGATGTTTGAAAAATTTTTTTTAATCCAGTCAATTTCATTTTTTTGACCTCAGTTATATTTCGATTACAAACTTAATCTTAGCAATCTTAAAATACCACGACATCTTTCTTATGAACTAAATCGTTCGCTTGTATTTTATGGATTTACGGTGCCATGCAGCTAGTTTTTCCGCTTATATCGTAGATTATAGTCAGTCATTTTCTATTGTTAAATAATATAAACCTTTTTACACAAACCTACTTCATCCAACCTCGGCTATAGTGTTGTCCTTTTAATACGGTTGTCAAACTGTAGATAAAGTGCTTTTTTACAAGGCTTTGTAAAATAAATTTACAATTATCTTCCCTATGATAGAAGTTTTTATTTAGATTCCAAAGTTATCTTAGGCATAGTTCCGAAATTCCTCGTGAACTACTATAGCTAGATAATTTCAGCTATTGAGAGCGTGGAGAAAAACCTATGGACAACAACTTTTTGAACCTAAAACAAAGTACCGAGCTAAGTTTGGAACAACAGTTTCAAATGAAAATATTCGAGCAGTCTACGCAGCTCATGTCTCACGAACAGGCTCTGTCTTTATTGATGGAAGCTTCCAAGTTATTAATGGTCAAAGATAATATTATCAGAGAGTTAATGAAGCAAAACTTATCTAGCTACTAGCTGAAAATTTTGCTTTTGACAGATCAAATAGCAAACTACGAACTGCTACCACATCAGAAAGATATTTTTCTGTCAGACCTACAACTAATTAACGATGACAAGTGTATCGGTTATCGACAATAATGATTATGGTTTAGTATGACACGAAAAAAATATTAAAGAACAATTTTGGTATGAATAATCACGACAACGAAAAAACCAGATCTACAGCCAATGAAGGCGATATTATAGATCCTTCTAAATCAAAAGAAGAAAAATCAGAGCAAAAGGCAGTAGATACCTGGGATATTGCAGGTAAAGTCGAAACTCCTGCCTACTTTGAAGTCGAAGGCGAAGATGGAGAAAAAGAAGAATTGCATCATGTTAAAGATGCACAGGAAATTTCTGATGTAATTCGCCAAGCTAGAACCGACGAAGATGGTGAGCGTCAGTGGCGATAAACCTAAATAACTATTAACAAGCTCCGCTACTGTTATTAAAGCCTCCAGAGACTTAAGATATATAGTCTTGGGGGCTTTGTTCTTTTCAGATTAAGGTTTTTGCCTAGATTGTTGATGTTTGTAGACCTATAAAAATGTATTACTTGCAAACAAAAACTGTGGTACTTTTTGTTTCGGCATTAGTAAGTTGTTATGTTTCACAACTATTGTTAGCTAATTCGTAATACATTCAGCAAGAGAAAACATTTTAGATTGAAAAAAACCGCAGGTTAAAATTAATTTACAGTTTGATTTCGCCAAAAGATTTATTTCTTCAGAAAGATTACTTTTACTGTAAATATAAGTAAGCTTTTTTTAGCTCGAACTGTAATTATTAATTTCATTCAACCAACCAACACAAACACCCATGTTACCTAACAAAAGAGGCAAAATAGCTCTTATTTCCGTTCACGGAGATCCAGCTATTGACGTTGGCAAAGAAGAAGCTGGCGGACAAAACGTATACGTAAGACAAGTAGGAGAAGCTTTGTCGCGTTTGGGATGGCAAGTAGATATGTTTACTCGTCGAAGCGATGCTCAACAAGAAAAAATTGTCGAACACAATTCTAACTGTCGCACCATTCGTTTGACTGCTGGTCCTGCTGAATTTATCGAACGCCAAAAAATCTATAACTACGTTTCAGACTTCGTTAGTGCTTTTTTTGATTTTCAGCATGAAACTAAAACTATATATCCTATAATTCACACTAATTACTGGCTTTCGGCTGCTGTAGGTAAAGAAATTAGGCAGCGTCAGCAAGTCAAAACATTTCACACCTATCATTCTTTGGGTGCGGTCAAGTACAAATCAGTCACTACAATTCCAATGATTGCTAGTACCCGCCTAAATATTGAGAAAAAGTGTTTAGAAAATTCTGATGTTGTGGTGGCAACATCACCGCAAGAAAAACAGCACATGCAAACTTTGGTTTCGACTAAAGGTAATATTGATATTGTTCCTTGCGGTACCGATATTGATATTTTTGGCAAGGTGTCTCGTAATGAATCAAGAGAAAAATTAGACATCGATTCTGATGCTAAAGTTGTTTTTTATGCAGGACGTTTCGATCCCCGTAAAGGAATAGAAACCTTAGTCAGGGCTGTCGGTAAATTAGATCTAGAAAGGTACGCCAACTTTAAACTAATTATTGCAGGCGGTAGCACTTCAGGACAAAAAGATGGTAGAGAAAAAGAAAGAATTGAAGGTATCGTCAGAGAACTAGAATTAGAAACAGTTACTACTTTCGTCGGTCAACTAGAACATTCAACATTAGCATCATATTACGCAGCAGCTGACGTTTGCGTAGTTCCCAGTCATTACGAACCCTTTGGTCTGGTGGCGATCGAGGCAATGGCTGCTGGTACTCCTGTAGTAGCTTCTGCTGTAGGTGGATTGCAATACACTGTAGTCGATAGAGAAACAGGTTTTCTCGCACCACCAAAAAATGAAGAAGCTTTTGCTAATGCTATTTCTCGTATTCTCGACGATTCTCAGGAGCGCGATCGCCTGGGTAAAGCTGCTAAGAAAAGAGTTAAGTCTCAGTTTAGCTGGACTGGAGTAGCCAAGCAGTTAGATGAACTCTATTTAGAAGAATTGGGAAGATTACATCAAGAGTTTTTAACTAGTAATGTAGTCAGTTGACATCGCGTTTGTATTATGTTATAATATAGAAAGAAAACAGCGATAAATGCATAGTGTTTATCGCATTTTTTCTTTTTAGCTTCCAATACTAATATGAAATTCAAAAAAGAATGCTATATGGTAAGTTTCGTGAGGTAAAGTGCAGCAAACAGAAGCAATTGTTGCTCGTACCTATTTTACTTATTTGTGGCAAATAATCTAAGTGTTTCATATGAGACTAGTTTATTTATTAAAAGCAATCAGGAGTTTTAATATGCAGTTATTTAATTTATCTAAAATTTTGGGTTCTACAGTTTTGGCTACCAGTTTGGTATTGTCTTCTGGAGCAGCTTATAGCCAAGAAAGAGAAGGAACTGTAGATAACAATCTAAACCAAGCCGAGCAAAATCTGGATAATGCTGGCGAAAATCTTCAAGATGCTGGCAGTGCTTTGGGTAACTCCGTAGAAAACACAGGCGAAGCAGCCGAACAAGGATTAGAAAACACAGGCGAAGCAGCTCAAAGAACCTATAATGAAGCCGAGCAAAACATTGAAAATACCGCTAGAGATGCCCAACAAAACATCAATCGCGCTGCTGAGGACGCGCAAGCAGAAATATCAGCAGCTGTTGAAGAAGTTGAAGCACGTTCTAACTGGGGCTGGCTTGGTTTGTTAGGTTTGATTGGTTTATTTGGTTTGGCTGGCGGTAAGAAAAAAGTAGTTCATACACCTACTACCACTACCAGAACTGACTATGTCGATCCCCGTCACGATCGCACTGTTTAACTACTAATAAAAAGCAAATCGTTATTAGCAAAACCCGTAAATTGTTAACACCAATATAAGCTCGATGGACGCTCGCTTTAGAGCGTCTTTTTTTGTCAAACAATTTATGTAGTAAATATTAAAGCTGACTGCATTAGCGAAACCACGGTCAGCCAAGAGCATAATAGTAGATCGCGTTAGTTACTATGTTGACTTAGCAATCCGAACAGTTGATTATAAAGACGAGCGAACTTGGCGGTTGCTGAGCAAGTCGTTTGCGTCAGCAAGCCGAAGGCTCAGACTAAGTTTCTTCGCCTGAAACACGCGCGAGGTGTGGTAGAGGTAGACATGGAATACAAAGCTTAAAAACATCTATTTTTAGCTAACCATAAATTCTCTCCTTTTTTTTAGTTACTGTATATCACTACTTTATAGATACTTGTGTCAGGCAGTCAGCTTTTCAGGTCGCACTTAGATATAATTAATATACTAAAAACTCGATCGGTAGTCAGAAGATCGCCATGCCAAAACCAATCGTATTGGTTTTAAAACTAAAAAATATTTAACTTTTAGATAGCAAATTTTTATGAAGATAGAGTAATAGCTTTACTCTTTTTTTACCTTTGTGTTGGTTAACTTAAAGCAAACAACTTTGCGCTCAGTTCTTAGTTTACTCGTTAAGATTACAATAAAAACATAAATAAAGAACGATCTTCAAAAATATATGACCGTAAATGAAACCAAGCCCAGAACAATACAGCCTAAAATGGCTACTGTTCTGTCTATTGCAGTTGTTTTAATTGCTGCAATTCTAGCCTTACTCTGGGCTGCTGGATTGGGAGCTATTGACGATATTTTTGCTTATTTAAATTTGCTGCAAGAACAGCCTCCCGTTTGGGTAGAAGCACCTATGGTAATGGGAAAATTCTTGCTTGCACCTGCAATTATTTTATTTATAACTGTCTTTGTAATTACTAAAATTTCTGATAAACCTCGTACTTGGTCGAGAGTATTATTAATTGTAATTTTGTTATGTTTGACTATTCGCTATTTATTGTGGCGATCGCTTTCAACTCTCAATTTAAGTAATCCTATAGACGGAACTTTTAGTATTACTTTGTTTGCTTTAGAAATGCTGATGCTTTTTAGTAGTAGCCTACAGTTATTTTTAATGCTTAGATTTAAAAATCGTCAGCCAGAAGCCGAACGTTTATCGGTGCAGGTAAAAGATGGTACGTTTAATCCCACTGTAGATATTTTAATTCCTACTTATGACGAGCCAGAATTTATTTTGCGGCGTACCGTAATCGGCTGTCAGGCTATAAATTACGAGCGTAAAAAAGTTTATTTATTAGACGATACTCAAAGACCTCAAGTTGCCCGACTGGCAAAAGACTTGGGCTGTCAATATATAACTCGTCCGAATAACGCTCATGCTAAAGCGGGAAATCTCAATCATGCCCTGCCTCTAACCAGAGGAGAGTTTATAGTTGTTTTTGATGCGGATTTTGTACCAACACAAAATTTTCTACACCGTACTTTAGGTTTTTTTCAAGATGAAAAGCTGGCTCTACTGCAAACTCCTCAAAGCTTTTATAATACCGATCCCATTGCTCGCAACTTAGGTTTAGAAGATATTTTGACTCCAGAAGAAGAGGTATTTTATCGCCAACTACAACCAATTAAAGATGGTGCGGGGAGCGTAGTTTGTGCGGGGACTTCTTTTGTGGTGCGTCGTCAAGCTTTAGAGTCTATTGGCGGTTTTGTTACCGACTCTTTAAGTGAAGATTACTTTACGGGAATTAGATTATCGGCTAGAGGCTATCGCTTGGCTTACCTGGATGAAAAACTAAGTGCGGGTTTAGCTGCTGAAAACATTTCCGCTCATGCTATGCAAAGATTGCGCTGGGCGAGGGGAACTTTACAGGCATTTTTTATTAAGTCTAATCCTTTAACTATTCCTGGATTAAATCCTTTGCAAAGACTGGCTCATTTTGAAGGTTTGTTGCACTGGTTTACCAGTATCGCTACCGTATTTTTTCTTTTAATGCCTTTAGCTTATGCGTTTTTAAATGTAATTCCCATTCGAGCTACAACAGACGAATTTTTGTATTTCTTTTTACCTTACTATCTGACTCAAATAACCGTTTTTTCATGGCTGAATTATCGATCGCGTTCGGCAATATTATCGGGTATTTATAGTTTGGTTTTAGCTTTTCCGTTAGCTGTTACCGTAGTTAAAGTTATGCTCAATCCTTTTTCTAAAGGCTTTAAAGTCACACCTAAAGGCACTAAAAGCGATCGCTTTTCTTTTAATTGGAATTTAGCTTTTCCTTTAATAATATTATTTATTTTTAATGCTCTTAGTTTTTGGTCAAATCTGTATGCTTGTGCAATTTCGGCAATACACAATTCTTTTCAGCTTACAGAACAAATGCGGGGTTTAAATCTAGGCTGGATTTGGAGTATTTATAACCTAGTTACTATTGGTGCAGCTTTATTAATTTTGCTAGATGTACCCAAACCAGATTTACATGAGTGGTTTAGGTTGAGACGAACGGTAAAACTAGAAGTGGAAACGCCAACGGGAAAACAAGAATATTGGGGAGTAACTACTTTAATCTCGGAAGTAGGTGCAGATATTTCTATAACTCAGTCGGGTCTGACAAAATTGAGTAAAGGAGAAACTTTACCTGCAAATATATTAATTTTAGAAGAAAAAATTGCTATTACAGGAGTGATTACGGCAGTCGCTCTAGGTCAAGATTTTTTAAATGTCAAAATTCTTTTCGAGCACCTGAGCGTGAGTGAGGAAAGGAAGCTAATCGCTATTCTATTTTGTCGTCCTGGTCAGTGGAAGCGACGCAATACACCAGGCGAGTTACGTTCTTTGTGGTTGTTGCTTAGAATTTTACTACGCCCTAGAGTTTTATTCGGTCGTAATCCAGAGATTAACGGTATTCATGTCTCGCAAATTTAGCCAAACCAATAATCTTTAGCGGTTCGCTGTAGCTTAATTTATTCTAACGACAAGGAATTAAAGCTACCTAAAATTAAAGGTATGATTACCAAACCTAGCTTTAAAATCCAGGGCGCGCAAAACAAGGTGATCAAACTAAAGGTCAAAGCCGTAAACCGCATTCCTGCTTTAAAAACATCATCTTCAATAATAGAGCTAAGGTATATAGAGATCGCTGCAACTGATAAAGTTACTATAGAAATTGCTAACATTACTAGTTCCTCTTTACATCTATACTTTTGTTAGATAGTCGAACATTAAGTATATTTTTTTTCACTGCTAATATTTTTAGGATTTACCCAAATAAACTTTCGTTTTTTTACTTTTAGCTATAGTAATTGTGACAGTGAGATTAAGAATTATTTAGCTTAACATTAAAATATTATAACTTTTTTCCCACTTGTCAACCCTCGTTCTAGCATTTGAAGTTACAATTTAAGTTTATTTTATTTTTATATGGTTGTTTGTTGAAATTTATGCTTCAAGACAAATAAAAAAAACGAATTTGAGCGAATTGAGTAAGAAAAATGAGAATATTTTAGTTATCTAATAGCGTGGGTGAAGATGGAATGAGTGACTCTGATAGTTTTTCCGTACCATCATGAATGTTAGATAAACGAAAAATCAGCGAATTTCATTGTAAAATTGTTTGAGATAGGTTGCAGAAACACCAACACCCCATAAGCAACCGATAAAGAGATAGATAATATTAGCTTTTAGAAAACCCCATTTAGCTACGCGGCGATCGCTAGATTGGACGATACGGTTTACCAAACAAATTCTGCCGTATGGCAACAGTTTGATGCAAATATCTGCATCTTCCATAATTGATAATTTTTCGTCATAACCACCACAATGCCAAAAATCACTGCGACGACAAAATATTACCTGGTCGCCAAACAAAATTCGTAGACCTTTAAAAAACAAGTGGGGTCGAAATATTAAGGGTGCGTAGTAAGTTTTTAAGTAATTGTGTAAAGAAACTCCCCAGCGAGTGTGCTGTTGCCCGTTCATTAGCGAAATAAAACCGCCTCCAGCAAGATCGGGGTTTTTTAGCGTTTTTTCGATTACTACCATTAAATCGTCAGGTACTAAAGTATCGGCATGAAGAAAACAAAGAATATCTCCTGCGGCTGCTTTGGCACCCAGGTTCATTTGTATCGAGCGACCTGCTTGTTTGGAAATTAACAATGAAACGTCCGCTTGACGAGCAATGTTTAACGTATTATCTTGACTACCTCCGTCTACAACTATAATTTCCTTGGGAGGGGGGTCTAACAGAGTTAGATTATTTAAAGTTCTTTTTAAAGAATTTTCTTCGTTTAAAGTCGGAATAATAATCGAAATTTCTGAAGACATTGACAAAATAATAATTAAACAGCATGGCGATCGAGGTTTATGCCTGCTGCGTTAGGTGATGTATGCTTATATTATCTTTACTCAATTGCTATTACTGCCGTACCTGTCTTCAGTAACATTTATTAGTTCTATAAATTAATAAACAGCCAAAAAAAATAGAGTAGTGCGATCGCCCAAATGCCTCCATAAACATAGCCTATTTTATTGCGGTAAGAATTAGGTCGATCCTGGCTTGCTGCCAGATGAACAATCAAAGCGATCGGAGTTAGTAAAAAGAAAGCTGAGGCTAGTAAATAATTCATCATTGACCCAGATGAACTAAAGACCAAGTACTAAGAACAAAGATAACTACAGCTAATGCAGCTAAAATTGCCTCAATAACGTTGCCAACAATTGAAGCGACTACTACACCCATACTAGCTTTAAATGCTTGTCTCAATCTGTTGTTACCGTCAAGGTTACTGCGATAGAGATATTCACCAATAAATGCACCTAAAATTGCACCCAGCAGCACTCCAATTAATGGTCCTCCTAATGGTAAGGCAGGTAAAAAACCAAAAAAGCCCAAAACCATACCAGCAATCGCACCAAACTGACTCCATTTACTCGCACCCGCTCGTTTAACTCCAAAATAAAGTGCCAGATACTCTACTACCGCACTCAAAATTAAGACGATAAAAATTAAAATTAAGGGCCAGCCCACACCTGCAAAGTTGGTAGCGACACTCCAAATTAAAATTGCACTCAGAATGATACTGCTGCCTGGAAGTCCAGGAATAATCGCACCGATGACTCCTACAATCATCATCGCTAACACGAGCCAGTAAACAGTAATTAAGTCCATATTTAAATAATCCATTAAAGACGGGGAGATACCAACTGAGTAAAATTTTGTCTTCCTTCGATTAAAGATTTGGGAATCCCTTGAGGATAATTCTCATTAATTAACGCTACCAGTTGCTCTACTCTGTTATCAGGATTGGGATGTGTGCTGAGAAATTCAGGTTGCCCGCCAGAACCATTAGCAGAATTGAGAATTTCCATTAATTCTAATAAACCCTGGGGACTATATCCTGCCTCAGTCATAAAGCGTAAACCCAGGCGATCGCTTTCAAGTTCGTCATCTCGATCGTATTTTAGATTGACCATTTGATTGACTACCTGGGCGATAATAGCTGCTTGTCTGCCGTCGCTGGGATCTTCACTGGCTGCTATACCTATAGCATTAACTAAAACCGTTCCTAACTGCTGTCTGGCTAAATGTTCTGCGCCGTGTCTGGCAACTACATGACCTACCTCATGACCCAAAACGCCTGCAAGTTGAGCTTCAGAATTAAGGCGACTTAATAAAGCCTGGGTAATAAATATCTGTCCTCCAGGAAGCGCGAAAGCATTGATAGTTTGGCGATCGCGCAAAAGGTGAAATTCAAAAGGATAGGGAGCGGATTTGGCAGTAGAACTAGTAATTACGCTATTACCTACCTTATCTATATATTGCTGCAAAATATTATCCACAGCCAGTCCTCCATACTGCTGTGCCATTTCGGCGCTAGATTCTTTGCCAATAACTATTTCTTGTTGGGGAGAAAGCTGTATTCGTTGTTTTTCGCCAGTAATAGGATTATCGGTAACGTTGGTAAAGTAACTAAACAATCCAAAAACAGCAAAAATCAATCCGATACCCAAACGAATTAGTAAGCGTCCCACCCGATTATTTGCTCCCAATTTATAGCATAGAGGTATTAACAGGATATTACCACAATAGCTAAAGCAAAATTTTAGTTTCTGTCTGAAGAATGAAAAATTTAGTTTTTGACTAAGGCAAGAATGAGACTTTTGTTAGAAGCAATTAGTTTGGCGATCGACAAAGATAAACATTGAGTGAGTGTTTGAAGAACGATCTTATAAATAGCAGTTAGCTGCGATTGCGACTGAGGTAATTACCAGTAAATACGTTATAGCGATCGCCAAGTAGTAATTTTATTTAATAGGCACACTTGTATACACTTGACTGTTTGTCTTTCTGTCACTCCAGCATTTAAAACCATAAATAGATTTCTCATGCAAAAAATAGCTAATTTTTCTAAAAAATTGCGCCTAAGTAAACTATTAACCACTTTCGTCTTAGGAATAGTTATATTATTTACTACAGCTTGTAATAGCGGTAATGATTTAGGTGCGCGTCCTGAAAATCCTCCAGTTCAGTTAGGCGGACAAAACAACCCTCATAAAGGTGGTGGCGATGACTATACTCAGTATAAAGTTCCTACCGATCCCAGATTAGAAACAGACGATCGCGCTAGTTTGCTACAGCCTCTAGAAACTGCGATCGCCACAGATATTCCCGACAAAACTGATGAAGGCTTATTGTATCCCAATACAACTTCTTCTAAATCTTTATATAGTAATGATGATTTTGTCAGTCCCGAACGCAAAAAAGAGTTATTAGATCCCAAGCAAATTCCCGCACCCAAACAACAACCCAATCTCGATCGCTCCGATCCAAATGCCCGACTCTTAGAAAAAACAGGGCAAATGTTTGAAGATGCTTCGGACTTTTTACCCGATCTCAACTAAACAGTAAAATGAAATAATTTTTTTAAATGCCCTCGATAGAAAGTCGGGGGTTTTTTATAGCTTAAAGCTTAAAGCTTACGGCTTATAGCTATTTATTATTTAAATAGTAGTGCCATAAAATCTTAGTGGCAATCGCTCTCCAGGGTCGCCAAGCCTCAGCAATTGATAACAATTCTACTGGTTTGGGTCTAGTAGCCAAGTTTTTGATTCTCTGTACTGCGACGGCTACAGCCAAATCACCTACTGGAAAAACGTCGGGACGTTGTAGAGCCATCATTAAATACATATCTACCGTCCAGTTGCCAATTCCTTTGATTTTCGTCAACTCGCTTCTAATTAACCAATCATCTAATTTTTGAAGTTCGTTCAAATTTAACCGACCGCTAACAATAGCACTTGCTAACTCAAGAGCGTAATTACTTTTTTGCCGACTGAAACCAACTGCTCGAAGCTGAAGGGCATCTAAAGTCAAAAAGTTTTCTGGGGTTAGAGGTTCGACTGTAGCGCGAAGGCGATCGTATGCTGCCTTGGCAGAAGTTAGAGAAACCTGCTGTTCTAAAATAATTTGAATTAAAGTGGCAAAGCCAGGCTGTCTCTGCCAGTTTGGTGGTTTACCTAACGTGTTGACAATTTGAGCTAAATCGCGATCGCGTTGAATTAGTTCTTGCAAACCTATGTCCAAGTTTGATACGATTGCTAGCTTATTGGTAATTTCGCTTTTGTTATTCTCAGTCACATCAGATCTCTCGAACCAGTCTAGTATTGCTTGACTAATTGACTGGCTCGTTTGCGATTTAAAAATATTAATGGTCTGAGCATCATTTTACAGAGAATTGCTATTGACTGTAATTCTCCTGGTGCATTGCGTCTTTGCCATTGTCCAGGGCGACAATAAAGCAGATTTATCAGACTTCTATGTTGGGGTAAAGTTAGGTTATAAAATTTTATAATCGCTCTATATCCTTTTTCTCCGACATAGCTGCGAGTAACGGATCCCGATAGAGTTAGATTCTCTCCTAAAATTTCTACAGTAATTTTCGTATCGAGATTTACTGCTGGATCTAGCAGTACCTCCATACCTTCTTCAGATATTTTTTGCGTAACTCCATAATAGATGCAATTGCCACTGGTAATTTTTATCTGTTGGCAATTGGAAAACCATTCATAAAAACTCGGTTGCGGTATATCCAATAGGGTTATCAGGGCAACGCTAATGGTCAAAAGATTGTAGACGCTCCACCACAAACCAATATTAAACCCGCTAGAAGGTATGTTTGTTATGCTGACATAGAAACTAATTATCGTAGCTATCAAAAAGACAATTAAAGGTACTGCTAAACTCCAGTTAAAGCGAAATCGATTTCTTGACTGTCCTTTTGGAGTTACTTTAAATCCTTGGGAAAAAGGGCTAAACATTACATTGATAACTGAAATTGCTACGGGAAAAGCTTGCAGTATAGCGTAAAGATCTGCCAGAAGTGCCGAACGCGATCGCTCGTTCAACCAGGCAAAACAGGTTATAAACATTGCATATAAAGGAACAAACATATAAAGTCCTTCAGCAGCAGTGGCTAAAACTGGATTTAGACCACCAAAAATGCAGATTATGGGAACGAATAAAAAGAAGAGACGGGGAATACAGGTAAACCAGTGAAACAATAATTCTAAATGCCCCAATCTCTGCCATAAATTCAAACCAGGAATAGTTAAGGGATTGGACTTGATAAAAAATGCCTGTAAAGTTCCTCGCGACCAACGCAATCTTTGATCGATATGAGCGGCAAGACTTTCGGCAGCCAATCCAGCACTTAGTTTTTCATCTAAGTAAACCAGTTCGTAACCTTTGGCAGACAGACGAATGCCCGTGAAGTAATCTTCGCAGATTGAATCTGTAGAAAAGTTACCAATTTTTTGTAGTGCTTCGCGTCTTACTACGAAAGAAGTTCCAGCACAGACTAAACTACCCGCGCCATCTTTAATCGGCTGCGCTTGTCGATAAAAAAGTTCTTCTTCAGTAGTTAGAACATCTTCTAAACCCAAATTTTTGGCAATGGGATCGCTGTTATAAAAACTTTGGGGAGTTTGAACCAAACCAACTTTGGGATTGACAAAAAAACCAATAGTTCGTTCTAAAAAATTAGTCGTCGGCACGAAATCTGCATCAAAAACCACAATCAGATCGCCGTTAGTACGTGCGATCGCCTGATTTAAATTACCTGCTTTGGCGTGTGAATTATCAGGTCTAGTAAAGTATTTACAGCCCAATTCTTTAGCTAATTTTCTAATTTGCGGTCTTCTTGTGTCATCTAAAACATAAATTTTTTTATGCTCGTAGTTAAGAGCTTGACAACCTATAATAGTTCTTTTGAGAATAAAGTCTGGTTCGTTATATGTAGGTATTAAAATATCGACGCTAGGACTATATTTTTTTTCAACAACCGCTCTACTATAAGAATTTGCTTCCGACTTTCGATCTTTAACGGTAAACATCAATAATAGCTGGATTGTCGCCGATGCCATAGCAACAATTTCCATAAACAGGAGCGTTAAGCTAAAAATTCCGTCGGCAGGGTTAGTTAGATTGAGAGTAGTAAGCGATCGCCAAAGTAAATAACGAACCACTAAAATAAATAAAACGCCAGCTAATAAGCGACGCGACCAAGTTTTAGGCTTGGGAGATAGTTTCATAACTATCTGTGCCAGTAAAAATAAAACTAATGTTGGAATTAATAAATAGTATTGCTTACCCCACTTGGGTGGTGTCAGCCAACTCGGAGGATTTTCTTGTATTAAATGTAATTGTATAAATAATTCGGTAACGTAGGTATTTCCCAAAAACCAGGAAATGGCGATACTACTAAAAAAACTCAGTATCCCTAGTATTATCAAAGTAGGTATGCGAATCTTAAAATTTGATAATATCTGCCAGTCAATCCAAACTCTGTCTCTAGGTTTCGATACTGGTTTAATAGTTTGCATATGAACTAAAGATCGATGTATTTATTCGGGTAGGCACACTTTAGCAAAACATTTGTAAATTTCTAGTTAATGTTTTGCCAGATCTTTAGCTAAATATTGCAGTAGTAATATGTGTATTTTAAGCAGCCTTATAGCGCGATAGCCAAAAGCGAGATGCTCTGTTCGACTTACTTATTTTTACACAGTGCAATCGCCTTGAATTTCTTAAGCTTTACGCTATTATACGGCTGCCTTTTTTCTGTAAAAAATGTATTTTAGATAACAGTAATTATGGCAATTGATGCACACTAAAACTTCAACTATGTTTGTAACTGCATTTAATCAACCTGATTTATCAAGTTGATTAATTTGACTAATAATGAATTATCGACTTTTTAACTTTTTTTTGCAGTTAAATAACAAAACGATCGCACTGCTACAAATTTGCTTTAGTAATTATATAGAGTAGCAACGCAACTTCAAAACTTTTTTGGCAATAAACTATATTACTAAAATTAGAGCGCGTTCACCGATCGCTCTAAGCGGATGAAGGATAAAATTGTGCGAGCGATATTATGTTTAATGATTGTATGGAAATCTTGATGAGTGTTGACCCAAGTATATCTGAGGCTTCCATTAAAGGGAATTTAGAGCAATTTCTGATTGTTTTATCCGTATCACTGTCTGTAGCTACAATTTCTCGGATTTTCAGCTGGTTTAGGCAGATTCCCTATACTCTGTTGTTAGTAATTGTCGGACTAGCTTTGGCTTTTGTCGATATTCGTCTGGTCAATCTTTCTCCAGAACTAATTCTAGAAATTTTTCTACCTCCTTTGTTGTTTGAAGCAGCCTGGAATATTCGCTGGCGCAGTCTTAAAAATAGTTTATTGCCTGTTAGTTTATTTGCTATTGTCGGTGTGGTAATTTCCGTGTTGGGTGTAGCTTATGCTCTTAGTACCTTGACCGATTTAACTTTACCTACTGCTTTATTAGTGGGTGCTAGCTTGGCAGCAACCGATCCCGTTTCGGTAGTGGCATTGTTTCGAGAATTGGGTGCTAGCAAACGCCTGACTATTGTGATGGAAGGAGAAAGTTTATTTAACGATGGTGTGGCAGTAGTCGCTTTTTTGTTATTGGTAGATATTCCTTTAGGTAACAGCGAGTTTGCTCTCTCTACCACCATCGTTCGCTTTCTTACCTTTGTCGGCATCGGCTTGGGAATTGGTAGTATTATTGGCTTTGGAATTTCCTATCTCACTCAAAGGTTCGATCTACCGCTAGTAGAACAATCTTTAACCTTGGTTTCTGCTTATGGAACTTATCTCATTACCGAAGAACTTGGCGGTTCTGGAGTTATTGGCGTAGTTACAGTTGGAGTGATTTTGGGTAACTTTGGTTCGCGTATCGGTATGAACCCACGGACGCGGCTATTAGTTTCGGAATTTTGGGACTTTTTAGCTTTCTTTGTCAACTCAATTGTCTTTTTGTTGATCGGCGACCAGATAAATTTTACCCGTTTAAAAGATAATGTAGATCTAATTATCGTGGCGATCGCTGCGGTTTTATTGACCAGAATTATCGTCATTTTTGGTTTGGGTAGCTTGAGTAATTTATTCGCCAAAACCAAAATTAACTGGCGCGAACAAACTGTGCTTTGGTGGGGTGGTTTGAGGGGTTCGGTATCTATTGCGGTTGCCCTTAGCGTTCCTGTTGTTTTGAGCGGCAGAGAAGAAATTATCGACACCGTTTTTGGCGTAGTTTTATTTACTCTATTAGTTCAAGGCTTAACTACTCAATGGCTTTTAGGTGCTTTAAATTTGGTAGGAGATCAACCTTTACGTCAAGAATATTCAGAATTATTAGCTAGAAAAGTTGCTTTAGGTAGAGTTCTCGATTATTTAGCCAGTAACGACCTTGCAGACGGTATCGATCCCGAATACTATCGCTATCAACAAGGATTAGTTAAGGGACAACTACAAAATATTGAAAGCAAAATCGAGCAAATGCAAAAGGAAAATAATAATTTGCGATCGCTTAGTATCGAGCAGTTACAGGAACAACTATTAGATATAGAAGCCGATACTTATGCTGAGTTTATTCGCGCTGGTAAATTAAACAGCAATCTTTCTCCAGTTCTGCAAGAAATAATTGCCAAAGCTGGAGATACTTAAAGGCAAAACAAAGTTTAAAGCGATACGACTGTATTATTGTTTTAGCAGGCGATCGCTTTGGCACGTTTGGTAATTTCAATAAATATGTATTGTTTCTATGACCGATTCTGATAATTCTGAATTAATTGCTACTGCTCAGAAAGCATATAACTATTTTAGTCATGGTTTGGCAACTGGTTCGTGGACGGATTTTTTAGCTATGTTGAGTGACGACTTTACCTTTTCTTTTCCGATCGAACCGTTTAAAGGAAAAAATGTAGGAAGAGAAAAAGCCGCTCAATTTTTTTACTATGTATCGGAGAAAGTTTTTTCAAATGGCTTGTTTTTAACTTTAGAACGAATTACTAGCAATGAAACGACAGTAGTTTTTGAAGTCCGCTCTTCTGGTTTGATGTTTGGAGAACCATATCAAAATCAAGTCGCCATTTCTTTTGATGTCAGAGGCGATCGCATTTGTGGATATCGTGAATATCTTGGTGTTATTTATCAAAGTAATAGAGCGAAATGAGTTACCGAGGTTGTAGTTTTTCGATTGCACTTTTTTAAAATAGTAATAACTACTTATTCGGCAACTCAAACAATTAATTAAACTAGAGCAAATAAAGCTATAAAAGTAAATAAGCAAACTCCTGCTAATAACAATAAGACAATTGATTGATAGGGAGCGTGATTAGTTTGCTCTAAATACTGATTCACTTTTTGGTCTTTTTCTTCAGGATGCCAAACCATGCTTTTCATAGTTTTTACCTCAAAAAATAGAGAAGACAAACTTATATACTCTAACTGTAAAATACAAGAAATAATAAATAAAATTTTTACTGTATTTTTTTTATATAATTAAAATTTTCTCAATTTTATGTATTAAAAGTTAAACAATTTTTATTAACTTTTGCTGGGACTTAATGTAAATTTTGTCTGAAAACGCTCGAACGAGCAGAGTTACCAACTAAAACAGAAAATTCGCTAAAATTTTTTTTACAGCTTTATTACTTCGCAGATCGTGAATCAAACTACAGTCAACTTTGCAGACATTAAATTAGAAACACCTACTATAGAAAAAGTCAAAGCAGAGTATACATCTATTCATACTGCCTTAGAGCGATCGCAAAATCGCCTTGAAAGAGAACGTGCTTTGCAACAATGGGATAGCTTACGCCGTTATCTCGACAGTTGGAGTGCCTTGACTGCTTTGCATTTCAATCAGGATACTCGCAATCTAGCTTATAAAGAAGCACAGGAATATAGTGACGAACTTCAACCAAAGTTAACTGCTTTAGCAGTTGAGATGAAGCGAAAGTTACTGAACAGCGAACATCGCGCTGAATTGGAAGCTATTTGTGGCAAACACGCTTTTAGTTTGTGGGAAGCCGACATTACTACTTTTGAACCAGCGATCGAAGCAGATTTAGTTGAAGAAGCCAAGTTAGTTAGTCAGTATGTAGAACTTTTAGCTTCAGCAGAAATTGAGTTTGCAGGGAAAACTCTCAATTTGTCTGAAATTACTAAATATACCGAGGATCGCGATCGCCACACTCGTTATTTAGCAGAACAAGCACGTTGGCAGTTTTTTAACCAGCATCAGGCTAAATTTGACAGTACTTACGATCGCTTGGTTAAATTACGTCACCAAATGGCACGCAAACTCGGCTATGACAACTATATTGGTTTGGGCTACAAGCAGATGCAGCGCGTTGACTATACAGAAGTCGAGGTTAAAAACTACCGCGATGAAGTTGTTAGAGAAGTAGTGCCTCTAGCTAGTAAAATTATCGATCAAAAAACAGAAACGCTTGGTATAGATAAAGCTTATTTCTGGGATGAGTCTGTTTTCGATTTGCAGGGAAATCCCCAACCTCATGGAGAACATGACTGGATGTTAGGACAAGCACGACAGATGTTTGAGGAAATGCACCCAGAGTTAGGAAATTTCTTTAACACGATGGTAGATGCCAACCTGCTCGATCTTAAAGCTCGACCTGGGAAAACTGGTGGTGGTTTTTGTACTAGTTTCGATCGCTATAGCGTCCCCTATATTTTTGCCAATTTTAACGGTACTAAAGGGGACGTAGAAGTATTTACCCACGAAATGGGTCATGCTTTTCAATACTGGCAGAGTCGCCACTTACCGTTAATAGATTATCTGTGGGCGACTTCAGAAACTAGTGAAATTCACTCGATGAGTTTAGAATTTCTAACGCGATCGCAAATGGCTAAGTTTTTCGATGGCGATGCAGAACGTTTCTGTCAAAGTCATTTAACCGATTCAATTCTCTTTTTGCCTTATGGTTGCGCGGTGGATCATTTTCAACATTTGGTTTACGCTAACTCAGAAGCCACGCCAAAAGAGAGAAATCAAATGTGGCAAGAATTAGAAGCGCGTTACTTACCCTGGCGCGAATACGGCGATCTAGCTCATCCCAAACAAGGCGGACTTTGGCAAGCCAAGCAACACATCTATTGCTATCCCTTTTACTACATTGACTATACTTTGGCTTTGTGTTGCGCTATGCAGTTCTGGGTTAAAGCCGAATCAGACTATGAAGCTACTTTAGAAGAATACATCGCTCTCTGTCAGCGCGGTGGCAAAGCACCCTTTCAAACCTTAGTTAAATCGGCAAATTTAGTCTCGCCCTTTCAATCTGGTTGTCTAGCTAAAGTCGTCGAGCGATCGCGTCAGGTTTTAGATTTATAGACAACAACTTTTAAAAGCAATTCAAATTAAATGCCAACCTTAACTATGACGATACAATTTCGCATTCTTTTTTGGTCACCTCATGGCGATAGCGAAACATTTCCTTGAGTCGTGAATCTACCCACCAGCCTAATAGTAACTCCGCTAGCCAGCCTCCAGGTATTTCATAAGCGATCGCGTCGGTCAATATAGTTTTATCGCCTTCAGAGGTAAACTGGTGGCGATGTTGCCAAGACTGCATCGGACCTTCAATTTGGATATCGGTGAATAAACAATTGGGTTGACATTCTGTATGTTTGGCGACCCATTTAATAGGAACAAAGCCGAGATTTAAACGAAATTCGCTTATTGCGCCAACGTTCAATCCTCCTTCATGACGTACTACTGTAACTGGTTGCCAAGGCGGAGTCAAAATATCGAGAATATCTTGACGTTCGTGAAATTGCCATACGGCTTCTATAGGTGCGTCGATCGCACTAGAATATTCAAAATGCAGCATAAAAGTTAATTATACTCTCATAAATGTCTCTTACTCCTTGGCGATCGCTTCTGGCTCGCGCACTCCATCGCAATCGTTCCCAACCTCATTGTCGTTACCTACAGCTAGCAACCATTACTCCTGAAGGCTATCCTGCCAATCGCACGGTAGTATTTCGAGGTTTTTTAGACAACACCAACGACCTCAAAATTGTTGTAGACTCTCGTAGTAAAAAAATTAGAGATATTCAACATTTGCCCCATAGCGAAGGCTGCTGGTACTTTACCAAAACTCGCGAGCAGTTTCGTCTTACGGGTAGTTTGAATCTAGTGACTGCCGAATCTACCGATAAAGAGTTACAGACAGCGCGTCAGACAACCTGGCATAATTTATCTGAAGCGGCGCGATCGCAGTTTTCCTGGCCTCATCCAGAGAAACAGAGGGCAGACAAAGAAGCTTTTACCGTAGATGTTCCCGACGAGAATATACCTTTAAATAATTTTTGTTTGCTGTTATTAATTCCTACTAAAGTAGACCACTTAGAACTACGTGGCGAACCTCAAAGCCGTACCTTATATTATTTGCACGACGGAAGTTGGTCGATTCGAGCGGTAAATCCCTAGTCCCATTCGCCTAAAAATTCTTTAATTTCTTTATCTCTAAGCAGACAGCTATTATTCGATTGATAACAAGGTTCTAATTCATTTTCCTCTAGTTGCGATTTAGCTGCCGTAACCAAACTCTGATGCGATTGAGATTTTCTCAGTTGCCGTACTTCTGCTTCTAACGACTCGATGCGGTCTACCAAACTGCGGATAACTGCTGCTTCAGAATCGGGTAAATTACCGTGTTCTAGAGGATCGACTTTGACTCCAGAACGATAGATCACTCTGCCAGGAATACCGACTACGGTGCAGTTAGAGGGTACGTCTTTTAAAACCACAGACCCCGCCCCAATACGAACGTCGTTACCTATTTGAATATTGCCTAAAACTTTAGCTCCTCCACCAACTACGACATTTTCGCCCAGAGTTGGATGACGTTTGCCCGACTCTTTTCCCGTTCCACCAAGGGTAACTCCCTGATAGATTATGGTGTAGTCTCCCACAATTGCCGTTTCGCCAATTACTACACCCATGCCGTGATCGATAAATACTCCTTCACCTATTTGCGCCCCTGGATGAATTTCAATACCCGTAAGGAAGCGAGCCAGATGCGAAATAAATCGTGGGAAAAAAGGGATGCCAATGCAGTACAACCAGTGAGCAAAACGATGCAAAAACAAAGCGTGCAAACCTGGATAGCAGACTAAAACTTCTAGCCAGTTACGTGCTGCTGGGTCGCGTTTGAAAACAATACGAAAGTCTGCGATCGCCTGAGAGAACATGGAGTATTATCTAAAGATTCAACGATTCTTATTTTATCGTTCTCTAGCAATTTCAGAAATCTAACTTATGAAGTGAAATCCACACTGCTACTGTCGGTCTTTCTCTTTCTTTAGTCTATCGATAGCTGCCATTTTCAAGCCAATAATATCGATAAATAATCAGGCAATGGAATGTAAAAAACTCCATTGCTCGGTCTACAGTATATATTTTTATATTAAACTTAAAAAATAAAAATACCCCCAAGGGAATTTGAATCCCTGTCGCCTCCGTGAAAGGGAGGTGTCCTAGGCCACTAGACGATGGGGGCTAGTAAAGTTGTAGTTGGTCAAAAAAACCAGCAACGTTTTTAAATATATCTATTATTTAAGCGTCTGTCAATACTTTTTCGAGCAAAATATTTTCAACCTAGTTTAGTAAATTCCCCGTTGCCACTGTTTGAGACGCTGTTGCGCGATCGGATCTAAGGTATTGAACAAAAAACGCCGCGAAGATTTTTTTGAGGTTTGTTTTCTTTTCTTGGTTTGGTAAGCTGCTGCCGCTACTTCTCCTGCTAACACTCTTGCCGAGCGCCATTCAGCACCATAACCGACTACGGTTAACTGCTGGGCGCGATCGCTCGTTGCCACAATCAAACGCGAACATGGTTGTTGGTACTTATTTCTTTGAAAAGCAGCACAAAACTTTTCTATATATGTATCGGCTGTCTCGGCATAGCCCGTATAATGAACCGACAACAAAGAACTATATTCTTCACTCGTGCGAGGGTTCTTTTGATAGTGTGCGTCAAAAACTATTTTAGTGCGGTAAGTAACTACCGCAGCATAATTAATTAAATGTTCGATTAGGCGATCGCGGGCTACTTCTAGACCGTCGCGATCGCGGCTTTTTTTTAAGTCTGACCAATGACCGATAATGTTATAGCCATCTACCAGTAGTAGTGCCTGATAAGGGGAGGAAAGCATTTTAGGAATTTGTTCTCGAACGGGGGCAATTTATTTATTTTTACCATTTTAAGCAAAATTCTTAACAAAAATTTAAATTAAGCACTTATTTATTTTTGTTCGTTAGCTGCTGTTTGAGTATTTGGGGTTCTCCTTTAGCGGCAACTTTGCCCCCCTCTAATAGAAATGCACCATCACAATAATCTAATTCTTCTAAGCGATGAGTTACCCATAGAGCAGTTAAATTGCGTTCTCGCACCAAACCCTTTACTTGTTTGACTAGTTCTAGCTGGGTATCTGGATCTAATAAAGCAGTGGGTTCGTCAAACAAAATAACCTCGCAGTGACGAGCGATCTCTCCTGCAATGGCAATGCGCTGTTTCTGACCGCCGCTCAAAGCGTAGATGGGTCGGCGTTCTAGTCCTACTAAATTAACAGCACTTAAAGCTTCTTTTACACGCTCTCGTACGAGAGTCAGGGACAAATTTTCTTTGACCAAACCAAAAGCAATATCTGCACCTACCGTAGGCATTACCAATTGATGATCGGGATTTTGAAAGACAAAACCTACTGGAGAACGAACGGCGATCGTTCCCGAGTCGGCATTCAAAAGGCTACCTATCAATCTCAGTAAGGTAGATTTGCCACTACCATTGTTGCCTAACAACATCCAGAATTGTCCTTCAGGAACTTGTAGAGAGCAAGAGTTAAG
The DNA here is from genome assembly GCF_000756305.1 of Myxosarcina sp. GI1. Taxonomy (NCBI): domain Bacteria; kingdom Bacillati; phylum Cyanobacteriota; class Cyanophyceae; order Pleurocapsales; family Pleurocapsaceae; genus Myxosarcina; species Myxosarcina sp. GI1. The sequence goes on from NZ_JRFE01000022.1 coordinate 139,255, forward strand.
GACAGGAGCGTTAGCCGCCCAGCTAAAGCATAATTCTCTTACATCAATAGCCAGCGACTCATCCAGTTTTGAGGTCGTCGATTGGTTCATTCCTGAATTGCAGCAAAGAAACCAGGTACTCGTCCTTCAGCCATGCTGCCTGACTTTTTATTGACGCTTACCGCACAAATACGATTGGTTTTGATGGTAACTTTTTTGTCTTCTTCTTTCTCACAGGTAAGCTCGAATAATTTTGCATCCTCCGAACGCATTGCTTCTAGAAGAGCTTGATATAAACTTTCTGCTGCGTCGGCTTCTTTACGCTGTACCGAAACAGGTAAGGGAATATCTTGCAAAATAACGTCAATACTAAACATAAATTCTCCAGATCGATTTCAATAGTTAAATTATCTTTCAGTTTTGCTAAAATCCCAACCTTTCTACCCAAGAGTGATAGAAAAACTTTAGTAAGTTTTAAGATTTACTCTGGAAATTATTAAAAATTTCTTATAGTATATAAATATAAAGAAAAGTAAATTTTTCTCACAATTACCTTACTATACAAATTACCGAACAATTTGCTACCAAAGATGAGTAGTAAGGCTGTAATAATTTTAAACACTTTAGCTACTATATTCGGAGAATTAAAAATATGACAATAGCAGTAGGACGCGCCCCAGCGTCGCGAGGATGGTTTGACATCATCGACGACTGGCTCAAGCGCGATCGCTTCGTCTTCGTCGGGTGGTCGGGAATTCTATTATTTCCCTGCGCCTACATGGCATTAGGCGGCTGGCTGACAGGAACCACTTTCGTGACCTCCTGGTACACTCACGGTCTAGCCAGTTCCTACCTCGAAGGCTGTAACTTTTTAACCGTAGCCGTATCCACTCCGGCAGACAGCATGGGACACTCCCTATTATTCTTATGGGGACCTGAAGCCAACTGGAGCTTTGCCCGTTGGTGTCAAGTCGGCGGCTTGTGGACATTTGTGGCACTACATGGAGCCTTCGCACTGATAGGCTTTATGCTGCGTCAGTTTGAAATTTCGCGCTTAGTAGGAATCAGACCCTACAACGCCATCGCCTTTAGCGCCCCAATCGCCGTATTCGTCTCGGTCTTCTTACTCTATCCATTAGGACAATCGAGCTGGTTCTTCGCACCCAGCTTTGGAGTAGCAGGAATCTTCCGCTTTATTCTGTTCGTACAAGGATTCCACAACTTCACCCTCAACCCATTCCACATGATGGGAGTAGCAGGAGTGTTGGGAGGAGCCTTACTCTGTGCGATCCACGGAGCGACAGTGGAAAACACCCTGTTTGAAGATGGAGACGGTTCTAACACCTTTAGAGCCTTCGAGCCGACTCAGTCAGAAGAAACCTACAGTATGGTAACGGCAAACAGATTCTGGTCGCAGATATTTGGCATTGCCTTTTCCAACAAACGCTGGCTACACTTCTTCATGCTGTTCGTACCGGTAACGGGACTATGGATGGCGAGTATCGGCATCATCGGCATCGCCCTCAACCTCAGAGCCTATGACTTTGTCTCTCAAGAGTTGAGAGCGGCAGAAGACCCAGAATTTGAAACTTTCTATACGAAAAACATTCTGCTCAATGAAGGTCTAAGAGCATGGATGGCAAAACAAGACCAACCACATCAAAGATTTGAATTCCCAGAGGAGGTACTACCACGTGGTAACGCTCTCTAAAATTTGAAATTTGGTTTGAAAATATAGCCTAACAAGGCTGTTGCCTCTCTTCTCAGGAAGAGGGGCTTATTTTTCAATTAAAATCAGAATGGTAAACACTAAGATCTCGATTTATAACAGAAAAAATAGATTGATAGTCGATTGCTAACAAAAAATTCAAAAATAGTTGAATACTTGAAGACCTCTAGTTTTGGTAAGATGAAACCAAAACATATTATAGACCGCTTTTAAAACAGGATAAACAGTTAGTTGTGCCAAAGCCAAAAGCCGGCATTATTTATAATGATATCAAGCCTATAGCTTGCAAAGTTGCCACAGAAATTCAAGCTAAATTAGTCGATTGCGGTTGGGAAACATTTATGGCTACAGGAGCGGGAGGTATACTAGAGTACTCTACGCCTGGCAGTCCAGTTTGCCATACTCGAATCGAGCAATTGACTCCGTCCAACTTCGACCACGATTTGGAATTTGCTATTGTCTTAGGCGGTGACGGAACAGTTTTATCTGCATTTCGGCAACTCGCTCCCTGTGGAATTCCTTTATTGACCGTCAACACGGGACACATGGGATTTCTTACCGAGACTTACCTCAATCATCTACCTCAGGCGTTAGAAAAACTGCTCGAACGGGACTATGAAATTGAAGAGCGGTCTATGCTCGCGGTAAAAGTATTTCGTAACCAAGCTTTATTGTGGGAAGCTTTGAGCTTGAATGAAATGGTCTTACACCGCGAACCTTTGACCAGCATGTGTCATTTTGAGATTCAAATTGGCAGCCACGCTCCTGTAGATATTGCTGCCGATGGAGTTATTATTTCTACTCCTACAGGGTCTACAGCTTACTCTCTTAGCGCGGGTGGTCCTGTGGTAACGCCAGAAGTTCCCGTGTTACAGCTAGCACCAATTTGCCCTCATTCTCTGGCATCTCGTACTTTAGTATTTAGCGATCGCGAACCTGTTAATGTATTCCCGGCTACCTCCTACCGTATGGTAATGGTAGTAGATGGCAATGGAGGTTGTTACATTTTGCCCGATGACCGCATCAATATTGAAAAGTCAATCTACAAAGCTCGCTTTATTCGCCTGCAACCGCAAGAATTTTTCCGAATTCTTAGGGAAAAATTGGGTTGGGGTTTGCCTCATATAGCCAAACCAACTTCCGTGGAACTTCCTTAGTTAATAATTAGTCAGAGCAAAACATTAAGAGTAGAAAAAACCCTATATGGTTACTAGTGAGATGGCAACCGATACTAATGCAGCTATTTTATTGCTAACAGATAGTATGTTTGCTCGTCAGGCAAGTATGGATTTGCAGGCGGCGGGTTATTCTACGGCAATTGAAAGAGTAGAAAAAGGCTGGCAACAATTGAGCGAGCTAAATCCAGCTATGGTAGTTTTAGACAAATCTTGGACTGGTAAGTCTGGGCTGAATTTTTGCCATCAGTTAAGAAGTTCGGGTACTCGCATTCCCATACTAATGCTAATCGAGCGAGAGACAATAGAAGAACGAGTAGCCTGTTTGGAGGCAGGTGCAGACGATTATTTGTTAAAGCCTTATAAAAAAGAAGCATTATTAGAGTTGGTTTATCTTTATTTACAGCCTGCAACAGAGGTTAAAGAACAGTTGCGTTTTGGTAAGCTAGTTTTGGATTTGAGTACCAGGCAAGCAATTAGAAATGGTTCGGCTATCGATCTAACCATGAAAGAGTTTGAGCTACTTAAATATTTAATGTCTAATCCAGGTAAAGTACTGTCAAGGGATGAAATTATTGAAAATGTATGGGGCTATGACTATCAAGGCGAATCAAACGTAATTGAAGTTTATATCCGCTATTTAAGGCTCAAAATTGAAACTAAAGAGCAAAAGCGATTGATTCAAACTGTTAGAGGAGTTGGCTACGTACTTAGAGAACCATAATAAATAGTCAAATAGCAGTTGGAAATTTTAGTTTTTTTATAGTAGATTCTATCAGGTGACAGAGTCGCAATTCGATTAAAAAGTATTATGTTTTTTATACTTAGCTAAATTACGTAGATTTACTGAGGAATTTATGTCATTGTAAAGAATCATATTGGGGCTAGACACTGTTTGAAATAAAAATGTAATATAAATAGTGACAAATGAGAACTTTTGTGATCTCAAACACTGACAATTTCCAATTTTTTTCTAACAATTGTCAATACTGTATTTATATGGCAGTTTCAAATCTAGCTTTAGTAGCTGGGTAACAATTCCTTCCTTTAATAAACATAACATATTACAAATTAAAAATATCTATTAAAATGAAACCTACTATATATGCCAAATTTATTAAGTTTTTGACAGAAGAATTAGCCATACCAATAGATTCTATTGAAGTCGTGCAGCGTACTGTAGAACAAAACCATGCTCCTATACCCATGATTTTGTGGCAGTATGGTTTAGTAACATTAGAAGAACTAGATCGAATCTATGATTGGTTAGAAGGTAAAACTAAAACAGATATTAGCTATTAGTTAAAACAAAAGTAGTTGCTGCCAATTGCCAAACTAAAAATCGTTCAAGTAAGACACGAACAAAAATCAAACCCTTAAAAGTCGACGGCGCAAATAATCTAAAGCATTACAAGCACTAAAATGACGCACTAAGTCACGACTTCGGCGATCGCCAAAACGGTGTTCGATACTTTCTACTTTGCCTTCTGGAGTAGCAAAGCCAATATATACCAACCCTACAGGTTTGTTTTCCGTACCGCCTCCAGGACCAGCTACCCCCGTAATACTAATTCCCCAATCAGAAGATAAAGTTTGTTTGACTCCCAAAGCCATTTGCTCGGCAACAGTGGCACTAACCGCCCCTTTTTGGTTCAAATCTTTGGTATTGACCTTCAATAGATTAACTTTTACTTCATTGGCGTAGGCAATAATTCCCCCCAAAAAATAATTCGAACTTCCGGGTGTAGCAGTAATCATTTCTCCCAAACCTCCGCCAGTACAAGATTCGGCAACGCTAATAGTCTGTCCTGCTTCAGACAACAGTTTGCCTACTACCGAAGCCAAAGTATCTTCATCGCTGCCAAAATAATCTGCTCCAGCAATTTCTCGAACTTGAGCTGCTACAGGTTCGATTAGCGCGATCGCTTCAGCTTCGGTTTGGGCTTTGGCTGAAATTCGCAAGCGTACCTCACCTTTACCAGCATAAGGAGCTACAGTTGGATTATCCGACTCAAATAAATAAGCGACTTTTTCGGCGAGAGCCGATTCACCAATACCGCGAAAACGCAGCATCTGGCTATAAATAGTATTTTTTCCCCAGCCTTGACTTTTGAGAAACGGAACGGCAGTTTCCTGCCACATACGTCGCATTTCCGAAGGTACTCCTGGAAAAGTCAAAATAGTTAAATTGGATTGAGGTTGCCAAATAATACCTGGGGCAGTTCCTGTAGGATTGGGCAGCGTTTTGGCACCAACGGGAACTAATGCTTGTTTGCGATTGCTGGGGGACATTTTACGCCCGATTTGAGCAAACTTTTTCTCGATGTCGGCAACTATTACTGCATTTTCTACTAATTTAGCGTCAAATACAGCAGCAATCGTGGCTGTTGTCAAGTCGTCAGGAGTAGGACCCAATCCGCCAGTAAAAATTAAAATTGAAGCGCGTTGAGTAGCAGTTTCAATGACCTTTCGCAAGCGCGATACATTATCTCCGACTACGGTTTGATAATAGTGAGGAATACCCAGACTAGCTAACTCTAATGCCAAATACTGACAGTTAGTATTAAGAATATCGCCCAACAATAGCTCTGTACCTACACAAATAATCTCTGCACTCATTACCAAAATGCTAATTGTTTTGTTTTTTAGTGCTGCGCCACACCTGCCAACCGATATAGACAAGCAACATAGTCGCACCGATAGCATATCCCCAACCGCTAGGAATATTAGAAAAGCCCATTGCCAAACTGCCCACCCATAGAGTTAGAGCGTAAATAAACAGCACAGTTTGTCTTTGAGAAATTCCCGCTTTGAGTAGCCAGTGATGGAGATGGCTTTTATCGGCAATGAAAGGAGATTTTCCTTTACTGATGCGAGATAAAATTACCGCTGACATATCTAGTATTGGTACTGCCAAAATTAGATATGGTAACAGTACGGCAGTAATTGCGGTAGTTTTAACCAAACCGATCGCTCCCACTGCTGCCAGGGTAAAGCCCATAAAATAGGCTCCCCCATCTCCCATAAAAATTTGAGCGGGATTAAAATTATATCGTAGAAATCCCAAAGCACCACCAGCCAATGCCGCAGCGATTAAAGCAGCGGCTGATTGGTGCATAAATAGAGTAACTACTAACATAACTACGGCAGCAATTCCCGAAACCCCTGCTGCTAAACCATCGACCCCGTCAATCCAATTGATGGCATTAGCCATTCCCACCAGCCAGATAACGGTAACGGGCAGACTCAGCCAACCAACTTGAATCAAGCCATCAAAAGGAACAGAAAGAAAATCAATTCTGACCCCCATTAACCAGCAAACGGCAGCTACTATTACCTGCATTAGCAAGCGTGAAATTGGAGTTAAATTAAATAAATCGTCTGCAAAACCAATGGCAAAATAAAAAATACTGCCCATAATTACCGCCCAAATTTCACCTTCTCTACCCATAGAAACAGAAGCAAAGCCGCCCAATCGCCAGACAATTAACAATGCGGTAATCGTGCCGATAAATATTGAGATTCCACCGACACGAACGACTGGATCTTTGTGAATTTTGCGGGCGTTAGGTCGATCTACCATACCTAATTTAAGACCGAGATTCTTAACATCGGGAATTGTCCACAGCACGACGGTAACAGAAATTAGAAAGGCAATTAGATGAAATAGTTCCGCAGGCATCTAAGTTTCGTAGGTTCTCAAATTAGTACATTGGGTTCCCCAACCTCTTAAATTAAATTCTCGCTGGTACGGGAATTTGTAAATAAGGATAGAGAGGAAAACGATCGCACAAAGCCGCTACACGACGCAAACAATTCTGTTGAACTGCTTCGTCTTCAGGAGCGAGCAATTTGTCTGCAACAATGTTAGCAATCTCATTGAATTCTGTCTCCCCCATACCTCTAGTAGTCATTGCTGGAGAACCCAAACGCAAACCGCTAGTGACAAAAGGAGATTCTGTATCGAAAGGTACGGTATTTTTGTTGGCGGTAATGTTAATTTCGCTCATGAGGCGATCGCCTCGTTTGCCCGTCATGCCAATACAGCGCAGATCGACGAGAATTAAGTGGTTGTCGGTTCCCCCAGATACCAATTTGAAGTCGCGATCGCTCAAAGTTTGTGCCATCGCTTGGGCGTTAGCAATTACCTGAGCCGAATATTCTTTAAATTCGGGTTTTAAAGCTTCGCCAAATGCCACGGCTTTAGCGGCAATGGCGTGTTCTAAAGGTCCTCCCTGATTGCCAGGAAAAACGGCTTTGTTGAGTTTTTTACCTAGTTCTGGGTCGCGAGTTAAAATCAAACCGCCTCTAGGACCGCGCAGAGTTTTATGAGTGGTAGTAGTAACGACATCGCAGTAGGGAATGGGGTTGGGATGGTGTCCCGTTGCTACCAATCCTGCAATATGGGCAATATCTGCCAGTAAATAGGCTCCCACTTCATCGGCGATCGCCCGAAACTCATCAAATTCAATAGTTCGAGAATATGCCGAATAGCCGCAGATAATTAGTTTGGGACGTTCTTTGATGGCTAAATCGCGGATGGCATCGAAGTCGAGACGTTCGGTTTCTTTATTGACTCCGTAGTGAACCACTTCAAACCATTTACCAGAAACGTTGACGGGAGAACCATGAGTTAGATGTCCGCCGTGAGACAAGTCCATACCCATAATCTTGTCTCCAGGTTCTAAAAGAGCCAGAAAGACCGCAAAGTTAGCCTGTGCGCCTGAATGGGGTTGAACGTTAGCCATCTCGGCACCAAACAGTTGTTTGGCTCTATCTATAGCTAATTGTTCGGCGCGATCGATGATTTCACAACCGCCATAGTAGCGTTTTCCTGGCAATCCTTCGGCATATTTATTGGTCAATACCGAACCTTGAGCGGCAAGTACCGCAGGGGAAGTAAAGTTTTCGCTAGCAATTAGCTCCAGGTGCGATCGCTGGCGTTTGACTTCTAGATCGATAATTTCGGTAATTTCGGGATCGGTTTGCGCGAGAAAATCTAAATTAGTTTTGGTCACTGAATAATCCTTGTGATTAATAATAAAGACTGGTAATTTTAATATACTCAATAACTAATAACCAAATCTGTAAACGAGCGCAAAGGATGAAAGAACTCGATCTCGAAACTGCAATCAAAATTCTCAATACAATTATGGAGTACGAATTAGCTGGAGTAGTACGCTACACACACTACTCGCTAATGGTAACAGGACCAAACCGCATTCCCCTAGTAGATTTTTTTAAAGGACAAGCAGCCGAATCTCTAACTCACGCTCAACAGGCAGGGGAAATAATTACTGGTTTAGAAGGAGGTCATCCCAGTCTAAAGATCGCTCCAGTGAAAGAAAGTTATCACCATGCGATCGAAGATATTCTAAAAGAAAGCTGGGAACACGAACAAAAAGCTTTAAGCCTTTACAAAGAGCTATTAACAGTTGTCGAAAATGCCAGTATCTATTTAGAAGAATATAGCCGAACTATGATTAGTAGTGAAGAAATGCACGGGCTAGAGTTGAGAAAAATGTTACGTGACTATAAAGTTTCTACATAGTTTTATCAATGAGCAAACTCGCGCGTTCCCAAGTCCGCGACTTTCGAGGAAATCTCGAAAGTTTAAGTCGGACGCTTGCGCCTTACGCCGAACGGCAGCAAAGCTGCCAAGCGCGTCAGCGCGCTTGCCCTCTGCGAGGGCTGTGGGTCGCTCGTCAATGAGCAATTATTAAAGATTTATCGTTTGTAGTGTTCTATGGACAATGTTTCTTGTTCATTGTTGAATACTTTTTCAAATTGCAACAAACCGTTAAAACTTTTGAACTATTAAGGTATGTGGCAAAAACTACAGATTGCAGTAGTCAAAAACTAAAATAATAATATTAAAGTCTAATAGCCTCAACAATGTAATTATGTTTGTAATGATTGCAGAAGAACAAATAGTTTCTTTAGAACGAGTTTGTCAAACTTGTTTGATGGCAGATCGTAGCGGTTTACCGCGATGGCACCAAGGGCAACTAGGCTGTGGTCAAGCAATACAAAAAGCGACGGATAAACAAGCAGCTATTTATCAATGTCAAATGGGATTTCGGGTAACTCATATTGAGTGAACGCAACAATTTGTTGTTACTTAAATTATTATTGGACTGCGCTATATTCAATTTTATAGCTCGTAATAACAAGAGGTAGAAATATGCCCTGGCGCGGTTCGACAGATACCAAAGATCGTTTGTTTGCAGCACTTGTATATCTAATACCGCTATTTGAATCTTTACGTTTTAGCGGATATATCCAAGCTCAGTTTCCCTTATTGTCGCCTTTGTTTGGCTTGCTACAGACTATACTTACTCCGTTAGCGATAATTTACAGCATCAACCCTTTTATGAGTCTGATTATTTTCTTTGTCTTGCTTTTAGCGGTAGTAAGAAATGAAAAAATTAGCCATTTTATTCGGTTTAATACTATGCAGGCGATTTTAATTGATATCGCTCTAGCACTATTGGGAATTATTTTTAGCACTCTTTTCGGTTCTTTAGGTTTAGTTTTAGGTATACTCAGCAGCATTGTGTTTATCTTTGGTGCTGCTGCCTGCATTTATGGTATAGTTCAGTCTGTTTTAGGTCTTTACGCAGAAATTCCTACTATTTCTGATGCCGTCTATTCTCAGGTACCATAAGCCCTAACGACCTGTTTTTATTATCCCGTTACTTGATTAGATAAACTACCAATTCCTTCTATTTCTACTCGAACTATATCTCCTGGCTGCATCGAGCCTATTCCCTCTGGCGTACCAGTCAAAATTACATCGCCAGGGTTTAAAGTCATGACTTGGGAGATATAAGCCACGATCGCGGCAGGAGAAAAAACCATCTCTGTAATCAATGCTGTTTGACAGAGTTTATCGTTTAAAAAGGTTTGTAGTTTACTCTCACTACTCAATTCTCGGACGATCCAAGGTCCCAAAGGACAAAAAGTATCAAATCCTTTGGCTCTAGTCCACTGTCCGTCTTTTTTCTGTAAATCTCTAGCCGTTACGTCATTAGCAATGGTATAACCCCAAATAGCTTTAGCTGCCTGTTCTGCGCTTAGTTTTCGACAGCGTTCGCCAATAACCAAGGCTAACTCTCCTTCATAGTCAACTCGCTCTGATTGAGGAGGATAAACAATTTGACGATCGCTGGCAATAATTGTCGTAGGCGGTTTGAGAAACAGTAACGGTTCCTGGGGAACGGGAGTACCCATTTCGCGAGCGTGATTGAGATAATTCTTACCTACCGCTACAATTTTGGAAGGAGCGCAAGGAGCTAATATTTGATAGCTTTCAGGCTCTAGTTCGATATCAGTTTGTTGTCCTCCCAACCAAGGAGGTGCATCTAATACCACCATGCTACGATTTGCCTGGAGTAAACCATAGTAAACTTGCTCGCGCTTAGTTTTAATTCGTACGTAACGTAGTGGCATAAATAAATAAAGAATTAGATAACAAAACAATAATAATATACGTAGCCTGGCTTGCTATTTGTATAGACTGCGCTAATCTAACTTGGTTTGTCCATATATATCATTAAATTTTAATTTATTTACAGCTTTAGAAAATTCTTAGGCTTTAGGCTCTAGGCTCTAGTAATTAGAATGGGATTGAATTGAACCTCTCCCAATTACAATTTCTCCAAAAGGAAAAGGACTTATTCCAAATCCTGTTTGAATGCAACACTTAACTTATAGGTTATGTGAGGGTAATAAGTATTTTTTGTAAATCGGATTTGGTCTTAAACTCAATTACGGGACGATAAGTTCGAACTTACCAAATGTCAAATTTTTCCTGGCAAGAAATATTTCTTTTTTTTAAGAGAAAATTTAAGATAGAATAATAAATCCTTGCTTCTTGGCAAAATTAGGGCGTAACTGCGATCTAGATTGCTTTTGGGATTTTTAGAATCGAGCAGAACCACATTACGATGTTTTTCGTTGGCAACTAAAACTAGCTTCCAATCCCTCAGACCTGTTTGCCGAGAAGCCATACTGTCCATAAGGAGATTGACTAGATGAATAATTACGAAATAATGTATATTTTGCGTCCCGACCTTTCTGAAGAGCAGGTAGGCGAGACAACTAATAAGTATCAAAGCTTTTTAAGCGAAAATGGTGCTGAGAGTATTGAGATCGACATTAAAGGCAAAAGAAGATTGGCATATCCTATCGGTAAATATTTAGATGGGATTTACGTTATAAAAAACTTTCAGGCAGATGGCTCTCAAATTGCTACTTTAGAGAGAATGATGCGTTTGAGCGATGATGTGATTCGCTATTTGTCCCTCAAGTTAAAACCAGCATCCGTAGTTGAAGCTACAGAAGCAGAATCCGAACCCGTAGCTGAAGAAACAGAAGTATCGGTTTAAAACTAAACTAAAGCCATTACTTACCTCGAACCTCTAAAATTTTTAGGCGATCGCCAATTTGGACTATACCCGTGTTGCAGGGAATCATGTATTCACCAAACATGACTCCCTGTTCGCTAAATTGACGGAAAGAACCTAGAGTTCGCAAAGGTTCTTTAAGAGAATGTTTTTCTCCCCGCTCTTGGTCGATTGTAGTGATGATGCAGCGACTACAGGGTTTGATTACGGCAAATTTTACTTCTCCAATTTGAATTAGTTTCCAACTATCTTCTATAAAGGGTTCTGCGGTACTCAAAACTATATTAGGTCGAAAGCGATTCATAGGAACCGCTTGTTTTTGCTGTTGATGAATTTCGACAATGCGCTGATTTAATTCTTTAAGAGAAGCAGTGGTAGTTAATAAATAGGGATAAGAATCAGCCAAACTTACCTGTTCTTTACCTGTAAAGTGTTTTGGTTCTACAGGGCGAATATGATGTAAAGACTGTCTGACTAAACGGCATTCTTTACTAGCTTCTAATTCTAAAGCGCGATGAAACCATTGTGCTACTGCATCACCCTGGTCGCTCGCTTCAATTTGTTCGCCCCACATTTCTACGATTACTTCATTTTCAGTGAGGGTAGGGGTAAAACTAAAAGGTGGAATAGTTTCATCTTCTACTGATAAAACTATTTTTTCGTTATCTATCTTTACCCGAACCTTAGCTAAACGAGGATATTGTCTTTGGGTAATAAATTTACCACTTTTAGTAACTAACATCATTTCCCGATCGCCAAAAAAGCCTTTAGGCATTACTTTTGCTCGTTCTAACTTAATCCCCTGACAAGATTTAATCGGATAAATATAAAGTTCTGAGACTATCATAAGCTTGAGTAAAACTGGCAAAAGAACAGATGTGCAGCCTATCGTAGGCGTTTAATTTCATTTCAATTCGCGATCGAAATCGCCAAAATAGATAGCTATGTTGTAGGCGACTTATGAAATAACTGCCAGTAATAATTTGGCAAACGATCTTAACCATAAAAAACAGCAAATTAAGCCAAAGTTGTCATTGCACTTTGTTTATCAATTTGAGCTACTTACTCTCTGTTTTTTAAGGCAAAATTTTTGATTCGTCCACTTTTTTTTGTGAATAGATTTCACGATTGAAGCCCAAAAGCATTAGCCAAACGTAGAATTAACGATTCACGATTAGGAGCGGCAATTATTTGAACTCCTATAGGTAAAGAGTCATTTGGCTTAATGGGAATTGAGAGTACGGGAAGACCGATAAAAGAAAAAGGTTGAGTAAAACGACCTAGATTGGGGCGGATTAAAATCTCTTCGCCATTAATTATCGTTGTTTCTTTTCCTAGCGGTGTAGCGGTGCAGGGTGTAGTGGGAGCGAGAAGCAAATCTACTTCTGTAAATATTTGTTGCAGTTGCTGGCGATACCAACGGCGAAATTGTTGCGCCCGTACGTACCAGGAACCAGGAATTAATGCTCCTGCCAAAAAGCGATCGCGTGTAGCAGGGTCGAAGTCTTGAGGACGAGTTTGCAAGTTATTAAGGTGTAAATTTGCTCCCTCTACCGCCGTAATAATATAGGCTGCGGCTTTGGCGCGATCGCATTCGGGTATAGTAATTCTTTGGGTAACGTCAAGCTGTCGGGCAACTCGTTCCACTGCTTCCAGTGCTTCTGGTTCGGCACCCTGTTGAAAGTAACCATCGGCAATCGCAATTTTCAATCCTGCAATTCCCCGATCTAGTTCTGGTAGGCATAATCGAGCGTTATTATTGTGCAAAATATCGAAAACTACGGCTAAATCCCGAACCGAATTGGCAAAAGCTCCTACACAGTCCAAACTGCTGGAAAATAACTGCATTCCCTGACGAGAAAGACAACCGTAAGTAGGTTTTAAGCCGTATACGCCACACAAAGCCGCAGGAACTCGAACCGAGCCGTTAGTATCCGAACCCAGGCTTAGAGGCACTAATTTTGCCGCTACTGCCGCCGCCGAACCACCAGAAGAACCGCCAGCAATCCGACTCAAGTCGTGAGGGTTGCGAGTTGCGCCATAGTGACTGTTTTCGGTTACAAAACCATAGGCATATTCATCCATGTTCAATGCCCCGACTAAAATCGCACCTGCCTGTTTTAGTCTGGCAATAACTGTAGCGTCTGCGGTAGCAGGTGGATGTTCGCGCTCGATCTTAGAACCAGCCAGAGTAGTTATTCCCTCAATATCAAACAAGTTTTTAACGGCAAAAGGAACACCCGCTAATATTCCTGGATTTTCACCTCTGGCGATTGCCGTATCGATTTTTTCCGCCTGCGCGATCGCGCTTTCTGCCAGAACCGTAGTAAAACAGTTTAGTTTGGGGTTGTGTAGTTGAATCTGCTGTAACGTTTTCTCAATAGTTTCACTAACGGTAATTTCTCTGTCAGTAATTGCCCTAGATAGAGCGATCGCATCTCGATACTGGTTCATGGCTCAAAAGTAGGTGCGGGTTCTATATCTTCGGGCAAATCGAACTCCATTACCAAAGCCGCAACTTCGCTCAGGCGAGTGAAGTTATCTACTACCCCAGACAAATATTCTGGAGTTAGTTTTAATCCCATCAATTCCGCTGTTTGTTTGACGTATTCCGTATAGTTGGGTTTAGCTTCAGTCATCTTGTTATAGCGTTTTGTCTATTAACTAATGAGGGACAAAAAATCACTTAACTTTGCCCCCTGCTCCCTTGCCCCCTGCTCCCTTGCCCCCTGCACCCCTGCTTGTCTAAACCCATCAATTTAATACTGACAGATCGATAGTCTCTAAACAATCGGCGATCGCTATGGCAATTTGTTTTTTGCCTACAGCTTTTTGTGGTTTTTTGTCTTTAGTTACCAGATATGCTACCTGTTCTCCTCGCTCTCTTATTTCTTCTCCGCGATTGGCTACCACCATTTGATAGCCTTGTTGCAATCTAGCATTGGCAATAGCAATCAATTCTTGGTGCGAAACATTTTCCTGATACTTAAACGTCACCATATACAAACTGGGAAATCGCGTTCTAACTTCGCTAATAACTTTTGCAGTCGGTACTAAATTAATAGTTTGCTTGCTACCACTAGGAATTTTGCCAGGAAATACGCTATCCGAGCGATAATCGGCAACGGCAGCAGAAAAAATTGCTATTTTACACTGATGCTGTTGTAATTCTTCGATTACTCTTGTTTTGTATTCATCGTAAGTATCAACCACACAATAAGGAAGATAATCAGGAGGGGTATAATTACTCCGTCCATGAATCAAGCTTACCTTTGCTCTTCTCAAATACAATTCTTCAGTCAGATAAGCAGCTAGTCTACCTGTAAAACGATTGGTAAGCAGGCGTATATTGTCGATAGGTACTGGGGTTGCTCCTCCCGTAACTAAAATAGGAATATCTCTCAGACTTGATTTACTGACGGCGCGACAGACTGCTGAGGCGATTGCCATTTCTGAAGGCAAGTTATTTTTACCGTATGCTGCGCGAGGTGGTATTATTTTTACCCCCATGGTGTCTAACTGCTGTAGCGATTCGGTCAAAATAGAGTTATGCAGACTGCCGTGCATGGTAGGGGCAATTAAAACCTCTGTTTTACCTCGCTCCATTCTGCCAATTGCCGAGGCTATTGCTGAAGTAATTACACCATCGGCGATGCCATAGCGGATTTTGTTAATTGTATTGTAAGTTGCAGGAGCGACGATATAAGCAGCAAAAGGGCGATCGTCACTGAGATGCTCGGCAGCAGCAGTTAAGTTGGTAATAACCCGATTGGTGGTACTCCATTCCAGAGCATCGATAGTCGTGTATCGTAAAGCTTCAAGGGAAGCAAAAGCCACCACATCAGCACCCCGACGGCGCAGAGTACGAGCAATTAGAGGTGCTTTGAGCGCGGCGATACTGCCAGTAACCAGTAAAGCAATGCGTTGATTCTGTAGATGAGTTGATTCTAAAACAACTTCGCGATCGCCTAAGTCTGATTCTGCTGGTGGTTTGAATTCCCAATCGGTCATAGATCGATTAATTGAAACAAGCGATCGAGCTAATATTCTATTTTTTATTTAGGCTCAAATCTCGATTAATTTCATTTTAAGTCAAAATATACGGTCGTCTTTAAAAAGATTTAAACTACGTTGGTATTTTAAATAAAAACATATTTGTAGCTTTGCGATCTTTATAAGATTTATCGAGAAATATCTAATATTTTATCAATCTACTTTATTCGTTTACGCTAACTTTATCTATTACAAAACATATTATCAACCAGACACCTGCACTAATAAATATTGTTAAGAGTAATCTTAAAATAAATAACTTTATATCTGACAAATCTTGACTGTAGTTATATATTAAAACTGCGTCAATTGCTGCTGTGAAAAATCCTATAGCTTGTTTTAAATTATTATTAGACATCTTCTACCCTCCTGCAAACCTAGTGTTTTCATGTACGAGACTATTTTAAAATACCCATAAGCTTCATCTAAACTAACAAACTTATTCTGTCTAGTTTTATTTAAATTTGCTCGGCTATACAAATTAGAGTTTGCAGGGTAACGCTATTTACACCTGTACGGGCAAGGCATTGCCTTGCTTCTACCTGTGAAACGTCTAAATCTCTGATATTCCTTGCTCAAAGCTATCTAAAATTGCTGCCAAATTGAAATTAGCTTTAGCACTGTGGTATCCCCGTTCGGCTAACTTATCGACTAGAGTACGATCGCTAATTACTTTTTGTATCTCTTTGCTAAGTGCGATCGCATCACCAGGAGGAAATAACAAGCCACTAACCCCATCTTCGATTAACTCTAAGGCTCCTCCAGCAGCAGAAGCAATTGTAGGACGTTGGGCTAGCTGCCCCTCGACTATCACCCTGCCAAAAGGTTCGGGTTCGGTAGAAGTATGAACGATCGCATCGCAAGCTTTCATTAAGGTAGGTATGTCATCGCGAAATCCCAACCAATGAACCCGATGTTTGAGTTCTGGTTCGCTGGCTAAATTTTTTATGTAACTAACGTATTCTTCTTCACCAAACAATACATCTCCCACAAACAGAGCATGAAGTGCAGGTAATTCTTTCATCGCCAAAAGTAAAATGTGCTGTCCCTTCCAATAAGACAGACGGCTGAATAATCCTACCAACGGCGCATCGGCAACTTCTAAAGTTTCGCGCAACTGCCGAGCTTCTCCATCGGTAACGCAATCGAATGGTTCGGAGTTAAAACCGTTGTAAACCACGCTAGTCAAATCTTGTTTGCCCCCAGCAGCTACAAAAGCTTTACCTGTAGCTTGAGAATTGACCAATACTTTGGCTGCAAATCTATTTGCCAAACTAACTGCAATGCGGCGATTAATCGCGCTAAAGTGTTTGGCTGTTAAGATATCGTGTAAATACCAAACTACGGGCGGGCTATTTCTTAAGGTTGCTAGTGCTGCAACAATAAATGCTTTTTGAGAATTAGCAAAAATAAAATCGAATTCTTTTGCCTCTACTGCTACTTTACCTGCTAATGACCATAGTTCTGGTATGGTTTTTAGTGCTTTTAAACCTCCAGAAGCGCGAAGTTCTAAGACTTTTTCGGAAACCTCAATAACTTTTACTTTTACTCCCGCACTTTCGAGACGCGATCGCAAAACTCCGTCGGCAAATAATATGACTTGACTTCTTTGCCGATAGGCAGTTGCCAAGTCCAGTAGACTGAGTTCCGCTCCACCCAAAACAGCCGTATGATCGATAAACAGAATTTTTCGTTGGTGCATATTAATTGTGCGATCGCCAAAATTAGTTTTTAACACCCAAATTAATTAATTTTCGTCTGGCATAGTCTTTAATTAGAGGCTGCAAAACATACAAGTTGTCTTTCTGTAGCACTAGATGGCGTTCTTTAAGAGAATTTAGGCTTTCTAGTCTTTGAGAGTGAGATTGTGAGTTAGAAATAATTCGCTCTAAAGTCTTAAATGTGCTACCACAACAGCTTATAGCAAGTAAATATACTATTTCTTTTTCTAAGAGAGATAGATAATTTAATTCTCGATCTAACAACTCTTCTATTTCTTTTAGGCGAAAAATATCCCTCAACACCAAGGCAATATCTTCTTTCATCAAATTTTTCATACTGCCAACAACAATATTTAATATTTGTGGATTATATTGACAGTATTGACTTAAGTTTTGCCATTCTGTTTCTGACAAGTTTGCCGTCAGTCTTTTACTAAATACTTTAACGATGCTCGATTGTTGAAGTCCTTTAAGATTGAGAAAAAAGACGCGATCGGTAGAATAGTAGTCTAATATTTTCGGTTTAATACAGCTAGTAGCAATTAACAGGCTTTGATGCTGAGTAGAGAGTAGACAACGAAGTAACTGTCCGTATTCTTCATAACCCTGACGATAAGAAGCAGTATAATCACCTGCCTTTAAAATCGCCTGTAGCTCATCTAAAACCAACAAGCATTTGTGTTGACGTAAATAATAAATAAGTTTTGCCAGTAAATTGTGCAGGCTATCGGAATTGATATCTGTCTCTTTATTTGAGGAGGGATCGAAAATATGTAAATAGTTAGCCAATAAAAATTTTACTGAAGGCGCATCCGTAAGCGAGAACCAGATAATATACTCGAAGCGATCGCTTACCTGTTTGGCAAACTTGGTGACTAAACTCGTTTTACCACACCCAAGCATTCCCGAAACTACAATGCAGCGACAGTTGGGATTTTGACTCCATGTATTCAAACGAACTAATTCTAATTCTCTACCTCTAAAATTAGATACGTCAGGAGCAGTCGTCCAATGTAGTTGCTTATCACTTAACACTATAGTGTTCCAAACTACTGTTTCAAAGCTTTGAACGTGCAATAGCCTACTTTCAGTTCTAGTGTTAAGTTGGTTTCTCATAAACGGCACGAAATTACTCTTGCTTATCTGCGTACCAAATGACTTAGAAAGCAATTTCCACAGTTCATACCCTTTAGTTTTGACATACTCCATTTCATAATTGAAGTTGGTAGCAATTTCAGAATATGTTTTACCTTCCCAAACCTGTCTGAGTATGATCTCTTGTATTTTATTTAAATATGAGGGTTTAATAACTTCGTCGATTATTGAAATCGCGCGATCGAAATCGTAGTAATTGTCAATCATTTTTGGTAAAAATAAACAAGATATCAAACATTGCTTGGTTTACAATAATTGCTAATTGTTGTAACTATATCGATTGACTGGCTAGCAGTGATGGTCGATTGATTGATGACTCTTAGTACACAGGTTAAAAATTTTACTACGAAACTGTAATACATTTAATTTTTTTTAAGTTACTCAAGAGTTATTAAACAATACTAAATAAAAATACGAGTACGTAAATATATCTTAGGTATACTTATACTCTTTATACTCTTCAAGTATATTTATTTAAGTATTATATTTTAATCAGATTTACACATCATTAAATTAAAAGCGATCGCGTCGATTGAGATCGACCGCTTATTATAGCAGGTGTTTGCCATGATTATTGAAGCTATTACTACATATATTATTTATTTCAAAAAAACTACAAACTGCTTGCCTATAGGCAATGACTAAAAAGTTACTTTATAGTTACTTATAAATACTGCTGTTTTAAAGTTTTGTTAGATATATTTACCGAGAGTCGATCGGTAAATTTACTTGCCATTAAGGCACTAGTTAACTATGATACTGAGTAAAATTTGGTCTACAACGATTAAACCGCTCTAAAACTTTGGTTTGAGAGAAGATATTTTGTTAATTTTATCAACTGCGTGGAGGACTCGACTTGCTTTTAAATTGTGTTACTAATACGAAATTTTAAGTCGAGATTTATAGATGAAAGTAGCTTTAGTACATGATTATCTAACTCAGAGAGGCGGTGCAGAGAGGGTATTTGAATTACTGTGTAAATATTTCGATCGGGCAGATATTTACACTTCCGTATATCATGCGTCGAAAACTGTAGACTTAGGCGATCGCCAAATCAATACAACTTTTTTACAGCAAGTTCCAGGTACTAGAAAACGCTTTCGGCTATTTGCTCCTTTGTTTTATCCTGCATTTCGCTTTTTAGATTTGCAAGACTACGACTTAATCATTAGCAGTACCTCTAGCTTTGCTAAAGCAGTTAGAAAAAAACCGGGAGCGATGCACATCTGTTTTTGTCATAACATAACTCGCTTTTTGTGGGACACACGTACCTATTTAGAGGAGTATGGAGGACTGAAAAAGTATTCTAAAGCGCTCGAACCCGTATTACAATCCTTGCGTCAGGCAGATTTAATCTATTCTCAAGAACCAGATTTGTATATAGCAAATTCTTCAACAGTAGCCAAACGCATAGAAAAAGTCTATTCACGAAAATCGCTGGTAATCAACTATCCTATAGATACCAAAAAATTCATTTTTTCTGACTGCAAGGAAGACTTTTATCTTATTTCCTCCAGAATGATAAGTTACAAGCGTTTGGATATCGCCATTGAAGCCTTTAACTGGTTGGGGCTACCTTTGGTAATTATTGGTGATGGTCCAGAGCGCAAACGCCTTGAAGCCAAAGCTCTCGACAATATAAAATTTCTCGGCTTTGTGAACGACGAATGGCGCACGCATTTGATGGCAAAAGCCAAAGCTGTGGTAATTACTGCCCTGGAAGATTATGGCTTAGTTCCGATTGAATCAAATGCCAGCGGTACGCCAGTAGTAGCTTACGGTGCGGGAGGAGTTCTCGATACCCAGGTACATAAAGAAACGGGAATTTTATTTAAACCGCAATCTCCCGAAGCACTTCAAACAGCCTTGTTTATGGCAGAACAACAACAGTGGGATTATCATCAAATTCGCGCTCATGCCGTCAATAATTTTTCCGAAGCAGTTTTTTTCAAACAAGTCAGACAAACAATAGAAGAATTTTGCGGTAAATCTGTAATCGATAGTATAGAACTAAACTTGGATTTAGAAAGCGATCGCGCTTTGGTGGAGGTAAATTAATGGAGCGAGTTAACTGGGAAGAAGAGCGAGGAGATTTAGGCTATGGAAAACTGTTACAAATCCTCTGGCGACGGCGATATTGGTTTGCTGGAGTTTTTGGCACAGTCTTGGCAGTAGCAATCCCTCTAACTTTAAGTAAAGCACCAAGTTACGAAAGCTACATGCAGCTTTTGGTCGAACCCAACTACCAGGGCAACAGCAATACCAGAGATGCCGAGCAAACTTTTGCCGATTCTGATATTCAGATTGACTATGCTACCCAGTTAAATTTGATGCGTAGCTCGGAATTGATTCAGCAGGCAGTAGAAAAACTACATGCTACATATCCAGATATAGACGTAGAAACCATTAAGAAATCTCTGCTTCTAGATCGGCTTGTCGAGAAAGAAGACGAAGGAGAAGATACCGAAACCAAAATTTTTGAAGTCGCCTATTCGGATGAAGATCCAGAAAAAACTCAAAGAGTATTAGAAGCGCTAAAGGAAGTATATCTCGATTACAATTTAGCCCAGCAAGATAAGCGTTTGCAAGAAGGCTTGAGTTTTATCGACAAACAAATTCCCGAAGCGCGAGAGACTATCGATCGGGCTGAAGCTGAATTAAAGCAGTTACGAACTCGCTACAATTTGATCGCTCCAGACAAAGAAGCCACAACTATGGCAGAGATGCTTAACAATATCGAACAGCAAAGAGCGTCGATTAGTGCGGAGTACCAAGCTACAAAAGGACGTGTAGACCAGCTACAGGGTGTATTTGGTTTGTCTGCCAATAACGCCGATACCGCCTCTCGCCTCAGCCAGTCTTCTACATACCAACTGTTGTTCGATCGCCTGCAGGAAATTGAAACCCAATTAGCAGCAGAAAGAAATAGGTTTACCGAAGATAATCCCATCGTTCGAGAATTAATCGAGCGCCGAGATAGCACCCAGACTCAACTAAGACAGGAAGCCGAAAGAATTTTGGGAACGGCTACTCCAGGCTCGTTGCCAGCAATCTTACCCCAGCAACAAACAGTCGATTCCGACACGGAATTAATTCAAACCCTAACTCAAGCTAAAGCCGATTTAGCAGCGTTGTCAGAGCGCGATCGCGCTCTGGCTAAAACCGAGCAAAAGCTCAGACAACAACTCAACCAGTTCCCCGATATAATCGCTCAATATGCTAACTTAGCCCAAGATCTGCAAACCAAAAGAGATACTCTACAAAGACTGCTTACAGCCAAACAGGAATTAGGCATAGAGATCGACCGCGGAGGCTTTAACTGGCAAATAGTCGAGCCACCAAGATTAGGAGAGGAGACAGGACCGAGTACCACACAAAAAATTCTTATTTGCGGTATTGTAGCTACTTTTTTAGGAGGAGTTGCGGCATTCTTTAGAGAAGCTTTAGACGATCGCATTTACAGTTACGAACAACTTCAAGAGCGAATCGATTTGCCTATTTTAGGTACTGCTCCCAGCTTGTTACCGCCAGCAGACGATCCGTTTACAGTCAAACTACCGTTTTTGCTCTCTCGCTCGGTCGAATTTGATGAGATTATTCATTGGCCCCCATTTCGCGAATCTCTCGATTTGATTTACGAAAATATTCAATTAATTGGCTACGATTCCTCGTATAAATCTATAGCCGTAACCAGTCCTTCAGAAGGAGAAGGCAAATCTACTTTAGTTGTCGGTTTGGCTATGAGCGTCGCTCGCCATCACAATCGAGTTTTAATTATCGACGGCGACCTACGCTGCCCGACCATACACCAAAAGTTTCGCCTCGATAATCAAAGTGGGCTATCTGATTTTTTAATCGGACAGACAATAGTTCCTAATATAAACCAAGTAACTCTAGCAGACGAAAGAATAGATGTATTGACTTCGGGAGCGATAAGTTCCGACCCAGTTAAATTATTAAACTCCTCTAAATTTAAACAGTTAATTCGCAACTATGAAGAGATTTACGACTTAATTTTGATCGATACACCGCCAGCTATAGGTATGGCCGATGCAATTAAAGTAGCCTCCTGCTGTGATGGAACGATCTTGATGACTCGTCTCAATCAGGTAAAAGCTTCGGAATTATTGCAGGCGGTTGGTTTGCTCGATAAATTAAACGTCATTGGCGTAATTGCTAATGATTCAAAAGAGGTAGTCAAACAGTATAAAAACAAAAAACGCTATTTATTTCCCGAAACAGTTTAAATAATTTGTGGAGAAAATCGATCGTGACTGACAATATTTTGCTAACCACCTCTAAAGTATTAAATCTCGACCTAGCTCCCAGCCAGGAAACTAACGGTGATTTGCCACCCTGTAGCCTGAAATGGCGCAAGAAAAAGCTGTGGGTCGAAAAAATAACCAGCAAAAGTCGCCATCGCTTCACTTTGCCCGCTCTAAAACGCCAACAGTGGTTAAAAGAGTGTCTGAAACGCTCGCCTATAGATCGAGTTTGTGTTGATTCCAAACTAGGTGAGATGGGCATTAAAATTTGGGCTGATGCTTGTCTGGCTACTAAGAAACAGATTTTTTTACGTATACCCTCCTGTCCTAAAATTCTTCAAAATCAAAAAAGCGTTTATTGGCGATTTAAAAGAATGATGGACTGGTGTGGCGCGGCAGTTTTATTACTAATACTCAGTCCCATTCTGCTAGCAGTTGCCGCAGCGATCGCCATTTCTTCCCCAGGACCTATTTTCTTTCGTCAGTGGCGAGTAGGTAGAAGGGGCAAACTGTTTCAAATTTATAAGTTTCGCACGATGGTAATCGATGCCGAACGACAGCACCATCAAATTATGAGCGCGCAGCAAGGATTGCACAAGCGAGAAGACGATCCCCGCGTTACCACCGTCGGTCGGGTTCTGCGTAAATATAGTCTCGATGAACTGCCCCAACTATTAAACGTACTTAAAGGGGAACTTAGTTTGGTAGGACCTCGTCCCTGGGCACTATATGATGCTTTACGTCTGGGAGAAACGAAAAAAGAGAGACTCAATGTACTGCCAGGAATTACGGGAGCATGGCAAGTAGAAAGCCGCTCTAATTTACTAGAATTGGAAGCCGTCACCAAATGCGATTTAGAGTATTTGCAAAGCTGGACTTTAAAAAGAGATTTAAAAATATTATTGCTAACCGTACCTAGAGTTTTTTCTGGTTTTGGTGCTTATTAATTGGGATCGTACTGTATGAGGATGCAAAGAAGCTTGAAATTTCCCTTGTTATTACGTAATTTAGTAAAAGCCACTGAATTTTGGCGAGATAACTATATAATTGTCCGCGAACTCAAACATTTTCGGAAAATTGCTATTCTGGCGTTGACCTGTACTTTGCTAGCAGCAATTTTTGAAGGAGGTACGGTAGGTTTAATTGCCTCTTTCTTACAGGGATTGACCAATCCCAACGAACCCCCAATTCAAACGGGGATCGAATGGTTTGACGTTCGGATTTTGGCAACTGAAGCAACCGCAGCAGCGCGAATTTATCGTCTGTCGGCACTGATCCTGGTAACAGTATGGTTTAGATCTGCACTCCTATATTTTGGAACTTATAATCTCAGGCTTTCTCAATCTAATTTATGCGATCGCATTCGCCAGCGTCTTTTCGACCAGTTTCAAAGTTTGAGCCTGAGCTATTATTCCAGCAGTCGTTCGGGAGAATTAATCAATAGCATCACTAATGAAATCAATCAGCTAAAACAAGCGATCGAGATCTATTCAATGTTGATTACTCGTAGCTCGACGATGCTAGCTTACGTAGTATCTATGTTTTGGATTTCCTGGCAACTGACAATAACCGCTTTAATGTTTTATTTTTTGTTGTCTGTAGGTTTGTCCAAGCTAATTGCCAGAGTACGCGAAGCTAGTTTTGCCGTTCCCCAAGCTAACGGCAAACTAACCTCAGTTGCGATTGAATTTATTAACGGCATTCGTACTGTTAAAGCTTCGGCAACTCAAGATTACGAACGAAGAAGATTTGTGCGAGCCAGTAGAAACATTATTGAAGCTGAAGACAAAGTTGCTGGGATCTCGTCATCGGTACAGCCAATAGCAGAAGGGGTAGCCAGCACGATTTTGATTATTATGGTTATCGTGGCATTCAATTTATTTATTGTTGGAGGCGAATTTAAAGCGGCTTCGCTACTAACGTTTATGTTTGTTTTGTTTCGGATGATGCCTTTGGTATCTCAAATAAATGCTAAGAGAGAAAATCTCAATCGTTTTCGAGGCACCATCGAACACCTCAAACAACTGCTGAGAACCGACGACAAACCTTATCTGCAAGATGGAAAAATCCAGTTTTCTGGTTTAAAACAAGGTATCGACTTTATTTCTGTCGATTTTAGTTACCAACCAGAAGAAGATTTAGTGCTTAAAAATATCACCCTGTCTATTGAAAAGGGAAAAACTACTGCTTTAGTAGGGTCTTCTGGTGCTGGTAAGAGTACTTTAGCAGATTTAATTCCCAGATTTTACGATCCCACTAGCGGCGAAATACTGATTGATGGTGTAAATCTGCGTCGGTTAGAAATCAATTCTTTGCGTCGCCGCATGGCAGTAGTCAGCCAAGAAACCTTTATTTTTAACAACACAGTAAGATACAACATTGCCTATGGGTTAGAAGATATTGACGAACTCAAAATTATTCAAGCAGCAAAACAGTCTAATGCCTGGTCATTTATTCAGTCACTACCTGAAGGATTCAATACCATACTAGGAGATCGCGGCGTGCGGTTATCGGGAGGACAAAGGCAGCGCCTTGCCATTGCTCGTGCTTTATTACGCGATCCCGAAATTTTAATTCTCGACGAGGCAACTAGTGCTTTAGACTCCGTCACCGAAAGGCTAATTCAAGAATCTTTAGAAAAACTTTCTCAAGATCGAACCGTTATTGCCATCGCTCATCGACTCTCTACTATTGTCAAAGCAGACAAAGTAGTCGTACTCGAACAAGGTCATATTGTCGAGCAAGGTACCTATGAAGAGTTGTTGCAGCAGCGAGGCAAACTGTGGAAGTATCATCAGATGCAGCACGAACTAACCTAAGCCAGGATTATAGAATTAATTAGTCAAAGCGGTAGTAACAAGCGAACTAATCTGCCTACAACCGATCGGCAATATAGCAAATGAAAGTTATAAGCGAGCCATTACGTTATTTTAGTTAGATTTTCTTGGCTCGAAACCCGTCACTTTTTGGTCATATTTGAGTTTTATTTTAAGCAGTGCAACTTTAGTTAAAACCTAAATGAATGTCCTCGTGGCACTTTCATCCTAAATTACACCAATCTATGAAAATTGCCTATATTGTCGAATCTTTTCCCGTTCTATCTCAGACTTTTATAGTCAATCAAATTGTCGGTGCGATCGAGCGGGGTCACGAAGTTCACATCCATCCTATCGGTATTTTTCATCGAGAAGACGACTTAGAGCGCATTCATCCCATTATAAAAAAGTATCGTTTGTTGGAGCAGACCCATTATTCACCTTCATTGCCAGTCAACTATCTCTGGCGAATTTTGAAAGCAATAGGATTATTTTTTGTTTATTTTTACCGAGGTTCCTGGACTTGTCTGCCCACTCTTAACTTTTTTAAATATGGTAGAGCTGCTTATTCTCTACGCTTGTTTTATCAAGCAATTGGGCTACTTAGCGATCGCCAATACGATATAATACATTGTCAGTTTGGTCTTTTAGGTAGTCTAGCTCTAATCTACCGCGACTGTGGTTTACTTCAAGGAACTTTGGTAACTACCTTTCGGGGTTTTGATGTCAGTTCTCTAATCGAACAACAAGGCAGCCAAATTTACGACCGTTTGTTTGTTGAAGGAGATTTTTTTATGGCTAACTGCGAGTTTTTTAAACAACGGGCGATCGAGTTGGGCTGTAACCCCCAAAAAATTATCGTTCACGGTTCGGGAATAGACTGCCAGAAATTTGCCTATAGACCTTCTCGTATAGCTTCTGATGGTAAAATTCGTTTGATTACAGTGGGGCGTTTGGTAGAAAAAAAAGGCATTGAATATGGCATTAAAGCTGTAGCTAAACTGGCAGCAACCTACCACAACCTCGAATACAAGATTGTTGGCGACGGTCCTTTACGAAAGTCTTTACAAAGGTTAATTGAAGAACTTCAAGTTGGACACATTGTAAAATTGTTGGGAGCCAAACATCAAGAGGAAATTATTGCGCTGCTCGCCAAATCCGATTTGTTTCTCGCTCCCTGTGTCAGGGCGAACAGCGGCGATAGTGATGCTCCAGTTAATACTTTAAAAGAGGCAATGGCAATAGGATTACCAGTAGTCAGTACCGAACATGGCGGCATTCCCGAACTTGTAGAGCATGGCGTATCTGGTTTTCTGGTTCCCGAACGAGATGTAGAGGCACTAATGGAAAAAATTGAGTATTCGATCGAACATCCCCAAGAATGGTTGTCAATGGGAAAAGCTGGTCGCGCCCGTGTCGAAGCAAAATATGACATTGAAAAGCTTAACGACGAGCTAGTAAAAATCTATGAGCAATTGGCATTGAAAAAGTCTCAGTCCAAGCTCGAACATTTGATAACAGCATAACCTCAGTTTGATTAAACATTAACAGCCGACAAACTAATAACTAGAAAACTATGTCTATATCTTTAGAAAATCAACCCCAAGTAACTATCGTTGTAGTTCCTCGCGAACGTTTTAGCTGTACCCAAGACTCTTTAGAAAGCATTTACGAGCATACCAAAATTCCCTTCGATCTAGTCTACGTAGATGGTAATTCACCAACCAAAGTTGCCAACTATCTTCAGACTCAAGCACGAGTTAAAAACTTTCAATTAGTGCGAACCGACTGCTATCTCGCTCCCAACAAGGCACGAAACTTAGGTTTGAGCTACGTAAAAACAAAGTACGTAGTTTTTATAGATAATGACGTAATTTTAACCCCGAATTGGCTACAGCCACTGGTCAACTGTGCTGAAGAAACAGGAGCCGCAGTTGTCGGACCTTTAATGTGTCAAAATAAACCGCTACATGAAATAGTTCATTTTGCTGGAGGCGAATCTCATATTGTCACTGATGTAAACGGCAAACAGCATATCCGTGAAAAAATGTACAAACAAGGTCAAAAAGTTGCTGAAGTTAGACCACAACTGAAGCGGATGCCTACCGAACTTACGGAATTTCACTGTATGTTAGTGCGTACTAAAATTTTCGAGCAAATTGGTACTTTTGATGAAGCTATGCTTAATACTAAAGAACATCTCGATTTTTGTATGTTAGTAACTGCAGCAGGAGAAACCGTTTATTTTGAACCAGACTCGATAATGACTTACGTTCAAGGCAGTTTGGAATTAAGCGACATTCATTATTTTATGCTTCGTTGGAGTAACGCCTGGACAGTCAATAGTTTGGAACATTTACGACAAAAATGGGACTTAGAAACAGATGGTTATTTCAAATCCAAATACAAAAAGCTAGGATGGCGGCGAAGAGAACAAATTATTTCTCCTCTCAGCCGTCGTTTGAGCCTGGGTTTAAATCCCAAATATTTGGGTAAAATTTTCAGATTATTAGACAAAAATATTTTAAATCCCTATCTTACCTATCGTCACGCTCGCCAACAACTGAATCATCGCCAGAAGTTGGCATTTGCAGCACGACAAACTCCAAAAACTCTCGAACGAGTTTAAAATTAGAACTTTAACTTTATGCAATCAAAAATAGCAGTTATCTTTGGGGAACAGAAGCAATGAATTTAAGTTTGCTGACAGACAACAACCAAAACAGGTTTATCTAACCGCTGTTTATGATTGTCTAAAAAGTAAAATTAATAACCAAAAAGTCGATGACGAATTTGGTAATTATACAAACAGAACAACATGAACCAATTAGTATCGGTACTTATACCTTGTTATAACAAAAGTAAATGGATTAGAGCGGCAATCGATAGTTGCTTAAATCAAACTTATCCAAATATAGAAATTATTGTTATTGACGATGGTTCTACCGATAATTCTTTAGAAATTATCAAAAGCTATGGAGATAAAGTTATTTGGGAGAATGGACGCAATAGAGGTGCCAACTATGCTAGAAATCGAGGCTTTGCTTTGTCAAAGGGCAAATATATTCAGTATTTAGATGCTGATGATTATCTATTACCCGAGAAAATTGAAAAGCAGATTCGCTTTTTAGAAAATACGGATGCAGATCTGGTATATGGTAATGTCATCTGCGAGTATTGTGCCGCTGATGGAACTAGTTCTTTTAGCGAACTGCAAATATGCAGGTCTCACGATAATATTCTCGAGTTTCTACTCTCTTTTGAGTATTTTATTCAAACAGCAAGTCCATTGATCGAGCGACAGGTAATAACTAATAGCGAAGGATGGGATGAAAATCTTCAAGCAGCTCAAGACATAGATTTTTTTCTAAATCTAGCAATAAATGAAGTTAAATTTAGCTATCAGCCCGACTGCTACACAGTATATAGATACTATCACAGCGATTCTAAGATTTCTGCCGACAAGACTAAACTCTGGAATCATCGTTTAATGGTAATCAAAAAAGCAGAAAAAAAACTAATAAAACTCGATAAACTAACAGAGAAATATAAAAAAGCTCTAGCACAAGCCTGTTTTAGAGTAGCGTTGTTTGGCTGTATTTATCTCGATCGCAAGCAGTATCGCATGCTGTTGCAAAAGACTATTGCTCTCAATCCTGATTTTAATCCCGATAGTTCGATGCTTAAAAGCGGTGCCAAGATATACAAAATTCTCCATAAATTTTTAGGATTTATACCAGCAGGTATAGTTTATAAATATATAAAACATTTAAATTTTATTCGCCACCATAAAGAAAAAGATTATGGTTTGCATACAGCAAAAAAAAATTGGATAAATCTTAGAAAATTAAATTATTAATTTTAGCGATCGCTACAAAATTTTGATAATACAATGCAGATAGACAATTTCGCTTTAATTATAGGCACTATGAAGGGTGGGACTACAAGTCTGTTCAATTATTTAGCCAAGCATCCTCAGATTTCACCCTGTATAGAGAAAGAGCCAAGTTTTTTTTCCGAGCAAGCTAAATTGGCTCTAGGTTACGACTACTATCAGAGTTTGTGGAATTACGATCCTACCGTACATAAAATTGCTTTGGAAGCTTCTACTTCTTATACCAGAGCGACTCATCCTTACTATGTCAGGGCAGCAGAAAATATTTATCGCTACAGTATCAACAACAAAATTAAATTTAAATTTATTTATATTCTCAGAAATCCTATAGATAGAATTGAATCTCATTATACTCACGGTCGTGCCTGGGGATATGGTGAAACCAAACACGATCCCACTGAAGAAGTTAATCGCGAAGTATTAGAAACTACAAAATATGCCATGCAGATCGAGGAATATTATCAAAGATTTTCTAGTGAAAGCATTCTGCTCTTAGATTTTGTAGATTTAAAACAACAGCCAGAATCAATTTTGAAAAAAATCTGTCAATTTTTAGAAATAGATGATAATTATGACTTTGAAG
Organism: Myxosarcina sp. GI1; assembly: GCF_000756305.1. NCBI lineage: Bacteria > Bacillati > Cyanobacteriota > Cyanophyceae > Pleurocapsales > Pleurocapsaceae > Myxosarcina > Myxosarcina sp. GI1. Next base: position 169,034 of record NZ_JRFE01000022.1, read on the forward strand.
AGTTAAACACAGTTCACAATCGTGGTAAGACAAGAACGACCATAAAATTACCAGGCTGGTATAAAATCAGGAGAACTGACTATGTAAGAGCGATTAGCGATTCAATTCCTATAAAAACCAAAAAAATATTTCGCAGTTGTTTTGGTCGTCAAGTAAGCGAACCTATAAAATTATCACCAGAACAAAAAAAATTAGTTTTAAGCGAACTACAAACGGATTTAGAACAGCTGCGATCGCAATATGGTTTTGATATTTCTCAATGGAATCTATAATTTTAAACGTTTAATTTAACTTTAGTAATGCAAAAACTTTATATAATAGCGTATTTAAAAAATGACAGTCGATAATTTCGCTTTAATTATAGGTACGATGAAGGGTGGTACTACCAGTCTATTTAATTATTTGGCACAGCACCCTCAAGCAGCTCCCTGTAATTATAAAGAACCAAATTTTTTTGCCTATCAAAGTAATTTCAATAAAGGATTTGACTATTATCAAAGTTTGTGGAATTGGCGATCGGATACACACAAAATAGCAGTAGAAGCATCGGTAAACTATACCAGAACTAGTTTGACCGACGTGATGAATTCTGCCGAGAATATAGCTAAATATAAAGATAGGGCTAAGTTTAAGTTTATTTATATTCTTAGAAATCCTATAGATAGAATAGAATCACATTATGCTCATGGCATAGCCTATAAAACCAAAAAAAATCCCGATCGCACCACGCAGGCACTCGATAAAGAAATACTAGATACTTCTAAATATGCCAAGCAAATAGCAGAATATTACCAAAGATTTTCTAGTGAGAATATTTTACTGTTAAATTTTGACGACCTCAAACAGAATCCTCTAAATTTAATGCAAAAAGTCTGTCAGTTTTTAGAGATAGATTCAGATTATCAATTTCAAAATTTAAATAGTATTTATAATGACGGTGGCAACAAAAAAATTAGAGTTAATTGGTATGGTCTAAATATACCGATGAAAGCCAAAATTCATCGTCTGCTCAGGCAAATTCCCTCTAGTTATAAACAGCCTCTTCATAATTTGTTAGGCGGAAAAACTCATAACAACTTCACTCTTTCTCAAGAACAAAAAGACTATATTGTGCGAGAATTAGCAGCAGATTTAAGAAGCCTCAACCAAACTTATGGATTCGATATTTCTCGGTGGGGTTTAAATCTCAAAACACCCGCATTAGAAAAATAGTGACTAATAATTATAATCTTAGGTCATGAAAATTTTACTGACCATTCATGAAAAATTTGAACCCAACTCTGGGGCTGCGGGAAGTATCGTCAAACTAGGAAAAGAATACCAAAAGCTGGGTCATGAAGTACATTACTTTTCTATGAACGATCTGCCTAAGAAAATGCATCGTCTGGTCAAAAGAGTTTTGTTTCCCGAATTTGTCGCCAACCGTATTGCATCAATAACTGGTTTAGATGTAGTCGATGCTTCTACGGGGGATATCTGGTTTTGGGTAAAAGTCGGGCAAAAGTTCAGCAGCAATCGTCCGCTATTGGTTACGAGAAGTCATGGGTTAGAACACTTACTACACGAACAGCTTCTTCAAGATGCCCGCATGGGAAAAAGCCGCTTGAGTTGGAAATATCCTTTATATCGTGGCAGTATTTACCTTTCAGAAATAGCCACCTCTTTAAAGCGTGCCGATTTAGTCTATTTACTCAATCAGCAAGAGCGAGAATACGTCGTTAATAATTTAGGACTTAAAACTCAAAATATTCGTGTGGTAGCTAATGGAATTCCCGAAACTTTTCTCAACTTGCCTCTCGAACCTCTATCTAAAAATCAAAATGACACCATACAAATCGCGCAAATAGGTACTTATATTCCCCGAAAAGGAATTGAATATGGTTCGCCAGCAATTAACAGCATTCTGCTAAAATATCCCCACGTCAAGATGACTTTTCTCGGTACGGAGTGTCGGGAATGCCCTGGAGTCGAGCCTGTTTATGCCGACTTCGATCCTGCGGTGCGCGATCGCATTACGGTAATACCTCGTTACAGTCATGAAGCTCTACCCTCTCTACTGCGAGGACATCAAATCAAACTGTTTCCCACCCTTTCTGAGGGTTTTTCTCTGTCTTTAATTGAAGCGATGGCGTGTGGTTTGGCACCCATAACTACGGCTCATCCAGCAGCCTTAGAAACAGTCAGAGATGGTTACGATGCCATTGTCGTACCTTTGCGCGATCGCGCCAGCTTAGAGCGAGCCATAGAGCGAGCGATCGGCGATCGCAACTTTTTAGAAAGCTTGCGGCAGAACGCCCATGCAACCGCCCAACAATATAGCTGGAATCATATTGCCAGACAAAGTTTGTCTGTATATCAACAGCAGCTACAAGCAAAGCAAAATCAGGAGGTCAATCGTTGATAAACTTCAAGAGTCAGTTGGCTAGCAGACTATGGCGTAAGTAAAGTAACTGTTCAAAAAACTTGAAAACCTTTTGCCTTTTGCCTTTTGCCTTTTGCCTTTTGCCTTTTGACTTTTGACTTTAACGGTACTAGCAGCTTGTTAAATCTTTCGTTCAAACTTATTTATTGTCCTTATGCCACGTTTGATTAGTAAGCAACGGAAAAAAAAATCCAGCCTATCTTCAGGAGAGTCACTAGGCTGGAAAGTAATTATCGGCTTTACGGTTTTTTTATCTCTGTTGCTGCTAGCTGGCTTGGGCAAATTGCTGATTTTGCTATTTCCCCTCGGTTCTCTGGCTGTCGCCACTTTTCTCTATTTTCGCGCCCCAGCCCTGTATATTGGCTTTACTTTTTGGATAGCATTTTTTGGTTCGTTGATTCGTCGCCTAATTGACTACCAAAGCGGCTATTTAACACCAGGTCCTTGGGATTTTGCTGCTACTTTAGTCACTCTGGTTTCTTGCTATACGTTAGTTCGAGAATTGCCCAAAATACGTAACTACAGGCAAAATTTACCGTTTATCATTTGTTTCGGTGCTATAGTTTATGGTTTTCTAATCGGCATTATCCAACAACCATTAGATACAGCGATAGTTAATTTTTTAGATTGGTTTTGTCCCGTTAGTTTTGGATTTTATTTATACGTAAATTGGAAACATTACCCTCAATATCGCAGCGTCATCAAGCAAAGCTTTTTGTGGGGGGTAATTGCTATGGGACTGTATGGAATAATCCAATTTTTTATTGCTCCTCCCTGGGAGCAATTTTGGTTCGAGCAAGCCGAAGTTCAATCTTTTGGTATAGCAGAGCCGTTTGGCATTAGAGTTATGAGTTCGATGGGTTCTCCTCAAGCTTTTGCTACAGCAATGATGGCAGGGACGCTACTTTTAATCGGTACTAAAGCCAACCTTTGGTTTTTACCAGCTAACGCTCTAGGCTACCTGACACTTTTATTGTCGAGAGCTAGAGCCGCCTGGATGGGTTGGCTGCTAGGACTTTTAGTAACTATATCTTCTGCTAAATCTAGCAAACAAATTAAAATAATTATTGGTATTACTTTAATTTTGCTAGTAGTACTTCCCTTGATTAATATCGAACCTTTTTCCGATACTATTGTCTCGCGTTTGACAACTCTAACTGATGCCGAAGGCGACAGCAGTTTGAATACCAGATTATCTGCCTATCAAGATTTATTTAATTCGGCAATTACCGAAGTAGTTGGCAAAGGGTTGGGATACAAAATAGATTTACCTGGTTTTGGAGAGAAAGACGGTGCTATTTTACCAACGCTGTTTATTTTTGGTTGGTTAGGAGTTATTCCTCTAATTTGCGGAATCGGTTTATTACTAATCAAATTATTTTACGAGCCAAACAACAAAGCCGACTCTTTTGGTATTGCCTCTAGAGCGATAAGCCTGGGAATTTTGGCTCAAATAGGCTTTAATTTTATTTTTACTTCGGCAGTAGGCTTGTTTTTCTGGAGTTTTATCGGCATTAGTTTGGCGAGCCAGAAATATTATTTATTTCAATTAAAATCGGCAATACCGACAACCACACGTTCTTAGAGGACAAACAAAATTTACTTTAAACCAACCCAAATTTTCGCAGTCAATGTTTAAGTTAGCAGTCGATAAAATTGAAAACTGGATTTATGTAACGGGTGTAATTAGAAGCGGCACTACATTTGTCGGCAAAATTCTCAGTCTTCCCTTACAGGTAGATTACATACACGAACCTTTTAATCCTCTCTGCGGCATTCCTGGAATGACCAAATGGTATCGCTACGTCGAGCCTAGTTTGAGTACGGCAGAAATGCGGCAGTTTCATACTCTGACTAAATCTATTTTTAGCTACGATCTCCAGCTTAGAACCTGGTATCCACCGAGCAATCCCATACATACCAGAGTTATCAAGCAAGTCTTCGGTAGCAGAGGTCCTTTTTATTTGCGTCTGGCAAAGCCGAATATTTTCCATCGAGCAGCAGTAATCAAAGATCCTACTGGTAATTTAGCAACGGAGTATTTATATCGTCACTTTGCAGTCAAACCAGTAATCGTTATCAAACATCCCATATCTTTTATTGCCAGTCTCAAACGAGTAAACTGGCATCCCAAACTTGAAGAGATTAACGATCAACCACAGTTAATCGAGGACTATTTTGCCGACGAACGAGACTTTATTAAAGGTAAATATGACAATTGGGTGCTGGAAGCAGCAGCATACTGGCGTGCTAGTTATAAAGTGCTGTTGGCGCAGGCGAGCCAGTACCCAGGCTGGCTGGTTTTTACCCATGAAGAATTGAGTCAGTCATCGGTTGCAGTATTCAAAAATCTCTACGACAAACTAGATTTGCCCTGGTCGCAAGGGATCGAAAACAAAATTCTCCAACTGACTACTGGTAATAGTTCTGCTAAAGCTAGAAAAGGTAAAGTTCAAGACTTTAAAAGAAATAGTGCTGACATTTTTAAAACTAGTATCGAGTCCATATCTCTAACAGAGAGAAGACAAATCTTTGAAATCGTGGAAGATATTGCCTTGCAGGTTTACGATCGCTCTAGTTTCCTCCTTGATTGAGTATGCTACCGAGATAGAAAGCAACTTTGTCTTATAGCTGCTGCATTTTAGCAATCAACTCAGTTAGTTCCTGTTGGATTTGTCTCAAACTAGATTCGTCGCTCGCTCTTTCCTGACTTAAATTAACTAAATTTGTATACTTACGCTCGATGTCGTTAACTCGTTCGTTTAAAGTCACAAACTTGCGAGTTAGCTGGTGCATCGCATCAAAACTATGCTCGAACGATTGAGTAGAACGCTGCAAAACTAAAGAAGATTGAGAAAACTGATTTTGAGCGATCGCCAGTTCGTTAGTAGCGGTTGATAATTTTTCGGGAAATCGACTGCTATCGAATATATTAGCCGCACGTTCAAAAGCATCGGCACTGGTTTCTACTTTGCGAAAAGACTTGGCGATTGAGTTTTCGATAGTATGGCTGAGATTTCCCAGCATTACTTCAAAATTATGGCTAAAGCGGTCTATAGCTGACTCCATACCATTTTGCGGTTGAAGTTGAGGTAGATAGATATTATCTATATAGTCTTCAATAACACTGAGCAGACTGGCTCTGGCAATTTTAGTATTCCAGATTATGTTGATTACCGACAGCAAAGCACTACAGGCGATCGCAATTAAGCTGCTGATAAATGCAATTCCCATTCCCTGTAAGGGTCGATCTAATTCATCGACCAAACTTCTAACATTGTCTAGATCGACTTGCGTAATAGTTTGACTGAGGCTGGCTAAATTAATCGTAATGCCCAAAAAAGTTCCCAGCAAACCAAAAGAAAGCAACAAGTTGGGCAGTATGCGACAGAAATTATCGACAGCTTCGTAGTTTAACGACAAGCCAAAAAGATCGAATCTTTCTCGACTATATGCCCCTTCGACAATTGCTGGTGTATTAATTTGTTCGCGATCGCAATTGATAGTTTGTAGTCTTTGTTCCAGTCTAACTATTATTCTCGGTGCAAATTCTGGTTCGCTGCTCCCTAGCAATCTTCTCGCTTCTATTTCCGAGCGATGTAAATTATTATACAGACAGTAGCGCAAAATAATAGCGGCTATTGTGGGTAAAATTACTAAAAATACTGTCAGAAAGATTAAATAGCCAGGCAGCAAAGCGAAGATACCAAATAGTTGAGACATTATTTATAGTTAGGGAGGTAAACAGCCGAGTTAATAATTATTTATTGTAAAAAATTTCTGCTTGCTTAAAGCGCCGCAAAACTTCACCCAGGCGATCGCATTCGGCAATCAAACTAATTCTGACATAACCCTCACCAGCTTCACCAAAAGCATTACCTGGAGTAACAACCACCGCAGTATTTTTAAAGACATCGAGAGCAAAATCAGTAGAACTCGTCCCCGGGGGAACTTTTACCCAAAGATACATAGTAGCCTCAGACGGTTCGATTTCCCAACCCAACTCTCTCAAGCCATTAACCAGAAAATCTCGGCGTTGACTGTAACGTTGCTGTACTTGTTTGATATAGGTATCTGGTAGCTGCAAAGCCGTTTCTGCTGCTTTTTGAATTGCCGAAAAAATACCGTAGTCGAGATTGGTTTTTAGCGTCCGCAAACCCTGAATGATATCAGAATTACCAACTACAAAACCTACTCGCCAGCCTGCCATATTATAAGTCTTAGAAAGAGTATGAAACTCAACCCCAATTTCTTTCGCTCCAGGTATTTCTAATAAAGAAGTCGGTTGATAACCGTCAAAAGCCAGTTCGGCATAGCAGAGATCGTGAACTAGCATTATGTCGTAATGATAGGCAAAAGCCACGATTTCTTCAAAAAATTCTGGGGGTGCGGTTGCGGTAGTAGGATTATTAGGGTAGTTAAAATAGAGAATTTTGGCTTTTTGGGCAATATCTTCGGGAATAGCATCTAAGTCAATCAGCCAATCTCGTTCTGCCTGTAGCTGCAAAGGATAAATCTCACCACCCGCAATTAAAGGACCTCTAAAATGAGCGGGATATGCCGGAGTGGGTACTAAAACTATATCGCCAGGATCGACATAAGCCAGAGCCAAATGAGTCAAACCTTCTTTCGAGCCAATTAACGGTAAAGCTTCGCGTTCGGGATTGAGTTCGACTCCATAACTGCGGTAATACCAATTAGCAATTGCCGTCCGAAAACTAGCCGTACCCTCAAAAGGTGGATAGCCATGATTGCGAGGATTCTGTAAGGCAGAGACTGCTGCGTCAATTACGGGTTGTGGAGCAGCCCCGTCGGGATTACCCATACCCAAATCGATTAAATCTAGCCCTCGTTCGCGGGCATTAGCTTTTAACTCATCTAAACGAGCAAATACGTAAGGTGGTAGTTGGTGAAGACGTTTGGCACGGCTTATCCGATCTAAATTCATTATTTGGCGCAATGCAGTTTACATAGCATCCTATTGTTGCATTTTGCTTGGGATTTTTGTCAAGAAAGTTTACGCTTAATAATTAATGTAATAAATATCTAATTTAATAACTGCAACCTGTCTTAAGCAGGATGATCTAACCAAAGGCATTACCTATGCTAATTTGCAACAGTTGGACTCTCTAACTTTAAAGATTTGATATTTTAGCCTAATATCGTACACTCTAAAATTGCAGTCCACTTCGATGAGCAGGAAAGAAAGATTATGATACACAATACCGATTTTGTAGGTGCGGTTTGGTGGCTGGCACAAGCTCCTGGCGTAGAAATCGAACCATCGGGAGAAATATTAGAAGATGTAGCTTTGGCTAATAGCGGACCTAACTTTTTTGCTGCTTTAGTAGCAGGAGTTATGTTAGCTTTTGCCTTTCAATTATTGTTTACTAATTTTGGCGTTGCGGCTTTGGTTTCTTCGCTAGGAGGAAAATCCCACGATAACAGCGATTCGAGTTCGAGTAATCTAGGTAAAACTGTTAGAAAGATCGGCGTAGCCTTGGGTATAGCTACTTTAATCAGCGTAACCCTGGCATTATTTCTAGCCTGTACCTTTGCGGTTAAATTAAGTTTGTTTGAATCGGCAGTTTCAGGAGCAATTGTCGGCTTAGTAATCTGGGCAACTTTCTTTTCGTTGATGGTCTGGTTGAGTTCCACTGCTGTAGGTTCTTTTTTGGGTTCGATAGTAAGTACTGCTAGTTCTGGATTGCAGTCAATTATTGGCACTGCTACCTCTGCGCTTGGTGCTGCTACTGCTGGCAATCAAATAGTTAATACCGCAGAAGCCGCTGCTGCTGCCGTACGTAAAGAATTAGGAATGGCAATAGATCCTGTAGAAATGCGTGAGAATGTCGAAGATTTTTTGCGCTCGGTAAGAAGCCCCGATTTGAATTTGCAACAAATTGCTACAGATTTCGAGGCGTTATTAGACGATGAAAATCTACAGGAAATTGCCAACAGCGAGAGTTTGAGAAATATCGATCGCAACACCTTTATCGATTTAATCAGCGAGCGTAGCGATATTTCCAAACAAGATGCCCGACGCATCGCCGCCAAAATGGAAGGCGTATGGCAAAAAAGCCTCAACAAACTACCTTCAAGTTCTGGCAATCCCTTAAGCGATTTGGGCAATTACTTAAAATCTGCTACTAGAGAGCAGCTTACGGGAGGCGATCTCAACGATAAACTAGATCGCCTAATTGATGAATTACGACGCAACCGTCAGGCTAAATCCACTAGTCCCATAGCCCAAAGTGCTAGCCTCGGCATGAATAGCTTAATTGGTATGGTGATGGGTAGAACCGATCTATCGGATATAGATGTAGATAGTATTGTCGAGCGTTTACAGATACTAGGAGATCATTTAGGCGTACAGACCAGAAAGGCAGCAATGCAGGTAGGGGTTATCGAACCTACCAAAAGCACTATTAAATCTGACATCAAAAACTATATACTCAACGCTTATCCCTGGCAGTTAAATCAGTCTAATCTCAATTTGCAATTTCGCGATTTGATTTATGACGTTGATGCCGACCCCGAAGTCGTAGCCAATGAGTTGAGACGGCTGCATCGTTCTGATTTTGTAGAGCTGCTAGAGCAAAAAGGCTTATTAACCAAAGAGCAAATTATAACTAAAGCTAACTTGCTCGATGCCATTCGTTTGGAAGTTTTGGCAACTGCCGAAGCCGCAGCCGAACGAGAAAAAACAATCGCTCTGATTGCCGAAGCGGAAACTTATATCACTACCGCTTCTAAAGCAGAACTATCTCCAGAAAAGTTAGAAATTAACTTCAGACCAATTTTGGAAGATACTGATGCCAGTAAAGAACAAATTGAAACCCGTCTCAGACAGCTAGATCGTCCTACTTTCGAGCGGATGTTGGAAATGCGTGGCGATATGGATGCCATCGAAGTTTCTACAGTAGCGGGAGAGTTAGAAAGGATTCGCGATCGCGTCTTGCAAGATTTTCATCAAACTCTCGGACAAACTCAAGCAAAAACCGAACGACAGTGGGTTAAAGTTGAGTCCTATCTAAGGGATACTGGTAGAGGCGAACTAAACCCCCAGGCAATCGAACGCGAACTCAGCTTATTACTTAAAGATCCCCACGCTGGTGCTTCAGCGTTAAAAGCTAGATTGTCTAGATTCGATCGCCAAACTTTAGTACAGTTGCTATCTCAACGAGAAGACTTGAGCCAGGAGCAAATCGAAGAAATACTCGATTCCGTAGAAAAAGTTTGGTTTCAGGTGCGTTATGCTCCGCAAATGCTGGCAGGAAAAGCTCAAGAGCAGTATACTCGCGCCGAAACTGCGATCGCCGATTATTTACGCAGCACTGGCAAAGCCGAACTCAATCCTCGTGGCATCAAGCGCGATTTATCCCTATTGTTTGAAGATCCCCAACTAGGAGCTAAAGCCATACGCCAGCGTGTAGCGGCAATGGATCGCGATACTTTAGTAAAACTACTAACTCAACGCAACGATCTCAGCGAAGCAGAAGTCAATGAAGTCATTGATGAAGTCCAGTACAATCTGCGCTCTCTAGCCAAGCTTCCCCGTCGCCTGGCAGTTCGTACTCAGCAGCAGGTTGAAGATTTCCAAACTTCCATCGCCGAATATCTGCGTTCTACCGATAAAGACGAACTCAATCCCGAAGGTATTCAGCGAGATGTCGAGCTACTACTCAACGATCCGCGTGCGGGAATGGAAAGTTTGCAGGAAAGACTCTCTCAGTTCGATCGCTCTACTTTGGTAGCACTACTCTCTCAGCGAGATGATATCTCAGAAGAAGACGTTAACCGAGTTGTAGACCAAATTCTGGCAGTACGCGATCGCGTTCTGGGTCAATTACAAGCCATACAAGAAAGAGTTCAATCCATAGTCGATCGCATTTTGGCAAAAATCCGTGCTTATCTTAATGGCTTAAACCGTCCCGAACTCAACTATGACGGCATCGAACGCGATGTTAAAGTCTTGTTTGACGATCCCCAGGCAGGTTTTGACGCACTTAAAGACCGCTTTGGTCAACTAGACCGCGATACTTTAATTGCCGTAATGAGTTCTCGCGAGGATGTCTCTCAAGCCGATGCCGAACGCATCGTCAGCCGCATCGAACGAACTCGCGATCGCGCCTTGCAACGAGCCGAACGCATTCAGTACGAAGCTCAAAGACGCTTGGAGTTAGCCAAAGAACAGGCACAACATCAGGTAGATGCCAGTCGCAAAGCAGCCGCCGCAGCTTCCTGGTGGTTATTTTTTACCGCCCTGATCTCGGGAATTGCTTCGGCTTTGGGTGGAGCATTATCTGTAGCTGGTTAGAGTTATTACCGTTAAGACAGGCTCAAACAATCACATAATAATCACATGATTATTACTGCAGGAGGTAACTTAAGTTACCTTCTGCATTTTTTTTGAAATTAGAAAATATGGATAAAGCTGGAAGTATTTCTTAAAGCTAATAGTTAATAACTTCAAGATAAATAATGTGTATTAGTTAAAAACCAGATTGATATTATAAGTCTCTAGACAGATAAATAGATTGAGAACGATACATAATACTAGCTATAGAAACATTTGCCGAACATTCAATGCCTGTTTGATTTTGGCAAGTTGTTGTATCTATTGCTAACCTAATGTCAGTTTTTACGCTCCTTTTAGGACTAGTAATTCTAGTCGCCGTTACTTTTGATGTCTTGATTACTACCCTGACTGTAGGTGGGGGAGGACCTCTTACCAGTAGAATCTCAACTAAAGTATGGCAATTGGCTCTGAAAATTAACAACCAAAATTTTCGTCATCGCATCTTGGCAAGTATTGGTTGGATGCTCTTAGCTAAGATTGTCGTCATTTGGAACCTTTTAACCTTAACGGGATGGTCTTTGGTATTTTGCTCTTTTAATAATGCCATTATTAATACCACTGACAAAATGCCAGCCAGTATTTTAGAGCGGATTTATTTTACGGCTTATACCCTTACTACTTTAGGCAGGGGAGATTATCGACCCGATGGCATAATTTGGAATGTATTTACCGCATTAGCGGCAGCAAATGGTTTTTTTCTCGTCACCCTCTCTATTGCCTATTTGTTTCCCGTTGTATCGGCAGCCACTCAAAAACGCGCCTTTGCGGTTTACATTGCTTCTCTCGGCGGTACGGGAGACGAAATTTTAACTAGAGCTTGGAACGGTAAAGATTTTGGTCAGTTAGACCAGCATCTGATTGCTATAGCTCCAATGGTGGCAAAACTAGGAGAGCAGCATTTAACTTATCCAATTTTGCACTATTTCCACAGTCGCGAGCGATCGCGCTCTACTGCCTTGAGTCTGGTAGCATTAGATGAAGCTTTAACCCTATTACGTTATGGTATAGCCGATTATTGTCAATTCGATCCTGCCGCTCTCGATACGGCTCGTCGTTCTGTTGCTGCCTTTAACAATACTCTTAAGTCTGCCTATGTCAAACCTACAGTAGACGAACCGCCCTTGCCATCTTTGGATTTACTAAGAGCGGCAGGCATTCCAACCTTTAGTGATGCTGAGTTTTTAAGATCTATTAAGTATGTAAATAAAAGACGGCGGTTTTTACTCGCTCTAATACGCAACGATGGCTGGACTTGGGAAGCGATAGCCTCTAGCAAGACTACTAACAGGGCAAAAAATTTGGATGATGAAAAATCTTACCAATAATGTAACATTAGGCTGAAGAGAACAAATATGTTTGAGTCATCGGATAATTGGGTTAATCTGGCTTTGGGTTTAGATGCCCAGAAGTTAAATATTTGGCAGATGGGACTAAGAGCAATAATAATTTATATTGCTGCTTTGGTTATGGTTAGAATTGGCGGCGATCGCCGTTTTATTGGTAAATTTGCCGCCATTGATGTGGTTTTGGGAATTATCTTAGGCTCTACCCTCAGTCGCGCTATCAATGGCTCCTCGGCTTTTTTTTCTTCAATTGGAGCGGGTTTTGTCTTGGTAGCAATGCACTGGCTATTCGCTTCCCTGGCTTATTATTTTCCTAGTTTGGATAAGTATATCAAAGGGCGATCGCGAGTCATAATTAGAGACGGTCAAATATGCCAAAAAGCAATTAGGCAAAGTCATATTACCCAACAAGATTTACAATCGATTTTGCGTCTTAAAGCTAAAAGCGATCGCATCGAACAAGTTGAAATTGCTCGCTTAGAAAGTGACGGTCAGGTTAGTCTCAATACCAAATCTGGTGAGCCTAAAATAGTTGAATTTGACGTAGAGCCTGGAGTACAAAAAGTTCGTATCGAGATCGATGGTTAGATGCGATCTTTTGATGAAGAAAGAAGAAGTTTTTCATCCTTCTTTCTTTCATCTATTTATCGCAGTAAGTTTATTGGTTAGGACGAGTTAATTAGATTGTTCGTAAGTATTCATCAATGAATAGCGAACAGCGAACAGTGAACAATTTTTCATTTACTAACCTTAAACTCAGCAGTCAAAATTCATTGCTCATTGCTCATTGCTCATTGAGAAGTTTTGCTGTTTATTGAAAAATATTATAATTTGTCTTGAGGGCAAAAAGTTTTAAGCTAGAAAGTAAGTGATGGTTATTTTATCGTTTTAAGATTGTTATCAAACCACTTGCCGCGATAAAAGTCTCAAATATTTTGGTTTCAAGCTAGAAATTTATTGAGAATTACTTTCAAAAGCTGTATTATATAAAATCTGCATAGTAAAATTCTATACAAAAATTTATTTTTTCCCTCGATAACAGTTATGAATAAGTTTTCGCGACGTTTCTTTCTGGGTGCGGGTACGGCAACTCTAGCGGTTGCCTGTGGTCAAGTCAAACGAGTCTCAGAAGAACCTAATGAAAATGCCAATGTCCAACAAACCACTAAAGAACTAAATATTTATTCCTCTCGTCATTACAATACAGACGATAAATTATATGGCGATTTTGCCCAGCAAAATGGAGTGAGAATCAACCTCATCGAAGGCAATGCCGACGAACTAATCGAACGCATTAACAGTGAAGGGGCAAACAGTCCAGCCGATATTTTGATTACTGTCGATGCAGGGCGGTTGTGGCGAGCAGAACAAGCTAACATTTTTGCACCGATAGAGTCTGAAATTTTAACTAGCAAAATTCCCGAAAACTTACGTCATCCCGATAATCTCTGGTTTGGCTTTAGCAAAAGGGCGCGGGTAATAATGTACAACCCAGAGCAAGTCGATCCTACCAATCTATCAACTTATGAAGCACTAGCCGATCCTCAGTGGCAGGGTAGAATTGGCGTTCGCTCCTCTAGCAACATCTATAACCAATCTTTAGTAGCAGGATTGATTGAAGTTTTAGGTGCAGAAGCTACAGAAGAATGGTGTCGGGGATTTGTCGCTAATTTTGCCCGTCCGCCTCAAGGTAACGATACATCGCAGATTGAAGCAACAGCAGCAGGAGAGATCGATCTTACCCTCGCCAATACCTATTATTTACCCCGCTATGCCGACAACCCAGAAATTTTCGATCGCGTCAAGGTATTCTTTCCCAATCAAAACGGCAGGGGAACTCACGTCAATATTAGCGGTGGCGGCGTAACCCAAAATGCACCCAACCGCGAAACAGCGATCGCTTTTTTAGAATATCTTGCCAGTCCTTCCGCTCAAGAGTTCTTTGCGCTCGGTAATAACGAGTACCCTGTAGTAGCAGGAACGCCGATTTCCGATGTTGTAGCTAGCTTTGGCGAATTTAAAGAAGATACGGTCAACGTATCGGCATACGGGGAAAATAACGCCGAGGCTGTTAGAATCATGGATCGCGCTGGGTGGAAATAAACAAAGCAAAAAAACGCACAATTCCTGTAGCTAGTAATAGAGAGAAAATCGCCAATTAAATTAATCTTCTATTGCTAAACTGAGTTTTTAGGGAAGGGCGGCAAAGCCAATCGCTGATTCGCTTAATAAAGGATTTGTTCGACTAAGTTTTATGAAACATTTTCTCGGTTTGGTAGCTATAAGTGATATTTTGATAGTCAGTAGTATGATGGCAACTCCCTTGCTGGCACAAAAAAAATCTTCGCTGTTTTTAGCTTATCCTCCACCAGAACATCAAACTACTGCCGAGAAAATATTTTTGATTGGTACTGCATCTCCAGAGGCAGAAGTATCAGTCAACGGCAAAGCAATAACCAATAGAAGTAAAATGGGACATTTTGCTCCTAGCTTTCCCTTAAAGTTGGGTAAAAATGTTTTTACTTTGCGCCACCAGAACGCAGAATTAAAAATAACTGTCATTAGAAATAGTGCCGTACCAGAAATTCCGACGGGAATAGCATTCGCTGAAGATTCTCTTACTCCTGCCGTAAATATCGATCGATTGCCAGAAGAATTTGTTTGCTTTGGCGCGATCGCACCTCCGAAGGCTGAAGTTAATGTAAGTATTGGCGGTAAAAGTATTGCCCTACTACCCCAAAGGGCGATCGCCCTTCCGCCTAACTCAGCCGTTTTAACTGCCGAAGCCGATACCGTTAATGTTGCTGCTGGCATTTATCAAGGCTGCACCGTCTTTGAAACGTCGGGTAATTTGGGCAAACCCATTTTTGAATTAGATTTACAGGGAAAAACCGTAACCAAAGAAGGCACAGGAGAAATAACTATTCTCGATCGCGCCGAGATCGAAG
This sequence comes from Myxosarcina sp. GI1, assembly GCF_000756305.1. Lineage (NCBI taxonomy): Bacteria > Bacillati > Cyanobacteriota > Cyanophyceae > Pleurocapsales > Pleurocapsaceae > Myxosarcina > Myxosarcina sp. GI1. Next base: position 184,109 of record NZ_JRFE01000022.1, read on the forward strand.
TAGTAGAAGTCACTGCCGATGAGGGGGTAGCCAGAACGGGTGCGAGTACCGATTATTCGCGTTTAACTCCCCTACCTAAAGGTACTAGAGCTAGAGTAACGGGCAGAGAAGGAGAATGGTTGCGTTTAGATTATGGCGGCTGGATTAAAGCCGAAGAAACCAAACCTGTAGTTGGTAACACACTGCCCCATTCTTTGATACGGGGTATTACTTCCAGACAAATTGCAGGTGCCACAGAAATTATTTTTCCCCTACAAACGCCAGTACCAGTAGCGGTAACTCAGGGAGAAAAACAAATTACCCTGAGTTTGTATAACACCACTGCCCAAACCGATACCATTAAAGTCGCAAGCGATCCCGTAATTCAACGTCTTGACTGGCAACAGGTAACGCCAACCAAAATTGACTATACTTTTCAACTAAAAAACCAGCAGCAATGGGGTTACGATCTGCGCTATGAAGGAACGAACCTAATTTTTACTTTACGCCATTCGCCACAAATATTACCAAGTTCTAGTTTTTTAAGCGATCGCTCTTTAGCAGGTATTGAAATTTTACTCGATCCAGGACATGGCGGTAGTGAGTCTGGTTCGATAGGTCCTACTGGCTATCCCGAAAAAAAAATTAACTTAATTATGTCGCAATTAGTAGCGGCAGAGTTAAAAAAAATGGGAGCAACGGTTTATTTAACCAGAGAAACCGATACCGATCTTTCTCTGCAAGAGCGAGTAGATATCATTAACAATACCAAACCAGATTTGGCAATTTCCATTCATTACAATGCTTTACCAGATAGCGGTGATGCCTTAAACACCCAGGGAATCAGTACCTTTTGGTATCATCCCCAAGCAGAAGATCTAGCTTCGTTTCTGCATAGTTATTTGGTCGAAAATTTAAACCGTCCCAACTATGGCGTATATTGGAATAATTTAGCTCTCACTCGTCCTCATACTGCCCCTGCTATTTTATTGGAATTGGGCTTTATGATTAACCCACAAGAATTTGAATGGATTACCGACGCTAGAGAACAAAAAAAGTTAGCTGCTGCGATCGCCCAAGGAATTAAAGAGTGGTTCGGGCGAGTTAAATAATTTGTCCTCTTAGCAAAATTTAAATTTTATTACGCCAGCGCAAACTATTGCGGTTTAGCTGGTCAATATAGCTATCAGGGCGATGGATTATTGCCTCAGCTATTTCTATTGCTTGTTTTAGCTGTTCTGCCGATAGTTGCTGGTAAGCTGCACCTCTTTTGCGATCGATGACTTCATACCAGCAGCGATTGAATAAATTATCAAGAATTATTCTGGCAAAACAATGGTTGAATCTTACAGGAAAATCGCGCTGCTTTGCCTGTGCGGGTAGTTCTTGATTTACTAATGTTAAATACTTAGTACGAAGCTGTTCGATATCCAAGATTAAATACAAAATCATTCCTCACCTATTTGAGAACTGCTATATGTTGTTAAAATTATCAATTACAAAACAAGATAGTTACCATGACCAGCTTCAGGACTGTACTGATTGTTTTAAGGAAATATTTTTAAAAACTATTGATAAATATATATTAATTATTTTAGATTGAAAATTTTTTGTTGATGCCAAAAGTCAAAAGTGTTGGATTGATTTCGACGAACTGAAAGAACTAGTTGCAAATAAACGACTGTAGAAAGATTATCTATTGAGATAATATCAATTTCTACTAATGATATGAATGACAATTGCTTGATTTTCTCATTCACAACCTGCGATCGCTTTTGCTATGAGGAGAAGTATATTTTAGTAAAGCATTAAAAAACCATGCACAATGGAGCAGTAATTATTGGAAATTATCGCTATGTACTATGGCGTGAATGGAATAGTAATAGTAAAACCGTTTCTTTCATCATGTTAAATCCCAGTCGTGCCGATGAAAAAGTCAACGATCCGACTATTACTCGCTGTATTAATTTTGCCAAATCTTGGGATTACGGCAAATTAGAGGTAGTCAATCTTTTTGCCTATCGTACCTCGCAGCCATCACAACTCAAACAAACAGCAGCACCAATTGGCAAAGATAACGACAAATATATTTTAGAAACTGTTTCGCGAAGCGATAAAGTTGTTTTAGCCTGGGGCAATCATGGAATTTGGCAAAGACAAGATTTATATGTTCTTAACCTACTAAAAAACTATACCCATCTTTACTGTTTGGGAATCACCAAACAAAATTGTCCCCGTCATCCTTTATATCTTCATAGAACGACTATGCCTCAAGTTTTCAATAGCTTATATAAGATAAAAGCTAAACATCCCATTCAGAAAGCAAATACTGCACGTCGATAGTCGAATCTTCAATAAAATTGAGTCGCACTAACGTCTCAAAACGAATTGATTCGGCAACATCGTAGTTGTTCAGTACAGAATTACGAGCATTTGCCAGCGATCGCTTCAAATCTTTAAGTTGATTTTTGAGTTTTTTAAATTTGCCAAAGCTCATTTCGCAAGTACCAGTAGCAATATCGCATTGCTTAACATCGAATAAAGCAAACAAGTCTTCAGTATTTTTCTCTAGTTCGGCGATTAATTCAGCAGAAATCATAATATACTTATGGGTATTTAACTATATATGCCAATATATATGTCAATTTTCCCAAACGATATCACTAAATTATCTTGATTTACTCAGTAAATTTGCTTATCTTTGGGACTTTTTAAACAATTTTTTCAGTGTAATTGCCAGTTATTTCTCAAAAACGTAATTTTTATTTTTAGCCGAAGGGTGTCGGCGCGGTTGCACCTGGGGCGATTTACTAGAATCCCAACCAGCTACGGGTGATGCAGTAGTCATAATTTTGGTTCGGCTTTGAGACTTTCAGCATTCATACTTAAAATTAGAAGGCGATCTCCCGTCTGCCAAATCAATAGCAACCAAAATACGATCGCCTAATATTTTGTCTGTTTGTGTAAGTGATTTAGCTTAGATGTAAAAATTAAAAACCGATATTTGTCACTCGCTCGCTCAAGCGAAAAACTTTTAAGTCTTGTTACAGTAATCAACTTTTCATACCAGACTGTGATTCACATTCGTTTATAGTAGGAATTTTCATAGGATCGGCTGCGGAATTTTTCGAATGCCAAAACCAAATACATCCTTGTTTTTCTACAACTGGAAAAGCCATAACGCAAACATTGTCAGCATTATTTTCATTTAAGGGCAGCAAATAACATCTAAACTCATGTTTATTTTTTAGTAAAACAAAATGCTTGTTATGAAGAGTAAAACCATAAGGGCGATTATGAGGTAAATTGCCAACAAAAGTAATAAAGTACCAACCTTTATCTCGCTCTATCTGTTGTTTTAATTCTTCTCGACTTGAATATTTATGATTGTATGTGTTCATAGCAGCTGTAATTTGAATAATAGAAACCGAAACCAGTTTAGTTCTACCGTTACTTATATTTAGCTATTTTGACTACTTCAAAAGCGGACTCTAAATTTAGCATTGCCCGTAATTTTTGGCAGACAAGTTTCCGATCGTCTACAAGTAAAAGACGAATCATATAAATAACCTCGACTTCAAAAGTAAATGAAGCTAAGTTTTTTAACTTTTGCAGTTAATATTAATTGGAGCTGCCACCTTTGATTCTCATAAATCTCATAAGAGAACTCATAAAAAAGCTCATAATACAAACTCAACAGTTACATTTTAAGTTATGGCTCTCTCAGCTTCGTCGGATAGTAAAACTGATTTACGTAAACAACGAGCGACTTAAGAGAAGATTAGGCAATAAATGTGACAAAGATTGAAGTTTCGGCTTCTTCAATCGCACAAAATAATCTCTCTATTTTTCCTGCTACTTTTGAAAATTAGTATTAATTACGTTTGCTTATTTATCTGGCTGTCATGAAGCGGTCGCTAAATGGCATTTTATAATTATTATTTTTGGCTGGCAACTAACAGCTGTTTGCCAATTGTATAAACTCGATTTTTTTTAAATATCCTTAAAACAAAAAAATATAATAATAAATATTAACTTTATGACAAATCAGTTATTACCTGTCTTTTAAGTCAACCGATAGACTGAGTTTTTTTTATGCCTAGAGAAAGATGATGCGTCATTAAAGATGTTGTCAGAATAATTAATACACTAAAGTCAAATAACAATCGAGATTGAGTTAGCAACCTCAAAGTTATTATATATTATTTGAAGTCTTTAATAAAACAATAGCAAACACTATGAAGCCTAACATTAAATGGTGGAAAAATTCCGTAATTAATCGTCGAGCCTGGACGTGGGAAGATGCCAATAATCAACAGCATAATGGTCACTGGTGGCAACATGCAGTAATCTATCAAATTTATCCCAGAAGTTTTCAAGATACTACTGGTAATGGTGTTGGCGACCTCGACGGCATTATTGCCAGAATGGGCTACATTGCTTCGTTGGGGGTAGATGCTATTTGGCTCTGTCCGATATTCGAGTCGCCGATGGAAGATATGGGCTATGACATTACTGATATGCGCGATATCGATCCTATGTTTGGCGATATAGAAGATTTCGATCGCCTGTTGAATATTGCTCATAGTTTCGGAATAAAAGTTCTAATCGACGGAGTTTGGAATCACACCTCTGACAAACATCCTTGGTTTGTCGAAAGTCGGAAAAATCGCGATAATCCCAAAGCAGATTGGTACGTTTGGGCAGATGCCAAACCCGACGGTTCGCCACCAAATAACTGGCTTTCAGCGTTTATGGGTAAAAGTGCCTGGGAATGGGACGAAGTACGCCAACAATATTATTTTTATAATTTTCTCGCCAGTCAACCAGAACTCAACTGGCACAACCCAGAAGTAGTAGATGCCATTCTCAAACGTGCTGAGTTTTGGCTAGAGCGCGGTATCGATGGTTTTCGACTCGATGCGGTTAACTTTTACGTCCACGACAAGCACTTGCGTGATAATCCAGTTCGTCCCGAAAATGGTGTATTTCCTGATGGAGTCGATCGCGATAATCCGATGGTCGAACATATGTTTCAATATAACTTCTGCCGTCCCGAAAATCTTGAAGCGATCGATCCCATTCGAGAGTTGTGCGATCGCTATGGCGATGCGGTGACATTAGGAGAAATAACGCTGTGCGAAGATTCTGTTGCCCTGTCGGGAGAGTATGTAACTGGAGAAAATCGCCTGCATTTAGCCTATAACAGTGCTTTGATGGCAGAAGAACCAATGAGTGCTAACCTAATGCGCGAAACGATGCAGCGAGTACTCCAACATTTTTCCGAAGGTGGACAATGCTGGATGGTAGGTAATCACGATTATGGTCGTTTGCGATCGCGCTGGACGGGAGTTGATGCTGAAGGACAGCCATATCCCGATAAATTTTATTATGCGATCGCCGCCTTACTATTATCTTTACCAGGAGCATTGTGTCTCTACCAGGGAGACGAATTAGGTTTGAGCGAGGCTAAAATTCCCAAAGATATCCCCGAAGATAAAATCCAAGACCCCTTCGGACAGGCACTCTATCCTACCGTACCAGGTCGCGACGGCTCTCGTACTCCCATGCCCTGGGAAGCAAACAGACCCAATGCTGGCTTTAGCAACAGCGAAGATCCTTGGCTGCCCATTCCCAAAAAGCATCTAGCACAAGCAGTAGATCGTCAAAATGCCGATCCCAATTCTTTGCTTAATACCTGGCGCAAACTACTCCACTGGCGCAAACAGCAGCCAGCCCTAATTGCCGGTAACTTCAGGCTAATCGATACTCCAGAACCAGTTTTAGGATTTGTTCGAGAATATGCCGAACAGAGTTTGCTATGTTTGTTCAATCTTAGTGGCGAACCTGTAGAGTACGATCTCTCGGTTCATGATGAATATATTCCAGAAACTAGCTTGGGTTTTGACGGCAAAATTTGGCAAGATGTTTTAAAGCTTCCTGAATATGGAGTCTTTTTTGCCAATTTGCAGTTGTGACTATTTATGAATTTATCCTCAAATCGACAGTTCCAAACTCGTCAGTGGTGGCGTAGTGCCGTCATCTATCAAGTTTATCCCCGCAGTTTCTTTGACAGCAACGGCGATGGTATTGGCGACCTTCAAGGAATCATTCATAAGTTAGACTATATTGCGGCTTTAAATGTAGATGCAGTCTGGATATCGCCTTTTTACAAGTCGCCAATGAAAGATTTTGGTTACGACATTGAAGACTATTGTGCTGTCGATCCAATTTTTGGCACTATAGAAGACTTTAAGTTGCTAACCAAAGAAGCCAAAAAGCGCGGTCTTAAAATTCTAATCGATCAAGTTTGGAATCATACCTCAAACTTACATCCCTGGTTTATCGAAAGCCGCAGTAGTCGAAACAATGCCAAAGCCGACTGGTATGTCTGGGCAGATCCCAAACCAGATGGCACACCCCCTAGTAATTGGCTAGCTACCTTTGGCGGTAGTGCCTGGACGTGGGACGAACAGCGACAGCAATATTATCTGCATAATTTTCTTGCCGAACAACCAGACCTTAACTGGTATAACCCAGAAGTTAAAGAGGCAATTTTAGCAGTAGCGAAATTTTGGCTGGATTTGGGAGTTGATGGCTTTCGCCTCGATGTAGTTAATTTCTTCTTGCACGATCACACTCTTCAAGATAATCCGTCTCGCCCCGATAATGTCCCTTTGCCTGACGGTGCAGGAGCTAATGACCCTTTTTTCTCCCAGTTAAATCTCTACAATTTTTGCCAACCCGAAATTTTTTCGCTTCTAGAAGATATACGTCAGTTGATGGATAGTTATCCCGAAACTACTACCCTGGCAGAAATTAGCTCTGCTGAAGATGGCATTTTGACGGCTAGCGAATACGTACGGGGTAGCAACAGACTACACATGGCTTATAACTCCTCGCTAATGAGCGACGAACCTCTAAGTCATGAAAAAATGTACCAGCTAATTACACGGGTAGAAAAATTGTTTGCCGATGGCGTGATTTGTTGGACTGGTGGTACCCACGATTTTCCTCGCCTTAAGTCTCGCTGGCGTAAGTTTCAGATTGATGATGAATTCAGCCACGAAGCTTTCGATCATATGTTTGCCGCACTGCTGCTTTCTCTCAGAGGCAGTTGCTGTATCTATCAAGGTGATGAGTTAGGCTTGACTCAAGCCAATGTTCCCTACGAGAAAATGCAAGATCCTTTTGGACTGGCTGGATATCCCTCAATTTTAGGCAGAGATGGTTCTCGTACTCCCATACCCTGGCAAAAATTGGCAGCAAACGCTGGCTTTACTCAAGCTAATGAACCCTGGTTGCCAATTTCTGAAGAACATCTCCATCATGCCGTAGACGTACAAGAAACTTTTTCCAACTCTCTATTGAACAAATATCGGCGTTTGATTAAATGGCGCAAGCAGCAACCCGCTTTACTCTGGGGAAATTTAACTTTACTCGATACCGCAGAACCTTTACTCGGATTTATTCGTAAATCTGAAGAACAACAAATTCTGTGCTTATTTAATCTCAGTCCCGTTCCTCTCCACTACGATCTATCTACCTATCCCAAATGTACAGCAGCCGACGAAGTAGATTTTCAAAATCGTCAATATGACAGTACGGTAGAAATTCCTGGCTATGGCGTGTTTTTTGGTTGTCTAAACGAACAACATTGAGGTGGTGTTTTCGATCTGTAGTCAACATATAGAGTATTAGTATAATTTCTGTACGAATGAACTTGTATGATGCAGCACTAAAAACTTTTTTTGTTTGTTTCCCTACTTATTCCCGATCGCTTTTTAAACTATGTTCATAGCTTAAATAAAAAATGCTCTAGAAATAGCTGAAAAGCTTGTTTTACAGCTTACAATCGCGGTTTCCGACCTGATTGAAACTGTTATGATGCCATTAAATATTGTTTTCTAAAGCTCAAAATACAGTTGCAATTTTTGGATATTCGGTGCCGATACGAGAGAGCATTTAATAACATCTGCAAATAAATGCTTAAGTGCATACTTGCAGATGAAATAGCTAAAGACAGTAAACACTAAGGTTACTTACTAATACTTCGCTGTATTACCTTAACTGTTTGCTGCCGATGTACACTCTAATTTCTAAAAAACTCAAATTTACTTTACTCAAGGAGAAAAACCATGTCAAATATCGATCGAATCAACGAACAACTGTTTGCCGAATTAACTTCCGAAGAAGGCTCTGCTATTAGTGGAGGTAATCATAATAAATATGATTTCTACATCGGTAATTATTCAGGCAAAGATGTTAATTACACCATTTATTACAAGAAAGGCAAAAACTGGAAAAAAGCTTTTGATAATGTAGCTCCTTACGAAGAAGATTCATACTACGCTCGTGAAGCTTATATCAAATATGATTCTAAATTTGGTCCTGGATATGAACCCAAAAAAGCATATTTAACTCCTGGATATAATATCTTCGATATTGATAAATGGGGTTACTTAACTCTGACTAATGAAAATAATGGTCCAATAGCTAATATAACAGCCTAGTAACTATTCAAGGATTCGAGGTTTCGATCTACCTTCATTAGTTCGCTCATCGCCAATAATGGGTTGTTCTAACTAAAACAACACTGGGTTTCTTAGGATTACTCAACGAAACTCAGTTAATAGCTTATAAGATCGAAAAATTGGGGTATTTGCCCCAATTTTTTTTGCTTGCTTAAATTCATTTTAAAAAGTTTTTTTGTGCGATCGCTACCAAGTTTTAAGTTTAGAGTGACTACCGCACAAACAAATGTAAGTAGTTGCGCCATTGACTTACTACGTTAAACTTCAACATTTAAGATCCAAAAGTCAAAAAAACTCAGTGAATAACTTATGAATGAATATTAGATACGCTGTAGCCAGCAACGAACGAAAGTTTATAACGACTGTCAAATAAAGCTTTAAGGTCAGTTATTTAAAATGTAGTCTGAGAATATCTGCATAAATAACAACTCCCAACGTAATAGCTCCACAGGTCAGCAAATGCTAGGGTTTCTTATCTAATACGTGGCTGTATTATCCCAAATGTTTGCTGCCAATGTACACTCTAGTTTCTAAAAAACTCAAACTCACTTTACTCAAGGAGAAAAATCATGTCAAATCTAAACCAAATCAACGAACAACTGTTTGTCAAATTAACTGCCGAAGAAGGGTCTGCTATTAGTGGTGGTAGTTGGTCTAAGTACACTATTGGCAATAAATCTGGTATGGGTGTTAATTACAATATTCAATACCTTAACCAATATGGAAAATGGGTAAGTAAAAAAGATTACGTAGGAGCTGATAAAGAAGATTATTTCTACGCTCTCAACAAACCTTATGTTACTTATGATGCCAAAATTGGTAAGGGCTATGAATTGAATTCTGAAACTCTAACCAAAGGCTACAATAACTTCGATCGCACTGGAGATTATTTAATTCTTACCACTGGCGAAGAAGGTCCGGTAGCAAACTTAACAATCCAGTAATCATTCAAGTTTAGAGTTGGTACTCTACCCTTGGCACTAGTGTAGCTATGTAAAAAATGGATTGTTGTAGCTAAAACAATAATGGGTTTCTTTGAATAAACCAGGGAAACCCAGTCAATAGCTCATTTTAAATAGTAAACAACGCTGTTGTCAAAAATAAATAAATTTTCATAATTACTGAAAAACAAAGCTTTGAAGCCGATTGTCTAACATTTGGTCTGAGAATATTTGCATAAGTTTCTACTCTCTGACGAAAAAAAACAAGACAGCAAACACTAAAGTTACTTACTGATACTTCGCTGTATTACTTTAACTGCTTGCTGCCAATGTACATTCTAGTTTCTAAAAAACTTGAGCTAATTTTATCAAAGGAGAAAAACCATGTCAAATATTGACAAAATGACTGCTAACCAACAAGACCTATTTGTAGATTTAGAGCAAAAAAATTCTGAAACAGTCGGCGGTGGTGCGGTCGAAAAATTCACCATTGTCGCAATTTTTTTGTTACTTACAATTTGTCTCAAAAATTGTAAAAACTAAGGTTTGTCTGAAATTGCTACCGTTATCGATCGCGCGATCGCAACTAAATCGTAACAAAAAAAATAATTTTATTTCCAAAAAAGCAAAGGTTGATTAATAGTTGCAGAAGGCTATGAATTTATATTGATAAGTAAACAAAATCTTCATTTAGCATTCCACTATGAGGCAATACCAAAAAACTTTTTTTCTGTTTCTCTACTTTTTCCCGATCGCTTCTTAGACTACTTCCATAGCTTAAACGCATAACTACCAACTTTTAGTCGTAATAAATACACGAAACAGCAAACGTAAGGTTAATTATTAATACTTCACTGTATTGCTTTGTGTTAGATCGAGCAAGTTCTCCAATTAAATCTATTTAATAATGAAATATCCAGTTGTTCTCCAGCATAGCGAAGAAGACTGTGGTGCTGCCTGCATTGCCACGGTTGCCAAACATCACGGACGCACCTTTGCCATCGGTCGCATCCGAGAAGCAGTCGGGACGGGAGCGAGAGGAACCACCCTGCTGGGTTTGAGTCGAGGAGCAGAAGTCTTTGGATTTAACGCTCGCCAAGTCAAAGCCACCGCTCAAATTATCGATCGCATCAATGAAGCACCACTACCAGCCATCATTCATTGGAAAGGCTATCACTGGGTAGTTTTATACGGCAAAAAAGGCAAAAAATACGTTATTGCCGATCCTGGCGTAGGCATTCGCTACCTAACTCGGCAAGAGTTAGTCGAAGGTTGGGGTAATGGCATCATGCTGTTACTAACACCAGATGACAGTCGTTTTTACCAACAAGAAAATGACAAAGTTGGAGGTTTTAGTAAATACATTCAACGAGTTTGGCCCTATCGTAATATTCTGCTCTTAGCCCTACTCATCAACTGTGCCATTGGTCTGCTTTCTCTAGCTTCGCCGATAATGATGCAGTTACTTACCGATGATGTCTTGGTCAGAGGCGATACTCAACTACTAACTACTGTAGCTATCGCTGTTATCGTCATGAACCTGTTTCGCAGTGGAGTTAGTTTAGTTCAGTCACATTTAATCGGTCACTTCGGTCAAAAACTACAGTTAGGGCTAATTCTCGAATACGGACGCAAATTAATGCACTTGCCCTTATCTTACTTTGAAGGAAGGCGCAGTGGAGAAGTAGTCAGCCGTATTGCTGATGTCAATGCTATCAATGCTTTGGTTTCCCAGATAGTTTTGGGTTTACCCAGCCAATTCTTTATTGCCATAATTTCTCTGGCGGTGATGATTGTTTACAGTTGGGAACTAACTCTAGCTTCTATTGGAGCATTTGTAATCGTTACCTTAATTAACCTACTGTTTCTTCCGGCATTACGGCGCAAAACACGCAACCAGATCGTTTTGGGTACGGAAAACCAAGGCTTTTTAGTAGAAACTTTTCGCGGCGTGCAGGTACTAAAAACGACCCAAGCCACACCCCAAGCTTGGGAAGAATACCAAAGCAATTATGGTCGTCTTGCTAACTTGGGCTGGAGTACGATGAAGTTGGGGCTTTATAGCAGTACTATTACTGGCATTCTTTCCACTTTTACTTCGATTAGCATCCTTTGGTTGGGTAGCTATTTAGTAATCAGTCAAAAGCTATCCATCGGTCAATTACTGGCATTTAACGGCATGAGCGGCAACTTTCTCGGTTTTTTGGGTGCGGCAATTGGCTTGATTGATGAATTTATTACGGCACAGGTAGTCATTCAACGTTTGACCGAAGTAATTGACGCTACGCCAGAAGACGAAAAAGATTTCCAAAAGCCTTGGGCAGAAATTTCTGGTGATGCCAATATTACTTGTAATAAGCTCAATTTTCATCATGCTGGAAGAGTCGATCTTTTAGAAGATTTCTCGGTAACTATTCCTGGTGGTAAAGTCATCGCTTTAATCGGTCAATCTGGCTGTGGTAAGAGTACCCTTGCCAAACTGTTAGCTGGTTTGTATTCCTCGCAGTCGGGCAACGTTCGCTACGATGCCTACAATCAGCAAGATCTTTCTTTAGAATGCTTGCGCCAGCAGATAGTGCTAGTACCCCAAGAGCCTCATTTTTGGAGTCGTTCGATTTTAGAAAATTTTCGCTTTAGCTATCCTCAAGTTGATTTCGAGCAAATTGTTAGAGCTTGTCAAATCGCTGGTGCCGACGAATTTATCAGCGAACTACCAGATAAGTATCAAACAGTTTTAGGAGAGTTTGGAGCTAACTTATCTGGTGGTCAAAAGCAAAGACTGGCAATAGCCAGAGCCATTGTTACCGACCCACCAGTTTTAATTTTAGATGAATCTACAGGTGCGCTCGATCCCGTTAGCGAAGCTAAGGTGTTAGAGCAATTGCTAGAACACCGACGGGGCAAAACTACAATTCTCATCAGCCATCGTCCCAAAGTAATTCAACGTGCCGACTGGATTATTATGCTCGAAACAGGAAAACTAAAAATACAAGGTACTCCCGAAGATTTAGCTTTAGTAGCTGGCGAACACTTAAATTTCTTAGACAATATCGTCCCTCCAACTCACAGTCTATTACTTAATTCTTCTAGCTTTGCTGTTAATGGCAATTCAGCTAACGGTAACGCCAAAACTGCTAACTCAAACCATTTTTAATTAAAATCATGACTAGCAATTCCCACACGGGTTTTTTACCCCAATTAAACGACAACGAATTTTTGCCACCTATTGGTCGTTGGATTATCTTTGGCGGCGTGTTTGTTGTTGCTACTGTAGGACTAACCGTTCCTCTGACTTCTGTGGCTAAATTTAAAGAAACTGTCAAAGCTCCAGCTAGTCTGCGTCCTGCTGGTGAATTACGTATCGTTCAAGCAGCAACTCCAGGCACGATTACCGAGTTGCGAGTTAAAGAAAATCAAGCGGTCAAACGAGGAGATATTATCGCTATTTTAGACGGTTCTCGTTTGGAAACCAAACAGACTCAGTTAGAAGACAACATCAGACAATCAAAACTACAGCTACAACAACTACAAGCCCAAATAGCCGCTCAAAACAACCGTATACTTGCAGAAACCGATCGCCTCGACCGCGCTGTTATCTCTGCCAATGCCGAATTAGCTCGCCGCCAGAGAGAATATCAAAACCTTACGATCACTACTGCTGCTGAAGCAGAAGAAGCAGAAGCCAACCTGCAACTAGCTGCCGAAGAATTAAACCAAGCCAAGACAGATTTAGTTACCGTTACTGCCGACTGGAACTCCAGTAAAGCAGAATTGAGTGCTGCTGTAGCCAAACGCGATCGCTATCAAACTATTGCTGATTCGGGAGCCTTATCGCGCGACCTCTTAGAAGAAGCTAAACTAAGTGTAGTGCAACTACAGGAACAAGTTTATGGCAAACAGGCAACGATTAAAAGACAGCAACAGGAAATAACTCGCAGAGAACGGGCGGTAGCTGCGGCACAGGCGAGAAAGAATAGTGTTCGTGCCGCTCTCAACCCTAGCGATGCCGAAGTGGCGATCGCTCGTAGCAATATTGCCCAGGAACAGGCAGTAGGCAGAGCTACCATTGCCAATCTACAAAAAGAGCAGCAGGCTTTAGGGCAACAGCGCATCGAACTACAAAATCAGATCGATCGCGATCGGAGCGAGCTACAGCAGGTAGAAAGAGAATTACAGCAAAGTATTATTACCGCTACTGCTGACGGTACGATTTTTCAACTCAATCTCCGCAATACGGGACAAACTGTAGTAGCAGGAGATAAAATCGCCCAAATTGCCCCTAAAGATGCCACTTTAACCCTCAAAGCGATGATTTCTGCCAAAGAAATTGGCAAAATTAAAACCAATCAAACTACCAGCACCAAAATTTCTGCCTGTCCCTATCCCGACTACGGCACGTTAAAAGGAACGGTAACCAAAATTGCCCCAGATGCGATCGCCCCACAAGCCGACAATGCTCGAGGTGCTGCTCAAGCTAATATTCCAAGTGGTAAAGCCTTTTATGAGGTAACGATCGCGCCTGAAACAGATCTTCTCCAACGCCAGCAGCATCAATGTCTGCTTCAATCGGGAATGGAAGGTACGACCGATATTGTTACTAGGGAAGAAACCGTTTTAAAATTCTTGCTTAGAAAAGCCAAGTTATTGACTGATATTTAAATAGTTAGTAGTTAGTGGTTAGTAAGAGCGATTTGCAAATTGTCTCTACTGAGATCTTGCACCTAAGCCGTAACTGTCTTGTGGTATAAAAGTAAAGGATAATAAATTGATTATTAAGTTTACTTGTACTGGTGCAAGATGTGAGTCTACTCGCTACCGATTAGTTTATATTCAATAAGCTTGCGACGTTTTCCAGTTAGTCTACTTAAATGAAACTGAATTTGACCTTGAGCTTGAGGAAATTTACTCACAATACAACTAACAGCGTAAGCCAAAGCGATCGCGCGATCGCCTATTCCCTGCACAACGCTGAAATAAACGCGACAGATAGCTACAATATAGAGTGCCAGTAGTAACAAACTCCAACCATGAGAAGGTACGATTGAAGCGATCGCTATAACTGGTAAAATCAACCCCCAAAACCAGATACTGCGACTTTCTTTTACCCAATGTCGTTCGGGTGTTCGTCCATGAAGCCAAGCACCTTCAGCATAGGCATAACCACTCCTTAAAGTTCGCCGCCACCACTGTTTAAATTTAGTAATTCGGGCATCGTGTAAAGTCATGTCTGCATCAATACGAAGAATTTTCCATTCCTGTTGGCGCAACCGTACGCATAGTTCTGGTTCTTCGCCAGCAATCATCACTTCATTAAAACCTCGTACTCTCTCGAAGGCTGAAACTCTTACCATAAAGTCACCGCCACAGGCTTTAGCTTCTCCTATTGGTGTATTCCATTCAAGATCGCACAAACGATTATAAATAGAATTTTCTGGAAAAAGTTCTCGACGACGACCGCAAGCGATCGCCAGATTTGCTTGAGACTCTAAAGTATTTCTAGCAGTATCCAACCATTCTGGTACTACGGCGCAGTCTCCATCAACAAACTGGACTAGTCGAACTTGGGGATATTTCCGCACTAAATAAAAAAATCCTTCATTTCTAGCTCGCCCTGCCGTAAAAGGTTGGGACAGATCCAACTCTACTACATCTACTCCCATAGAGCGAGCCATCTCGATACTATTATCGGTCGAACCAGAGTCAACGTATACTATACGATCTACTTTGCCGATAACCGAAAGCAAACATTGGCGTAGTAAATCTCCTTCATTACGTCCGATAACAACCAATCCCATCATAATTTTTATGTTCTCTCAAGTTCTTAAATAAAAGGTTTAGCAATTGGGCAAAATTTTGGCTGGTATACCTACAGCGGTTGTCCCTACTGGCACATTGCTAACAACTACTGCATTAGCACCAATTCGGGCATGGTCGCCAATAGTTACAGCACGGATGATTTTTGCCCCCGCACCAATATCGACATGACCGCCAATTTTGACTCCTTCAACAATTGTCACCTGTTGAAAAATTAGACAGTTTACGCCAATAGTTGCATTAGGATGAATGACAATGCCATTGGGATGAACTAGCAGTAATCCTCCTCCTAACTGACAGTTGAGTGGAATATCGGCACCAGTTACTATACTCCAGAATCGATGCCAGATAACGTTAGTGCGAGTGGCTAAAAACGCCATAAGCCCACCTTGTTTTTTCCACTTTTGATAATCACGAATAGATTTAAGTAGCTGTTTGCTAGGACTCCACCAGCGGTCTATTTTTTCGCGTTCCCAGTCTGGCTCGATCGCAGAAATTGTGCAGTAAAGTTTTGATTCGGAATATGTTTTCATTGAGACTAAAGTTTTATTTAATAAGAAGGTTTTAAATGCCAGGCACTATTTAGAAATAAGAAAGCAGATATTAAAGTATGCAACCAGGAGTTATGCTTGAGTTCGGAAAAGCAGAGTAAAAAAATCCCAACTTTTTTGTCCCTGTCTCTTCCGTTTGTCGGTCTACTTACTAATCGCTACTTCTTATAAAAACCATTCACCTCATGTCACCTGTAACCTCTAAATACTGCACCTGCTATTTTTAAGCTGCATGGGACAAAACACGGCTGGGAGTAAATCTTTCTGCCCGCTCTCTTAACTGAGCTTCTCGTAAGATAACCTCTAGAGTAACTTCTAGTCCGACAGATTCTAATATTTGTCGCCAGCGATATACCCAATCGTGTCTTAATAAAGAATTGGTAACATTATGACGACGAATTTTTTCTAGGCGATCGCTTTGTGTATCTAGTTGGGCAATAATATCGATAATATCAGCCGCATCGGCAGGAATTGTTATCACTGCATCTTCCCAGTCAAAATGTTTTTTAAATTCTTCTGTAGCAGTTTGATTGCCTATGGCAACCGCACCGCCAGCAGTACCTTCAAAAATGCGATAGCCCAACTCTTTTTGCAGTCCTTTCTTTTCGCGAGGGTCGGCATTAAAATTGGGATTGTTAGTAATCCAGTAGCGGCTATTTTTTGCTACGTTTGCCAGCAGTGTGCGATGTTCTTGAGGTTTTTGGATGTAAAAATCTCTGGGTGTATCGTAATAGTAAAAGAAATCTCCTTCTTCCATTCGCTCTAATAAAGCTTGGTGGGTAACTACCGAACGCCGACCGATGTTAGTAACGTCAATACCGCGAGGTGAATCAATAGAGTTAGGACTAAATTTAATGGCATCAGTAGCAAATGGTAAATAGCTACAGGGAACACCAGTAATTTCTTCTACCGCTTTAATAGAACTAGCATGACCTAGAAAAATATGGTCGAAGTCTTTAAATAATTCTAAAATTGGTTTCCACTGTGGAATTTGAGTTTCCCAAATTTCGATAATATAGCAGACAGCTTTTTGGCATTTTTGCCGCCAATTTTTAATCGAATTAAGTGCAATAAATTTACTCGGATTATCTAAAACCATGAAGAAAAGTTCGTAATCGTGTTCGAGAGTAAATGAATTGCGGTCGAACTTAACTCGATTGGCTAACTGAGGCGATCTAGAAAATTTTTTTACCCATTTAAAATTTCTGTGAGCAGATTGATAAGAATATTTGGGTGTAAAAAAGTCTACTCGATCGTATTTAGCGATCGCATCTTCAAATTCATAGATACAGCAGGAAGCAACATGATCGTTGAGTTCTCGTTCCGATAAAATAGCAATTCGAGAATTTTGAGTATTGTTGATAATATGATTGTTCATTTGGCTTACGTTTATTTATTAAAAACCAATAAGAATATATGACTTAAAAACCAACTCTATTTGCCAATCGAGTGTGATTGTTTATCCAAAATCGTAAAACGAAAATATAGTTGACAGACTATAAATAATTTATTTAATTCATTGCTGTTTATAGTCTTATAATATCAGTAAAATTAACTAGTTTAATTAAATTTTTCGTGTTTTTAATTTAAAATTTCTGTGTCGAAATTTAACTAAAGAATGAGCGAAGATATATTCACTAATTCCCTTTGGATATACTTGCAATTGAAACAACAAAGCTTTTAAGGCTCGATGCCATTGTCTCGACCTTAAATATCTAATTGTCTGATACATCAGGTAAGGACCAAAAAGCTGTATCCAGTAGTTGCGACCAGCCCGATAGGCTCGTTCGTATTGGCGATTTCCGCGAACAAATTTCCAGTTAAGATCGAGAATTTCCAAACATCCCGCAAGCATTTCTATAGCGTTGTTAGATGCGTTGTTATCGTGACGACGATAGTAAGTTACAGTTTGGTTGTGACAATAAATCGGGAATTGGCGGGCAATACGTAGATAAAAATCGTAGTCTTCCGCTCCTTTAAAACGATTATTAAAGCCTCCTACTGATTTAATAGCTGTTTTGCGAAACATTAATACTGAAGGAGGTACAAACGCTTCCCCCCTCAATAGCGTTTGATAATTAGCAATTCTAGTTGACGCTAAATTCGATTCAGAAATAATCGCTCCGCCAGCATCTATTTCTTGGCACGAACCAGCGACAAAACCAGATTCTGGATGGGAGGTAATTGCTTCGACACCAATTTCTAGTGCTTGGGGTAACAGTATGTCATCGGCATCGAGGAAAACTACCAACTCTCCTATAGCTTCACTAACGCCGCGATTTCTTGCTGCCGAAACTCCCTGGTTTTGTTGATAGATATACTTTACGGGGTAACTAGTCGCCAATTCTCTGGTACGATCGACAGAGCCATCATCGACAACGATAATTTCAAAGTGGCGATAAGATTGCGTTAAAACACTTGCGATCGCTGCTGGTAAAAAAGCCGCACTGTTGTAAGAAGGAATAATAACCGACACGATTGGCTCSCGAACGATATTTTTAAATGCGTCCATATATTTATTAGTTATTTATTAGTTAGGTAGAGCGAAAATTAAAACCAGACAGCTTAGAGCGCAAACCTTGTAGCCAGTAAAGCCAAACGCTGTTTTGGATAAAGTCTTGAAGATAGTAGGGAGGATCGTAGTTGGGTTTGCGTTGAATGGTTTGTCTAATTTTCCAAAGAGAAAACCCCAATATCCAAAGTAAATCGGCGATCGCGGCATACCAGAAGCCATAGTTTTTAGTAAAATATCGCCTGCGCGAATCAAAGCAATATTTTGGTAGGCGTTTGGGTGGTGAATCTGGTACATCTACTCCAGTACTTTGACCGCCAATGTGCATCACCAGACTTTGAGGCACGCACCAGCAAGTCCAGCCAGCCCGTTTGACTTGCAGACAGTAATCGGTTTCTTCGTAATAGAGAAAATATTCTTCGTCCATTAAGCCTACAGATTCGACCACCTGACGGCGAATCAGCATACTCGCTCCTGGTAGCCAGTCGGTTTCGCAAATTTCATTATTGCTCGGTCGAGCTACAACCCATTTGCTTAAAAGTTTGGATACTATACCCAGGCGCAAACCAGAATCTAACTCGCTTAACAAGCTGGGAAAACGTAGGATCGTTTGCCAAGGAGTGCCGTCGGCTAATTCAAAACCACTACCAGCAATACCAGCTTGAGGGTGACATTCCATAAAATCAACCAGAATTTTAATTGCCCCAAGACGAATTTCGGTATCGGGATTGAGTAGTAAAAAATACGTAGGTGGATTAGCAGACTGCATCGCTGGACGCATAGCTAAATTATTACCATAAGCAAAGCCACCATTATGGGAAGATGGTAATAAATTTGCCCAGTCTTCCCAGCCTTCAGCAGCGATCGCCTGTTGGATTTTAGCAACCGAACCGTCTTCGGAGTTGTTATCGACTACCGTAACAGTAATTCCTGGTACGGCACGAACTTCTGGTACTAAAGAGCGCAAACAGTTGATTGTCAGGTCTGGTGTTCGGTAGTTAACGATGACTACCAGTACATCGGATTGAATGGTGTTGGACATGATAAAAAGTTAAAAGTTAAAAGTTAAAAGTCAAAAATAAGAAGTAGGAAATAGGAAGCAACAGGTGTATTATTTCAACTAAGCACTAATCACTGACTCCTAACTATCTCCTACTAACTACTTGCTACTCGTTGAGTATCGCATCGAGGTATGGTTGCAGTTTTTCTGCCATAACGCGCACGTGGGGTTCTTGGAGCATACTGGAGTGACCGCCAGGGATGTCATGGGCTGCGACTCCATTGGTAGCTTGTTTACCCCAACCGAGTAAGGGATCTTTGACTTCTAAGATTGCTGGCGTATCGTCTATGGCTGGATTGTCTAGCTCTAACTTTTCAGTAGCTCGCCATAAGGTTAATTGACCTTGATAAACTGAGGGCTGATAGTCAGATTCGGCATAGGCATAGATGCTTCTGAGGGGAATATTTTGACAGAAGCGAGGTATAGTAAGTTGGCGATCGAGACAGTATCTTAAAAGCTTAATCCGCAGATTATCGGTAAACTGTTCGCTCTTGCTACTAATTTCGTAAGTAACTAGATTGAATACCTTTCTCGGTAAAACTTTCAAAATATTGGTAACAAATTTGAGTTTGTTAGTTTCTTGTTTGGAATCTATGAGTTTGAGGAAGTTTTGTTTGCGGACTTGGTTAACCGAACTAAAGTTATCTTGCTCTATTCCTTGCAGATTAATCGCATCGATAATTGCTACCAAAGGAACTTGCTCTCCTTCTGCCTGAAGTTGGCAGGCAATTTCAAAGGCTAAGACACCACCCGCACACAAGCCACCAATGGCATAAGGTCCTTGAGGCTGCACTTTGCGTATTTCTCTAACGTAATGGGCGACGATCTCGGACAAACGAGTATGGAGAAATGGCGAACCAGCTTGGCTATAGGGTCTTAAACCGTAAACAGTTTGTTCTGGTTTGAGATGCTGTGCCAAATTTAAATAGAGAATTGTTTCTCCATCGGCATCATGAACTAAAAATAGCGGTGGAGTAGTACCTTCTTTGAGTTTGACTACAGAATCAAAAGAAGTAGTCTTTTGAGGGGTTTGCAGCATTAGTGCTAGCTGCTCGATGGTAGGAGCTTCAAATAGACTAGCTAGAGGTAATTTGCGATCGAACTGCCGCTCGATTTCACCAAACAGCTTGACTGCTAATAGGGAATGTCCCCCTAATTCAAAGAAATTGTCTTGAATACCGATAGGATGGATACCCAAAGTATTAGACCAAATCTCTACTAGCTTTTGTTCGACATCATTGGTAGGTTTGGCTATTTCTGTATCGTCTCTAGAGATATCTGGAGCGGGTAAAGCACGGCGATCGAGTTTATTGTTGGGTGTCAGGGGCATAGACTTTAAAAACATAAAGCCACTAGGCACCATGTATTTGGGCAATCGCTCTTGCAGAAAAGCACGTACTTCTTTGGTTTGCAGTTTTTCCGAGCGACTCACTAAATAAGCAATTAGACGTTTGCCATAAGTTGAATCCTCGCTAACTATAATTGCTGCTTCACTAATATTAGGATGCTGTGTGAGTATGGCTTCTATTTCACCCAATTCGATACGAAAACCACGAATTTTGACTTGGTTATCGATGCGACCTAAATATTCAATTTCTCCATTAGGTAGATAGCGTGCTAAATCGCCAGTTTTATACATACGGGCGTTAGCTTCTTCACTAAAAGGATTGGGAATAAATTTGGCTGCGGTCAAGTCCGAACGGTTGAGATATCCTCTTGCCAAACTATCGCCACCAACATGTAGCTCTCCTGGTACTCCGATGGGAACTAGTTGTAAATGGCGATCGAGAATATATGTTTGCAGATGTCCCCAGGGACGACCGATAGGAACTTCACCTTTAAGAGAATTATCTGCTGGAATTGTATAGGACGTGGTAACAACGGTAGCTTCAGTAGGACCATAAGAGTTAACTAACTCTAGGCGATTGCGCTTGCCAGATTCAATTACTTTTTTCTGCCAGCGTTTTACGGGTTCGGGCATTACTGCTTCGCCACCAATAATTACTAATCTTAGAGATTCTGGAAAAGAAATATCTTTAGCAGTTAATTCTGCCGCTAGCTGATGCCAGTAAGAGGTTGTGAAACCCAATACAGTTAAAGCTAAATTTTCACAGATTGAGAAAAAGGTCTTCAAGTCTGTCAGCATCGCATCGGTGCGTAATACTATAGTTGCTCCCACACACAAACCAGGAAAGATTTGTTCTACCGCAGCATCAAAATTAATTGAGGCAAACTGAAGTATGCGATCGCTAGAGGTGAAGCGATATCTTCTAATTGCCGATTGACTAAAGCAGCTTAGACCTTGATGGGTAATCATTACACCTTTTGGTTTACCTGTCGAACCAGAGGTATAGATTACGTATGCCAGATTATCGGTCGTGATGTTGATAACCGTATTTTCGGTACTGTAGTTACTAATCTGTTCCCAATCGGAGTCTAAATTGACGATTTGTGCTTGAGTTTCTGGTAGGTGAGCTTGCCATTTGGCTTGAGTTAACAATACGGCAATTTGGGAATCGGCAACCATGTAAGCCAAACGATCTTGCGGATAATTGGGATCGAGAGGTACATAAGCACCACCAGCTTTAAAAATACCTAACAAACCGATAATCATTTCTAAAGATCTTTCCACACAGATCCCCACCAGTACTTCTGCGCCAACTCCTAAAGTTTGTAAATAATGCGCTAACTGATTAACTTTTTGGTTTAGTTGCCGATAGGTAAGCTGGCGACCGTCAAACTCAACCGCGATCGCATCGGGGGTACGTTCTACCTGTGCCTCAAATAACTGTCGAACATCTTTACTTTTGTCGGTTTTGTTAACCCAAAGTTGATTCCAATCGATTAGAGTTTGTTGTTCTGCTGGAGTTAGTAATGGTAAATAGGCAATTTGCGCTTTGGGATTAGTAACGATGCCTTCTAACAAAGTCTGCCAATGGGCATTCATTCTGGCAATAGTGTCGCGATCGAACAAGTTGCTATTGTATTCAAAATACCCTGCAATTCCTGTAGGAGTTTCGATCGCATCTAAGGTTAGGTCGAACATCGAACTACCAGTGCCTTTTTCCTCAACTTCCCAGGTTAAACCCGACAGCGATTGCGCTGTCGGCAACTGTTTTTGTAAGGCAAACATGACTTGGAATATAGGGTTGTAGCTTAAATTCCGCTCTGGCTGTAGTTCCTCAACTAATTTTTCAAAGGGTAAATTGGCATGAGCATAAGCCCCCGATGTTGTCTCCAGAATACGACTCAATAATTCTCGGAAGCTTAAATCGTCTCCTAAATTAGTCCGTAACACTAAAGTATTGACAAAAAAGCCGATTAACTGCTCTGTATTAGCCGTATTGCGGTTGGCAAAGGGAGAACCAACGATAACATCGGACTGTCCTGTATAGCGATAGAGTAAGACTTTAAAGGCAGCCAAAAGAGTCATAAACAAAGTAACTCCTTCTTGACGACTTAAAGCATTAAGTGCCTGGGTGAGTTCTGGAGTTAGCTGAAAATAATGGCGATCGCCCAAATAAGTTTGTACCGCAGGTCTAGATCTATCTGTAGGCAATTCCATCAATGGCGCACTACCTTCAAGCTGCTTGCGCCAATAGTCAAGCTGTTTGGTATATTCTTCGCTTTGCAACCATTGCTGCTGCCAATGAGCATAATCGACATACTGAACGGTCAAGTCTTCAAGATTAACAGCCGAATTATTAATCAGCGCATCATAATAACCTGCTAACTCGTCGAATAAAATTTTAATCGACCAGCCGTCAAAGACAATGTGGTGACAGGTAACTACCAGCCAGTATTCATCCGATTCTAAAGATAATAATATAGCTCTTAGCAATGGTTCCTTAGCCAGATCGAATGGCTGTTTGGCTTCTCTGGTTGCCCACGCTTCTGCCTCGGAAGTGTCAGAAAGCTCGAAAACTGCTAATTTTATTGCTAGCTCTGTGGCAATTACCTTTTGTGGTTGTCCGTTTACCTCTGGATAAGCAGTGCGGAAAATTTCGTGTCTTTGCACGATGCGATTGAGACTTTGTTCTAAAACCTCTATATTTACTGCACCTTTGAGTTTGAAAACCAGAGGAATGTTATAAACAGCAGTTTGCGGATTTAACTTCTCAAAAAACCAGAGACTGCGTTCGGAAGAGGAAAGGGATAATTCTTTGTTGCGCTCTATAGGTTGGATTGTTACTTTTTGTTCCGATGTAGCTTGAAGCTCGATAGTTTGAGCCAACTTAGCAATGGTAGGAGCATTAAAAATAGCATCGAGAGCTAAATCGATACCCAACTGCGATCGCATCTGTGCAATAACCTGCATTGCCAAAATAGAATTACCGCCAAGCTCGAAGAAATTATCTTCAACGCCGACTTTTTCTAGATTCAAAACGCTCTTCCAAATGTCTGCAAGGGACTGTTCGCGAACTGTACTAGGAGCTTGATAGGATTTTTCCATCGCCTGTCTGATGTCTGGCGCGGGTAAAGCGCGGCGATCTACTTTTCCGTTGGGGGTAAGGGGTATGGCATCTAGAGTAATAAAGATTGAAGGTACCATGTATTCTGGTAGCTTGGCCAAAAGATGTTCTCGCAGGCGATCGCTACTCAAGGTTTCGCTACTAGCTAAATATGCCACCAGGCGTTTGTTACCAGTCAAGTCATCACTTGCCAATACTACCGACTGTTGAACTTGCGGATGTGCGTCTAAGACTGCTTCGATTTCTCCCAGTTCGATCCGAAAGCCTCTCAGCTTAACCTGATGGTCTATACGTCCTAAAAATTCAATATTACCATCGCTGCGGTAGCGTGCCAAGTCACCCGTTTTATAAAGGCGTGGCGATGGTGTATTAGCTAAGGGGTTAATAATAAATTTTTCTTGAGTCAGTTCGGGACGGTTGAGATAGCCACGCGCTAGATTGTCTCCACCGAGATATAATTCGCCTAAAACGCCGATAGGAACTGGCTCAAAGTGTTCGTCTAAAATATAAGTCTGAGTATTGGCAATGGGACGACCGATAGGCACGATATTAGAATCGTTTTGTGGTTGACACTGCCAGTAGGTAACGTCGATCGCCGCTTCTGTAGGACCATAAAGATTGTGCAGTTCGCAGTTAAGTTGCGAGAAAAAGCGTTGAGTAAGTTCGTAGGGTAAAGCTTCGCCACTACAAAAAACGCGCTTTAGAGAACTACAGCGTTCTAAGTTTGGTTCTTGTAAGAAAACTTGCAGCATTGAAGGGACAAAGTGCATAGTAGTAATCTGCTGCTGTGCGATTAAATTCGCTAGATAATTACTGTCTTTGTGTCCTTCAGGTCTGGCAACTACAATAGTCGCTCCTGTCATTAGCGTCCAGAAAAATTCCCATACCGAGACATCAAAACTAAAGGGAGTTTTCTGCACTACGCGATCGCTACTATTTAATTGATACTCTGCCTGCATCCAGCGCAAACGGTTGTGGATACCAAAATGAGTATTCATCACTCCTTTGGGTTTGCCAGTCGAACCCGAGGTGTAAATGACGTAGGCGAGATTGTTGGCATCTATATCTATATCGAGATTTTCTGGGCTATATGCCTCGATTTCAGCGCGATCGCTATCTAAGCAAATTACCTTGGCATTGTGGCTGGGTAAAGCTGCTACTAGAGATTTTTGGCTTAACAATACCTCAACCCCAGAGTCATTTAGCATATAGCTCAAGCGTTCTTCGGGTAAGTTAGGATCGCAAGGTACATAAGCACCACCAGCTTTGATAATGCCTAACAAACCTACTACCATTTCTACCGAACGTTCGATACAAATGCCTACTAGCACTTCTGGTTTTACTCCCAGACTTTGTAGATAGTGTGCTAGCTGGTTGGCTCTGCGGTTTAATTCTCCGTAGCTTACTTCTTGTTCTTCAAATACGACTGCTACTGCTGAGGGGTTTTCTTTTACTCGTTCTTCAAATAGTTGATGGATTAATTTATCGCTGGGATATGCGACTTGAGTTTGATTCCAGTTTTGTAGTAACTGCTCTTGTTCTGCTGGCAATAATAAAGGCAACCGAGAAATTGCTCGATCTGGAGTAGCTAAAATTTGCTCGACTAAAGTTTGCCAATGTCTAGCCATGCGTTCGATAGTAGAGCGATCGAATAAATCGCTATTGTATTTAAAATTGACCGATAAAATTTTGCTGTGGGCTATTTCTAGACATAGATCGAATTCGTTACTTTTTAACTCGATCGCACTTTCTTCTCGAACATCAAACCATACTCTAAAATAACTCCAGTCTTGTACCGACAACAATTTATCTTTTAGTAGTTCAAAGTCATATTCTCTATGAGTGAAAGCTTCTAATACTGTTTGGCGTACTGTAGCTAAATAGTCAGTAAAACTCAAATCTTTTGCCAAACTAGAGCGTAAAATAACTGGAGTCGCGTTATTCTCAGTTTTAGCTAGATTAGGAGCAAACACCACCATGTCTTCCTGGTTGGTGTAGCGATAGAGAAAGATTTTAAAAGCCGCTAACAAAACTGTTTCTAACGGTGTTTCTTGTCGAACTGATAACTGCTCTAGCTGCTCTACTAGTTCGGTTTTGAGTTTAAATGAATAGGAAGCATAACTGCTGTTAACTGTAGGTGTGCGTAGGCGATCGCTTGGCAATTCGATCGCAGGTAGAGTACCAGATAGTTTTTGTTGCCAATATTGCCAATTTTTTTGAGTTGTACTAGAAATACTTTGCATCTGCTCGCTGATTATATTTTTGTAATTAAAATATTTTTGTAATTAAAAACTAATAAAAAAAAATGCTTATTTACTTGCAAGTTAATAGAGTTTGCTGTTAATATTTTTAAGTCCTAATATCAATAAAAATAGTTTGCTGATTTTTTATCTGAATAGAGTTTTTTGTTATTTCAATTTTGTCATTCTTTTTTTTAAACTAAGTAGTTTCACCCAAATATTTACTGAATCTTCAATTTTTGCTGATGTACGAGCTGTTCGGATTTAGAATAGTTTAAAGCTCGTTTTACTTGAGATTTATAGCTTTGACTAATAGCCGCACCTGCTACACCACCACAGGCGAAGATAAAGATAGGATTAAGCATGGCGTTGAACAAACTATCTACCATATACAAAATCGTGATTGTCAATATGGCAGCAGCAGGAGCAACTTTAGGATTAAACCAATGAACCGCAGGGTAGCGTCTGATAAAGGCGATCGCAGGTAAGAAAAAACTCAAAAATACACTTACTACACCTACTAATCCATTTCGTCCAAAGGCAATAATCCACAAACTATCAGTAATAGAAATATCAACTTTTTTGTTTTCCCAGTTATATTCATATATTCGACTTCTACCCCAACCGCCCCAGCCAAAAACTAGTTTTTCCCTAGCTTTATCTGTCAGCATTTCTTCATTATTAAATCTAAATTCTATAGATTCGATACGCTCTTCGGGAACTATTCCTGACAATGAATGAACTATTTGATCGGAAACATAAGTTTCAGTCAAACTATTTTGGGCTAAGTAAATAGTAATAAAGGCAATAAAAAATAAGATCGTAACCGAAGTACGAAATTGCCAGGCAACTAACATTACCAAGATGCCTGAAAATAGTAAAAAATATGCTCCAGTGGATTTAACTAAAATAAAAGTAATTAACAGTGCGGATACCAACCAGGAAATAGGAAATCTCCCAACTTGTCGAACAACATTACACTTCCAGAACCAGATACCGATAAAAGTAGCTGCCATCATCCACATGCCCACTTCCAGTCCGTGCTGCATAAATACCGATGGACGATACCCATCGTAACGAATTGTTTGAGCGAAAGAAAAAGGACTAAAACCATAAACTAGACGATGCAGTTGGGGACTCATCCTGATTTCATACAAACACAAAGGAACATAAACTAATCCACCTAAAAAAATGCCTGTTGCTAACTGCCTAAGTCCAGCCAAACTATTAATATATATGCGACCTAGAAAATAGGGAACGCCCCAGGTTACAGTTTGCATCAAAACCTCTGAAAAGCCATCGTAAAGTCCCAAGCCGTTAGTTACAGATGACGCAAGAGGACAGCAGCACCATACCAACATGGGCAAGTCAACCCAGCTAAATTTAAAGCTACGCAAACGATTGACATCATAAATAACTGTAGCGATTAAAATGCCATAGCAAGTGGCAGACATTTTGGTATAGTCGGGCAGTCCTGGTAGGGGAAATTCTTTTTGAGGCAAAAATAACCATGCCAGGATAAAGCCGATAATAACCGCTTGACGGGCTGGAAAACGGGTAAAGAAATAACAAATAAGCGGTATCCAGCCGAACATTACCAGGTAAACGAGAAAAGACATAAGACTTATAAAAGTAGAAAGTAAAAAGTAAAAAAAGTAGCAAGTAAAAAGTAAAAAGTAGAAAGTAGAAAGTAGCAAGTAGCAAGTAGCAAGTAGCAAGTAGAATATTTTGACTCGTTACTTATTACTCATTACTCGTTACTCATTACTTACATGCTATGGCACTAGCAGTAGACAGGCTAGAAGGCTGCTGCTTCTCGATCGCTCTTTGTAATGCAACTTCAAAAAGTGAAGTCGCATCCTGCCAACTATAGCTGCCAGCTTTGCTGTATGCCCGCTCGGACATAGATTGCCACTCACTATTAGATAACTGGCAGACGTGTTTAATTGCTTTTGCCATATCTAAAGGGTTGTCTGGCTCGACTAAAATTCCATTACCATCTGCTAATAGTTCGGGAGCGGCACCGCCAGGAACAGCAATAACTGGAGTACGACAAGCCATTGCCTCTAAAATAGGCAAACCAAAGCCTTCCTCACGACTACCAAACAACCAGGCATCACATTGTGCATAAATATTTTTAATCGTATCTTGGGATGGCTGTCGCACATATTTGCTATTAGGCGGTAAGGGCAATTCCGAACTTGGCTTAGAAACACCAAAGGCAACTAAACGTAGTTTGGGAATTTCTTTTTGTACTAGAGCAATAGCTCGAAGATTTATGTCGCAACCCCTCTCTATTTCTGTGGAATAAAGCATTCCCACTGTGGGAACTTTTTGTTTGCTACGAATAGGTGCATTAAACTGTTGGAGATCGACGCTATTGGGGACAAAGGAAAGATTGGGATCGCCGTATTTATCTCGCATCAGTTTGAGCAAAAATTGAGAAATAACGATTTTGTGCAGGGGTAGCTGATAAGTTGCCGCGCCAGCACCACCAAAAACTTCATGTCCTTGAACGAAATAGGCTTTGGCTCCTTTTTGTGGCGAAAGTTTGGCTACCCATTCGGCGGTATACCAAAACGTGGCGACTACTACATCGGCATCTGGTACGTCCTCATCTGCAAGCTGATGTCCTTGAGGAATAATTTTGTGGGGTACATCCAAATTGTCGAAGTGAGAGGGCAGATGTTTGGGTATATCGATCCATCCTTGTCCTTTTAGTAGAGAGCGAAACTGCTCTGTTAAGCTAGGCTGCTCGTGTGCTACCGAAACCACAAAAACTTTGTGTCCTCGCTGTTGTAAGAGTCGAGCGTAAATCGCTACAACCCGAATTCCGCCGCTAAGATTAACAGTAGGCAGTACAAATGTAATTTTCATTTTTTAAAATATCCCTATTTACTATAAAATTCTGTCTATGGGAAGTCCGAATCCCCAAATGTATCTGGCTGTCAAAACTACGCCTAGCAAGGCGAAAAGTACCAAAGTCGCCAGTATATCTTGCTTGAACGTAGATAATTTTTGGCGATATAAACCATAAGCGGTCAAGCCATAAAAGGGCAAATCGTTAAAGGCAATTACAATTACCGCGCCCAAAACACCTTGAAACTGAAATGCTAAAGGTAAGGCGATCGCCATATAAATAAACTTCAGTAAATTACCCCAGGCGACAAAATTTGGTTTACCAATGGCAAATAAGGCTTTATCGCTAGTAATCGACAGCATCAAGGGCCATAGACCTAGTGCCAAAATGGGCAAAATCCAGGCAGCTGGCTCGTATCTGTCGTCGTATAAAAAGGTAATTAGAAAATCGCCAAATCCAACCATCATGGTTAGTGCGATTGCCTGACCGAGTAAAATTAACCATCGTTGTTCGATAATTTTACGGCGCAATTGCTTACGGGGTAGACTGGCATATTTGACGATCGTAGGATATAAAACTCGAAAGCTGACTTTACTTACTATTTGTTCGGGAATATCGGCAAAGGTAAAGGCAATGATATAAAAACTTAGCATTTCTAGAGTAAAAAGTTTGCCTAACATCAGCCTGTCTATTTCTGAAGCCAAAAAGGTCATGGCAGTAGATATAAAGATCCATCTACCAAAGGAAGAAAGTTCTTTGACTGCTTCTTTATCCCAAGCAAAACGATTGGAAAATTTAGTGCTTAGTCGATGACTCCAGATTAACTCTGCGATCGCTGAAGTAAGAGTTCCCGCTACTAAAGCCCAAATGCTGGGGCTAAACCAAGCCCAGATAACTATAACCGTTAGCGTAATAATTTGTACTCCCAACTCAAACCTGATTACTTTACCCACTTCCATCTCACGCTGGAGAGTAGCAACATTGGTAGAGTTAAAGCCAGCTATAATTGAATTTAAACCAACTATTGGCAACAACCATTGCAGTCTGGGTTCTTCGTAAAACTGAGCTACTGGATAGGAGATTGCCAGACAACCAAGCCAGAGTATAAACCCCCGGATTATCTGAATTGTCCAGGCAGTATTGAGAAAAGCGGGATCTTCTCCTCGTTTATTCTGCATGATGCTGGGAACAATCCCAATATCGGAAAAGAGATTTAACCCCATGATAAAAACGTTGACCAAAGCCATTAAGCCAAATAGCTCTGGAACGAGTAACCGAGTTAAAATTAGATTGCTTCCCAATCGCAGGGTTTGACCAGTTCCGTAACCAAAAACAGTCCAAACGGTTCCTGCGATCGCTCGTTTTTTGAAAGTAGCTGATGACATGGGTAGTTGTGGGGTGTATGAGTAAAAAAAAGAATTATTGATTAAATAGAACTACTTACTGGTACTCGCTCGATCGCTATTTCTGTAGTTAACTGTTTGATTTGAAATTCCTGTTGTCTAAATAGTGCGGCTAATTTCTTAGCTTCGATCGCTACATCATGCTGACGAGCTACTTTTGCCGCTCCGCTGCGACCCATTTGACTCAGTTGCTCTGTAGGTAATTGCAGCACCTGACGCATCGCCTTAGTTAAAGCTGCTGCCGAACCAGAAGGAACTAACCAACCTGAAACTTCGGGTTCTACCAGTTCGGGTATTCCTGCGATATAGGTACTGACTACGGGACGACCCAAAGCTAAAGCTTCCATAATCACTACGGGCAAACCTTCGGCAAAACTAGCCAGAATTGTAGCTCGCGAATTAAGCATCTGTTGGCAGACTTCATCATTGTTTGCCCAGCCAGTAATGGTAATGCAATCGTGTAACTTATATCGAGCGATCGCGCTTTCAATTTGCGCTCTTAGTTCGCCATCTCCTACTAAAACCAGCTTAAATTTAATTCCTTCTAAAGCTAGCTGATGGGCTGCTTCTAACAATAATAAATGCCCTTTTTGTTCGTTTAGTCTGCCGACGCAAACTAACTGTGAAGTTTCTGGTACGGGGGTTATCTCTCGCTCGAAAAAGGAGCGGTCTAAACCACAGCGAACGATGTGTATCTTCGACCAGTATTGTCGATCGCACCAACGATAAAGCTGGCTCTGACAATAAGAACTAATGGCTACGACAAAACTCGCTCGTTTAATTTTTTCTTCTAAAGACAATATCACTGCGCGATCGATGCTTTCTGGTCCATGAACGGTAAAGCTGTATGGCGGTCCTCCTAAGACGCGACACAACATGGCTACAGCGGTAGGATTGAAGGCAAAATGGGCATGAAGGCGATCTATACCTGCATCTGTCACCCAACCTAGCAGTACACAAGCTTCTGCTAGATAAGCTAAATGAACTAAAACTCCCCGATCTTTATGCCAACCACAGGCGATCGCTAACTTGGTTGCCATTAAAAATCGTCTGGGTCTAGTTATGGCTACCCGCAATAAACCTACAAGCAAACCAACTATGCCTACTTCTAAGACAAATCTAGTCTTGGCTAACTCTAACTTGTCAGCGCGATCGACTATTTCAGAAGGAGAGCGGCGAATCGAAAATCGAAAAACTTCAAATCCCTCTGCTTCTAGGGCTTGAATTTCTCGTCGTATAAAACTATGGCTAACCGCAGGATATTGATTTATTAAATAAGCAATTTTCATCACGAAATATTAGTAATAGTTATTATTTTTAACTACGTGCTTAATAGTTATTAAATTAAAAGATTGATACCAAACATCGTAACCGATGATTTTGTATATTTTAGTTGTATAAAAATTATATAAAGTTTTAATTTTACAAGTCGAAACTGCAAAGCTACTGATTAATTGACTTTTGCATAATTCAGGTAAAAATACGAATAAAGCAAATTAAAAAAATTTATCTAGCTTTTAAAAACCTATTATTTGGCGGAATTCATATCGATTTTGTAAAGCTTTAAGTATATGCCGCAAACCCATCATTTATCTTGAATTTAATATATTTCGAGCATTAATTGCCGACATATTTTACAAACACTTTTTATCGAATCTTCATTTGAATGTTCAAAAAAATATGTCTTAATAGAAATACAAACCAACCCTATCTATCGAATACGAGCAGCTATACAGTTATTTTTTGGCTAGGTAGATAAACTTTGTCACCTATAAAGTGTTTAACAAAAAACAAAAATTAAAACGCCATACGTATATTACTTAAGCAAAAACTTTGGTGAGAGCTTTTAAAGCCAAATTAAGACAAGAGAATGAAAAATATATTTTTTTGCCGATCTCATGTCTATATATTGTTTGTTTGACAAATTTGTTTGGCAAAATCTAAAAACCAAAAGTTAATTTTAAATTAACTAAAAAGCAAGCGTTTTGGTTTACTTCAAACGCAAAAACATTATTGTAATTACTATCTATATTTATAAGTAAATGAATTTAAGTTACACACAATTAGTATCGGTAGAGCATATTTATATTTTGCTTGCCTTAGCATTATTAATACCGATCGCGGTTTTATTTATTGAATGTCTGGCTGCTTTGTTACCCAACCAAAAACAAGTTGACCTAAAGGCAGCTAGTTTGAAATCACGACCAAAAGTTGCTGTATTGATTCCAGCATATAACGAGGAAGCCTTAATTGGAAAAACTCTTGCTTCGGTGCTGCCTCAGCTAACCAAGCAAGACGAACTAATAGTCATTGCCGACAATTGCAGCGATCGCACGGTAGAAATAGCAAGAGAATATACTGCTACAGTAATCGAACGAAAAAATACCTCTCATAGAGGAAAAGGATATGCGTTAGACTGCGGCATTGAGTTTGTTAGCAAGCTTCCCCCAGAAGTTGTGATAATTCTCGATGGAGATTGTATTATCGCGCCAAACACTATCGAACACCTTACAAGACAAGCGATCGCTACGGGTAGACCAGTTCAAGCTACTTACTTAATGGAACAGCCAGATGAAACCAGTCTCAAAGACCGTATTTCTATGTTTGCTCTGACGGTCAAAAACTTCGTACGTCTGCTTGGTTTAAATCGTCTGGGATATCATTGCCTACTTACGGGTTCGGGTATGGCTTTTCCCTGGTCAATTATTAGTCAAGTTCCACTAGCTGACGATAATTTAGTTGAGGACATGCAGCTTGGTATAGACTTAGCTATTGCGGGGTATTCACCGCTATTTTGTTCGACAGCAAAAGTAATAGGTGCTTTGCCTCGCAGAAGCCAGGCTGCTACCATTCAAAAAACTCGCTGGGAACACGGTCATTTATCTACTTTACGCACTCAAGTTCCTCGTCTACTTAAAGAAGCATGGATGCAACGACGTTTAGATTTAGTTTTTATGGCATTGGATCTATCCGTTCCTCCTCTATCTCTTTTGGTTACTATTTGGTTCGTGGTGACAGTAATGGGAATAACCGCAGGAATTTTACAAGGACAGTGGAACCTTGGTATTTATCTGACAATCTTTGAAGGAATACTCTTAGTCGTGGCTATTTTGGCAGCCTGGGCTAAATTTGGTCGTCAAATACTTTCTTTAAAAGCTTTGTTAAGCATACCTGTCTATGTCTTTTGGAAGCTTCCTATATATTTTGCTTTTTTCAATCAACCTCAGCAGCAATGGATTCGGACAGAACGAGAGGTTCCAAACAGTCAGCTTTCAAAAAGTACCGCCAGAACTTAATTGGTTTTTATCGATCGAGACTATTAACAACACTTCCGACATCGTATATCTCTTTTCGTCTTTTCAATAGTCAAAAATTTAAACTACTATTTTAAAACATAATAAATTATCGATGAAGCAACATATAGAGCAGTTATTTAAAAAATATATAGTCAATAATAAAAATACTGACGAAAATTTGTTTTATGTTAACGATTTAAGTAAAACTAGTTTGATAGAAGCAGATTTAGAATCAGCCAACTTCAACAGATTTAACTTGAGAGAGGCAAATTTATCTAAAGCTTTTTTATATAAAGCAGATTTTGGTTATGCCAACTTAAAAAAAGCAACTTTTAAAGAAGCCCAAATGTGGTTTGTAGATTTAGGACAAGCTAATTTAGAGGAAGCTAATTTAGAAGAGGCAAACCTCAAAAATGCTTATTTATGGAAAGCTAATCTATCTTTAGCTAACTTACAAAAAGCTTATTTAAAAAATGCCAATTTAGTACAGGCAAATCTTTGGCGGGCCGATTTAAGATATGCAGACCTTAGAGGAACCAATCTTCAAGGAACCATTTTAAAAGCAGTACGTATAGACAGAGCAAAATATAACCATCAAACTATTTTTCCCAAAGATTTCGATCCAATTAACTCGGGAATGATGTTACAAAAAAATGAAGTTACAATTTAACTACATATTTATTTTCTACAAAAGTTACGCCTTACTTGAAAAAATCTAAGTTATATATAAAAAAATGCAAAACTTACTTAATGATTTTGAAAACGAACCAATTGCTCCAGTTCAGCAGGGATTTAATTTTTCTGGTTTATTAAAAACTGTCAAAAGAAATGCTTTACCTATTGCAGGAATTTCTGGCGTTATAACTTTGGTTACTTGGCTCGCCAGTTCTACTCTACCTACCTATAGTGGCGATTTTCAACTCTTGGTAGAGCCAGTGACATCAGAAGCGAAATATTCTGAGCCTAGCACTCTTACTAGTTCTAGTAAAGCAGGAAATGTAGGTTCTTTAGAAATGGATTACTCTACGGTAATCACAATTTTAAAAAGTCCTGCAATGCTGGCTTCTATTGGCGATCGCGTGCGGCTTCAGTATCCATCTTTTACTCAAAAAGAACTTCGAGATAATTTAAAAATAAAAAGACTTAACATAGAAGACGAAGATATGTTAGATAGAACCAAAATTATCGAAGTAAGCTATGAAGATTCAAATCCCGAATTGGTGAGTTTGGTTTTAGATGAAGCTGCCCAAAAGTATTTAAGTTACTCTCTTGAAGATCGCAAAAACGAAATTAGTCAGGGTGTTGAATTTATCGAACAACAACTGCCAGAACTAAATCAGCGTGTAAGTAATCTACAAATAAAATTACAGCAATTAAGAGAACAAAATAAATTTATCGATCCCGAAGCTAAAGGCGAAGATTTACTTAAAGAAATCAATAATGCAAATTTGCAGTTTTTACAAACTCAAAGTGAATTAGAACAGCAAAAAGCACTAAAAAGAAATCTAGAGCAACAATTAAATATGAGTCCTCAAGAAGCGACTCAAGCACTCACCCTTAGCGAAAGTCCTAACTACCAAAAACTTTTGGACAGTTTAAAGACATTAGAAATTGATATTTCTGCCAAAACAGCGTTATTTCAAAACGATAGTCCTCAATTACAAACGCTGTACGACGAACGCCAAAAGCTGCTTACTTTATTAGATAGAGAAACCCAGCGCATTTTAGGACAGAGCTATAATAGCAAACTCCAAAATTCTCCTTTGCTGAAATTTCAAAGTTCAGTTAATTCAAATATGATTCAGCAGCTAGTGGCAGCTACAAATCAAGCAAAACTATTAGAAATTCAGCTTAGTTCTTTAGCAAGCCTTAAAAGTAAGCTAGAACAACAGTCACAGCAATTACCCAAAGTATCTCGCCAATACACTGAAGTTAAAAAAGAATTAGCTATTGCCAGCCAAACTTTAGAGCAACTTTTGACTCAAAGAGATGCTTTAAGAGTTGAATTAGCACAAAGTCAAGTTCCCTGGGAAATCGTATCTTCTCCTCAATTATTAAGTGATGCTACAGGTAATCCCGCTCCGCTTCCTGGAGACTCGGAAAAGAAACTAATGATGCTGTTTATGGGCAGCTTGTTTTTGGGAGTTGGAACTAGCGTTGTTTTTGAAAAATCTCGCGATATTTTTTATAGTGCCGAAGATATTGTAGAGCAGGTAGATTCACCTCTTTTAGGTGTGATTCCTTTTAATAGCGAAGACGAGCGTGAAGAGGTTAATTCTAACTATTCAGTTCTAGATGCTTTTGACTCACTCTATGCAAACATTAAGTTGCGTTTCAACGACCGACAAATACATTCGTTGATAATATCTTCTGTATCGGAAAAAGATGAAAAATCTGCTATTGCACTACTTCTAGCCGAAACAGCAGCAGCAATGGGTCAAAAAGTCTTACTCGTCGATGCCAACTTCCGCACTCCTAGTATTCATTACAAATTAAATCTTGCTAATAATACAGGATTGAGCGACTTGCTTTGCGAGCAAACAGATTTAGATTTTAATGATTTTATTCAGCGAGATCCCCAAAGAGCAAATCTATTTGTGTTAACTTCAGGAGAAGTATTGCCAAATTCAACCAGAATGCTGGCTTCCGATCGCATGCAAAATTTAAACCAAAAGTTTCAGGAAACGTTCGATCTGGTAATTTACGATACGTCAGCTTTTCTTACTTATATGGACACTAGCTTTTTAGCCGCTCATGCAGATGGAATTATTATGGTTGTCAAAGTTGGACAAACTCAAAAGTCTTCAGTAATAAAAGCCGTAGACCAAATTGAGAAATTTCAGTTGAAAAATCTTGGAGTAATTGCCTTAGACAGTGAAAAGCAAGATTTATAGGCTCTAGGCGAAAGACAAGGGACTGGAGGACTGGGGGAAGTCTCTAGCATAGTGAAACTCTTAGTCTCTCAGTCTCCCATAAAGCTACTTTTTCTTCGAGCCAAATAAACCACCAAAAAATCCATTACTATTAGATGAATCAGATTTATTTTTCAGATTTGGATTGGTAGATTTAGATTTATCTGTATTTTTGGTTAGCTTTTCTAATTCTTTTTTACTTTCTAGAGCTACAGGATCTTTGGGGTTTGCCTGACAAGCTTTATTGATATGTACTTTTGCCATTGTTAGTTGTCTTTGCTGAAGATATGCCTTACCCAACAAAGCGTGAATCGAACTGTTCTGAGGTTCTATTTTAAGTGCGTCTCGAAGTTCCGCAATTGCTTCTAAAATACTATTTTTTTCCAAATATTGTTTGGCGCGACGTAAATAAGAATCGACAATCGATTCAGCTGTTGTTTCCTCAGTTGGAGATTGAGTAGGGTTTTTTTGAATCTTTGTCGGTGCTGGTTGTGAAGCACTGGGTTTTGGTTGTTGTCGCTTTACTTTCTCTTCTCGGCTAACATCGCGCTCGCACTTAAGCATCAAATAAACTAGATTGAGTTCGCTCAATAGCGCAATATTTTCCGATACTTGCTCTAACGATTCATATTGTTTTGCAGCAAGACTTTTTAAATGGCGATCGTATATAGTCTCTAATTTATCATTTGCTTGAGCTAGCTCTTTAGCAAACTCGTTAGATATGGCGATTTGGTCTTTTTTTTCTGCCAAACGTTTACCTAACTGAGTTAAAACTATTTGATGTTCGGCAAAAGTATTTTGACGAGATAATTTTTCGTAAGCTGGATTGACTAGCTTGGATAAAATTTCACTAGCTAGCTGTTTATTGCTTTTACAAGTATCGGGATGTAATTTTTGGGCGATTTTTAAATACCTCAAACGTATTTGTTTGGCATCTGCATCCAATGACACCGCTAAAATTGCATGATAGTCGGTTATTTTGAGTTTGAATAGCCCGTTTTCGATCGCAAAGGACATAGAATTTAGTAAAAATTAATTTAGATCGGTCAATAAACTTAATCGTGATATTCTTATTGTTCCCTTTATTACAATGGATCGAACAATTGGGTAAAAATTAAGCTTGGCGATCGCTATATCAATGAGCAATGAGTAATGAACAATGAGCAATTAAAGAAATTAACAGATAACAAGTAGCGCGGCGATCCTCGCCGCCGTTCGGAGAACGTCGGGACGCTCCAGCGTCCGTTTCTACTTAAGTTTTTGCTTCATAGACAAAGTGAATACAAGCAAATTGCTACTTGCTACTTTTAATTGTTCATTGACAATTGTTGAAAAGATAATTCAATCTAATTTGTAGCTTTCTGCCTGTAGTTGAAACATCTGCGAATATAAACCAGAACGAGCCATTAGTTCGCGATGGGAACCTACTTCGACGATGCGACTTTGTTCTAAAACTACAATGCGATCTGCTAACTGTACCGTAGAAAAACGATGGCTGACAAAAAAGGTCATTTTACCTGCGGTAAGAGCGCGAAATTTGGCAAATAGCTCGTATTCGGCGATCGCATCGAGGGCGGCAGTGGGTTCGTCTAAAATTAGAATTGGAGCATCGGTCATAAACGCTCTTGCCATACCGATTTTTTGCCATTGTCCCCCTGAAAGATCGATTCCGCCTTTAAACATTTTGCCCAAAATAGTTTGATAACCCCGTTCCAAAGAAGCAACTACTCGATCTGCACCTGCGGCTACTGCCGCTCGTTCGATAGAGGCGAGATCGTCTCGCCGCGATAGATTGCCAAAACTGATATTATCTTTGGCACTAAGTTGATAGCGGGCAAAATCTTGATTTAGTACCCCAATATTATCGCGTAACTCGCTTAGGCTTATTTGCTGTAAGGGAATACCGTCAAGGATTATAACTCCCGAACTGACATCATAAAGACGAGTAATTAATTTTAAGAGAGTAGTTTTACCCGCACCATTCAATCCTACCAAAGCAATACTTTCCCCAGGTTTTACCTCTAAATTTAAGTTACGTAATGTAGGTTGAGTTGCTCCAGGATAGGTAAAGGAAACATCTTTTAAAACCAAACCCTGGCGTATGGGTTGGGGGAAAGATAGGGGACGAACGGTATCGATTACTCGTGGCTTTAGGCTCAAAAACTCAAAGTATTGCGAGACATAAAGATTAAATTCGTACACCCGAGCCAAACTTTCTAAAATACTGGGAAAAACCTGTTGTGCTTGACTAAAAGCACCAGTGTACATAGTGAAGTCGCCTATAGTAATCTCTCCTCTAATGGTTTGAACCAAAGTCCAACCATAGGCGAAATAAAACCCCAGATTAACTAAAATTCCCGAAATACCACGCATTTTGGTGTATTCAGCCGCGATCGCCGCAGATTTGCGATTAAAATCGGTGCGAATGTTCTGCCACTGTTCTAGTAGATGTCTGGCTAAGTTAAATAAACGAACTTCTTTGGCAAAAGCGCGATCGGTTAAAACATGCTGTAAGTAATCTGATAATCTACCGCTTTCGGTTTCGCGGCGCATCATCCAAAAGCGTCTACCCGAATAGACAATACTCGTCCAGAAAGCAGGTAAAGAAGTCAGCACCAAAAGCGGCACGATTGCCCAGTTAAACTGTAGCAGTAAACCTAAAAGACTTATTAGAGTTATTCCCTGTCCGAACAGAGAATTTAAGACTTCAACTACTCTTTTAGGATAGACGCTACCGCTGTTTTGAGCGCGATTGAGAGTGTCGTAAAATTCTGAAGATTCAAAATGAGTTAAATCCAAACTTGCCGCTCTTTCTAGCAATACTTTATTCGCATGAAAGACAAAGCGATCGTTAAAAATTTGCGCGATATAGAGATTGGCTTGTGTCAAAATACTTTGCAATAAGCTCAGCCCCAAGCGCATTAATACTAGCTTGACTAAGGGTTGCCAAACAAAATTGCTATTGCCCCAATTAGCAACTACTAAATCGACGATCGCTTTATTGACTAGCAACATGAGGGCAGGTAGTAAAGAGCTACAGGCAGTTACTCCTAAAGAAAGTAACAAGTATCTGGGTGTAGCTTGCCAAACTAGGCGTAATAGTTGAGGGGCATTAACTAAAATGTCTCGCAGTCGTCTTTTAGCAGTCAAAATCTTTTATAGTGCGATCGAACCAAATTAAATGTAGCGTATTTGGTAGAGGCAAAGCAGCGCCTTGTCCGTACGGGAAAATTTTTAAAAGCTATTGAATCTAATGCCAATCGAATTATCTTTGCCGATACTCTGCTAATAACTCTGGTACGTAGTCATAACCATCTACGCCGATTAAAGCTATAATTTGCGATCGCTGTTGCTGTAATAAACTATTAAACTCTGCCTCTCCGATTTGTCCTTGTAAAATTGTCAATAAACCAGCAGCCTGTCGCCACTCTGTAGAGTTAATCTGTTTGAGAAGATACATTCCTACGCTGCCAAAACCCACTGCATTGGCACGATTTTCAATCGTATAGCAAGCCTCAGCCATATAGGAAAAACTCAGTCCCTGTAGATAGACATCCTTTGAATATTGCGCTAACTCTGCACCTTTAGTCAGAGCGGCGCTCGCTTCGGTGGGACGAGTTAAAATTACGTATGCTATACCCAAACTGCTATAACCAAAAGCCTGACTTTGAAAATCCCCCTGCCAATCGGCGAGTTCTACGCCTCGTTCTAGATACTGAATGGCTTCACTGTAAACTTCAGAGTTTATGCTATCTAGCTGACGCGCTGACAAAACCTGACTGTAACCTAAATTTACTAGCGCATTAGCTTCACCTAATTTATCTCCTACCTGTCTCGCTAAAATTAAAGCTCTTTGACTAGAATTAATCGCTTCGCTATAGTCTTTCTGATTGGCATAAGTACGGCTAAGATGATTGAGATTGGCTATTTCACAGTCAAGATCTTTAGCCTGTCTAGCGATCGCCAAAGCTTCTTCGTGAAAGATTGCTGCTTTGGCATACTGTCCTACAGTTCTTTGGGAATAACCAAGTAAAGTTAAAATACGAGCTTTTTCAGTAGTTTCTGCCGCTTGTTTGAGGGGTTCGTCAAAATATTCTAAAGTGTTTTGTAAATATTCTCCTGAAAACGAGACAAATACACCGCTATAAAGAGGAAAATCATCCCGTCGGGCAAAAGTTCGTAAAATTTGCAGCATCATTAAAAAACAACCCCGTGCTAATTTCCCTCTACTGTTAATAAGCATCTGCCATAGCTCGCACCAAACAACCGCAAAAGTCAAAAACGTACTGTAAGAAAGCTGTTTGCCAAACTTAGAGTTATAAGGCTGTTTGTCAAACCAAGTAACTAAGCCTCGCTGCAAATATTGCAGCAAAACTGCTAGTTCCACCCAGGCTTTTAATTCTAAATTGTTCGCTACTTGTCCGATATTAGTTAGAGGTTGACTTTGAGCCAAACACTGAAATAGCTGTTTTGGTAGCAGACTATCTACTTTTTGCGACCAAGTGCGCCAAGGGTTGGGTTTTTCGGCACCAAAGCCACTAAAGCGACTTCCCGAATCATAAATCCAGCTTATTAAATCTGGTTCTATAGCTGTAAAAGATTGCACACCCCGCTCGATACCAGCAGCTAACTGCTGTAAATCTGAGGCTAACTGACTATCGGTTTCTCGCTTTGCTGCTGAACTTAGCTCTTGCCCTAGTTTTGCTAATTTATCTTGATTTAGAGGTCGCTCTCGGTTGGGATCGAGCGCTTCAACCATCGCCTGAAAGTATTGCTCTCTTTCTGCTGCTAAAATTTGTTCTACAGCGGTAGTTACCTCTACAGTGGCTTGATTTTCCTGTTGCCACCTCTGCCACTGTTTTTCGATTGTTTCTAAAGCTTTCAAAATTCGCGTTGCCTTGAGCTTAGAAGCTAACTGAGTTTGAGTTGTGCTAATTCTCTGCGCCAGACAGCGTTCAAATATTTCTCCCGTACCTACCTCTACTGACTGTAATAACATTCTATAGACTCGCTCTGTAGAGGCAATTTTGCCTTTAAGAGTATTGTCTACAATGCGATCGATTAATTGAAAATAGCGATCGGATAATGATGTTGGTTCGGACACGATATTAAATAAATTAAAATTTTCCCGACTCGAACTGCTGGCTTTTAGTTAGTTTAACTATACATTAGTGCCAAATTAAAAACTTATTGTAGCGTAGCTTCAGTAACTATTGACTATTGACTATGGTGATTATAGTCAAATTAAATATCATATTTACTGAGAGCGAGTGAAGCGAGCGCTCAAAGCTTAACTGATATCGTTTCTTATTCAATAGTTAAAGAAGAAAAAAGTTTAGCAATTACTTCAATCCAAAAATTTAATTGATATTAATGATTTTACTATTTCAACTTCTACCCAACTTTAAAGACTAGCCATTTTAGCTATCTGCTCGTTTAATAATAGGTGTAGATAGAATATATGGTTAACC
Organism: Myxosarcina sp. GI1; assembly: GCF_000756305.1. Classification (NCBI taxonomy): domain Bacteria; kingdom Bacillati; phylum Cyanobacteriota; class Cyanophyceae; order Pleurocapsales; family Pleurocapsaceae; genus Myxosarcina; species Myxosarcina sp. GI1. The sequence goes on from NZ_JRFE01000022.1 coordinate 226,154, forward strand.
ACGATGAAAATTATCGAACGCACTATTCGTACCTCTACTTTAGTTTCTCTACCCGCAATTTTATTTTTAACTTTCTCTCCTAGCGAAGCTACAGCCAGAGATTATCGAGCTTCCAGAGGTGACTTTAGTAGTTGTGCTTCCAGTTTGGTGGCTGATGGTGTTGCTGGAGAAGCAGCAGCGGTCGCCTGTGCGGACGCTTTAGAACCACAACAATTATCGGCTTGTGTCTCTGATATTCAGAGTAATACAGAGATTGCTGTTGAAGATGCTCTTGCAGGATGTTATCGAGTTCGCAGACCAGAAGAGTTATCCAGTTGCGTCATCGATATCAGCGGTAATTTAGAAGATGCCAAACCAACTGCCGCACTCGATAATTGCCGTCGCTCTTTGTTACCAACTCGCTATGCTGACTGCACTTTGGGCTTACAGAGCAATATTCCCGATTTATCTGTAACTGAGGCAATGGAAACCTGCATTAGTGCCGAATATTTTCCTAGCGAATTCTATCCACAAGTGGAGTAAACTTAATTTCATTTATCATTTAACATTTATCAATGAGCAATGAGCAATAAATTTTGATTGCTGAATTTGAGGTCGGTAAATGAAAGATTGTTCATTGTTCACTGTTCATTGTTCATTGTTCATTGTTCACTGTTCATTGTTCATTGATTGGTCACAGATTACTGGTCACTCTTAATTTGAGAGGTTATGATAGCGGGGTCTTCGCGCTCTGATGAAGTAAACCTTATGAAATTGACAATTGTAACTGCGATCGCAGCATTATCAGCTACAGTATCCTTTCCTACTCAAGCAGAAAACCTCAGCGATCTCAATCAACTACTCAGTACTAAAGAGTGTTCTGAGTGCGAGCTGAGTAGCTCTGGTTTGGTGATGGCAAACTTAGCAGGAGCGCAGTTACAACAAGCAAATTTAGTCAGTGCCAATCTTAGTCAGGCTAATTTGATGGGTGCGGATTTAAGCGGTGCTAATCTAACTGGTGCTTCTTTAAATGGTGCCAATTTGACGGGGGCAAATTTAACTGGAGCAATTCTCAACGGTACGGATTTGCGAGATGCCTACATGGGCAATACTACTCTTACCAATGTCGATCTCGATGCTGCTTATGTAGATGGAGTTAAAAATTTAGCAGATACTGCCGCCACTCCAGAACAGTTTCATCGTTGGGGTGTCAGAGAAGCAGAACTAGGCAATTACGATGCGGCGATCGCTCATTATCGAACGGCAATTCGTCTCGATCCCGAATTTGCCCCCGCTTATTTGGGTTTGGGAATAATTCAATATCAATTCGATAACGAAACTGCGGCGAGAAAAAATGCCCAAATTGCCTCCAAGTTGTTTAAAACTCAAGAACACAAATTAGGCTATCAAACAGTACAGAATTTTCAGCAAAAAATGGACTTTATTCGTGAGGCAGAAGCCAACGCTAGAGAACGAGAACAGGGTGCTTCCAACGTTGGTAAATTTATGGGTGGAGTCGGTTCGCTACTGTTAAAATTGTTACTTTAAAAACGACAATTAATAATTGGCTCTAATATTTTGCGCGGCTTTTTCGACTGTTTCTAAAATACGCTTGGCACGAGTTTCTGGTTTTTTGGCATTTTTAATCCATTCCAAAATACCTCGTTTAGTTGAGGGTGGAAAAGCATTAAAATTCATGTTTGCTGCTCGATCTGTTGAAAGAGCTATTTTTAAATCTTCTGGCAAGATAAGTGCTTCAACATCATCGAGAAATGACCAAGAACCATCTTTCTTAGCGCGATCGACTTTGGTTAATCCCGCAGGCTGCATCAAACCATTTTTAATTAAGCGATCGACTCTTTCCTTATTTGCCTTCGACCAGTTGCTACCTTGTCTACGAGGAGCTAGATAAAGCATCGTTCGTTTTTCGTCGAGCTTGCGCGGCAAACTATCTACCCAACCAAAACAAAGACATTCCTCTACTATGTCATTGTAAGGTAGGTAATATTGATGATTTTTTTTATAAGTCACCAACCAAATACCTTCAGTTTGCAGATGTTTTTGTTGCAGCCAGTTTCTCAAATCTTGTCTAGTTTTGACTATAATTTGTTTGGCATTTTCAACAGGCTTCACCATTTCTTAGTATTTAGTTAAAAAATCGAGAATCTTTTTTATTCTTCTCTTTAAAACTACTTCCAACTAGACAAAGCAGGTGTTTCTAGTAGAGCTTGACTCAAATTATCGTGCAGCGCACCGTTAGTTGCTAAAATACGCCCAGAATTAAGCTCGAACGGACTGCCATCGTAAGCTGTAATTGTACCACCTGCTGCCTCGACAATAACCACTCCTGCGGCAATATCCCAGGGGCTGAGTCCTCGTTCCCAATAACCGTCGTATCTGCCACAAGCTAGCCAAGCCAAATCGAGTGCAGCACTACCCAGACGGCGTACGCCTTGGGTAAGGTGAGTTAAATGACAAAACTCAGCATAGTTGTTATCTGAGGTTTCGCGGCGATCGTAAGCAAACCCCGTAACTAGGAGGCTATTGGCTAATTCTGAGGTTTGAGAAACTTTTATCGGACGGCGATCGCAGGTTGCAGGCAGTCCTTTAGCAGCCCGAAATAGCTCGCCACTCAAAGGATTGTAAATGACCCCAACGCTAGGAACGCCATCAATTAACAAACCCACTGACGTTGAAGCGATGGGCAAACTGTGAGCGTAATTTGTCGTACCGTCGAGGGGATCGATCGCCCAAAGATATTCACTGTCGCTATTGCCTAACGCTCCCGACTCTTCAGCTAAAATTTGATGTTCGGGTAGATGACGGTGCAATACTTTTAAAATTTCGGCTTCTGACTGTTTGTCGGCTTCGGTAACTAAATCGCCAGATCTTCCTTTTTCTTGAATATCTTCTAATTTACCCCGCAGAGATTTTAAAACCGTTCCTCCTGCTAGAGCAGCTTCGGTAGCGATGTCTAAAAAAACTTGCAGTCGATCGAGATTGGGTTGGTTCATGATGGGGAATATTGAGAGCGAAATTGGCTTGGTGTTTGTCGCAGTGGCTGTTGGGGGTTCCAAATACCATACCCCAGCAAACGAGCATATTCTCTGGCGTTTAAAAAACGCTGGCTATATTTGTGGGAATAGCTGGTATTGGCTAAAACATAACCTTCTTTAACTAACTGTTCGCCAACCGATATATTATTATGCCAGACATGAGCCAGCAGGCGATCGAAACTATCTGTATTTCGCTCCTCTAATTCCAGTTGGACTGTCTCATCTGCTATTAGTTCGGTCAATCTTTGTTTGGCGGCTGCTCCCCAGGGAGATTGTCTTAAGTCTGGTGCGTCGATCCCGATAATTCTGACTTTAGTTGTCTGAGAACTATTCTCTGGTGCGATCGCTACAACTTCTAAAGTCTGTCCGCTAACGATTCTTTCAACTTTAGCGGAGATTAAATTAGAGTTGGTTGGCTTTAAACTACAGCTAAGTAGCAAAGTTGAAAAAATAATTATGAGAAAGACACGTTTCAAAATGTCAACAGGATTCAAAATAAAATATACTTTCTTGGCGAGCGTTCCCATGCGGAGGAAACCTCAGGCTCCGACAGGAGCGAGCCGTTTAATAGTAACAGACAAAACGGCTCGGCGCGGGTGCGCCCTGGGTCTCGCCGCTTTCTACTTATTTCAGTCTTCATCCAAAGGTAACCCAAATCTAACTTTTCCCCTGGCAAAATAGCGACCGAATTGAAGTTCGTAAACTTCGTCTTCGTCTTGGGTTTCTACTTCCAAATCCGAACGAGGATAACTAACGCATAACAAAGCATAACCGCGTTCCTTCAACTTTGGCGATAGTCCCATTGCTTCTGGTTGATATATTTCCCCCGATAAAATTCGTACCGCACAGCTAGTACAAGCACCATTACGACAAGCAAAAGGTAATTCTTTCCCTTGTTTTTCTGCCGTTTGTAAAATGTAGCGATCTTCTGGTACTTCTACTGTATATTCTTTGTCTTTAGCGCGATCGCGAATTTTAACCTTGTGATAGTTACTCATTAAATTTTTATCTTGTTCTTAATGCAGTCTAAAAAATTACTTAGCATTTTGACAAGCAAATTTAAACATGTATAATTATAAACTGCGGCTCAATCTGGAGAGGTGGCCGAGTGGTCGAAGGCGCAGCACTGGAAATGCTGTAACGGGGTGACTTGTTCGAGGGTTCGAATCCCTCCCTCTCCGTCAGGCAAAAAAGCTCTAAAGCACTGCTTTCTTCTTAGATAGATTGGGGGCATCGCTTTGCTAGGGAGCAGGGGGCAAGGGAGATTGGTGGAATATAATTTATCCACTATCCTTTGTTTAATGCTTATAAACAACAATGTGTCACTTATGAGGAGAACGGTAAAAGGGTTTCTTTACCACCATAGCAGGATAGGTTTTACCGCGAATTTCTATCTGTAGTTTTTGTCCGACTTTACTAAAAGGACGCGATACATAAGCCAGCGCAATCGCTTTACCCAAAGTCGGTGACAGCGTACCGCTAGTAACTTCTCCTACAGTTTGATTCTCAAAGATAACAGGGTAGCCATGACGGGCAATATAACGTCCCGCCATCTCCAATCCTACCAGACGGCGTTCGACTCCCTCGGCTTTTTGTCGTTCTAACACCCCTCGCCCGATAAAGTCATTTTTGAAATCTAAATTTACCAACCAACCCAGGCTAGCTTCTAAAGGTGTAGTAGTTTCATCTATATCCTGTCCGTATAGGCTCATTGCCGCTTCCAGGCGCAGGGTATCTCTAGCACCCAAACCACAGGGAATTACGCCAGCCTCAAACAAAAGTTGCCATAATTTCTGAGCGGCTTCAGACTCTAACATGATTTCAAAGCCATCTTCGCCAGTGTAACCAGTTCTAGCAATAAAAGCAGACGCACCCGCAATTTTTATCTGTCGGTGACTAAAGACTGGCATGGCAGTTAAATCTTCTGCTACCAAGGACTGCAATATTTCTGCAGCATGAGGTCCTTGAAGCGCGATTAAAGCACTATCGGAGACATCTTCTAAAGTTACCTCGCTAGCTTTTAAATGACTTAATAACCAAGCTTTATCTTTAGCAGTAGTTGCTGCATTGACAATTAATATTCCTTGCTGTTGTCCCGTTTCTGTTAAGCCTTGATGATAAAAAATAACGTCGTCAATTATTCCCGCACGTTCGTTTAGTAAAACCGTATATTGTGCGTCACCAGGATTTAACCTGGATAAATCTGTAGGAACTAATTTTTGTAGTGTTTCAACTAATTTGTTGCCTACCAAATAAAATTTACCCATGTGGGAAATATCAAACATGCCCGCTTGCGATCGCACTGCTTGGTGTTCTAATTTCAATCCCCCGTACTGTACGGGCATTTCCCAACCCGAAAAAGCCGTAAAGCGAGCTTTTTTTTCTTTAGCTAAGTGAAATAGAGGAGTACGTAATAAGTCTTGATTTGAATTGCGATCGCTCATAAACTCTGGTGTTTTGTTAGTACTAACGATCCTTTATTTAAGGATAAAGTCGATTTATTGTACTGCTTTCGGGTATGATTTAATAATCATGTAATGTTTATTTTTAGCAACTGGTTTTGTAGCTGCCTGCAAAGGAGCAAACTATAAACTAAATCATTGCTGTGTTCGTCAGGATTATTTGACATTTGTAGGAAAGATTAAAATGCTTACTCTCAAAATTATCGTTTATATCACCGTCTTTTTCTTTATTGGACTCTTTGTTTTTGGTTTCCTTTCTAGCGATCCCGCTCGTAACCCCGGTGGTAGAGATCTCGAATAGAAGATTTTCTCAAAGATTGTTTTTTAAAACTGGTGGGGTTGCACTCAACCCCGCTTTTCTATTTTTAGCTATAGTTTTTCGGTTATGACAACCAACGATAATTCGCTCTTATGGTACATAGTCAAACAGCCAGACTCTAACTGCAAAATTATTGAAAGCAGAAATACTCCACCGACAACAGAGCCTCACTGGGGACCTTTTGAAAACCAAGAACAAGCGATCGCCAAAAGAATTGGTTTGATTAGGGCAGGTAAATGTAAACCTCAATAGAATAGGCTCTTTTGAGTAGCGAGTAGAGGCGCACCTCCCGAAGGGTGAGTAAAAAGTTTTTACTGTTGCCTTCTATACTTCCTACTTTCTACTTTTTACTTGCCTGACTACCCGATCCCTGTTTGGCTTTAATCTCACCCGATAAAATATCTACGGCTTTGAGAAATTGAGGATCTTGTCTGGTTCCGACTAAATTGCGATCGCTCTGTAGTTTTTCTCTTTCTTCATCGCTGAGATCGATAATTACATCGGGGGGAATACCTTCTTTATTAATATCTCTGCCGTCGGGAGTCAGGTACTTAGCGATCGTCACTGCCAGGCCGGAACCATCTCCTAAAGAACGAACCGACTGTACCAGTCCCTTACCAAAAGTTTGCGTACCTACTAGAAGAGCGCGTTCGTTATCTTGCAAAGCACCAGAAAGAATTTCGCTAGCACTTGCCGAACCGCCATCAACAAGCACGACCAGTGGTTTATCAGTCAAAGCTTTATGATTGGCAGACTTAGTATCGTTGATTCCCTTACGATCTACTGTCGAAACAATCTTTCCTTCTTGCAACCACATTCTGGCAATATCAATACTAGAGTAGAGCAAGCCTCCAGGATTAGAGCGCAAATCGAGAACATAACCTTCTACCTGTTGCGATTCAAAATCTTCAATTGCCTGACGCATTTCTGTTGCTGCCTGGGCGCTAAATTGAGTCAGTCGGATATAGCCGACTTTTCCAATTTCGGTGTCTTTTATACTGGCGCGTACGGGATGAATTTCAATGCGAGCTCTAACAATATCGTAACTGTTAGTCCTGCCACTGCGATCGATAGTCAAATTTACTTTACTACCAGGCTTACCGCGAATTAGCTTGACCGCATCGTTGACATCCATTCCTTTAGTATCTACGCCGTCGATTTTAGTAATGATGTCTTTAGCTAAAATTCCCGCTTCAAAAGCTGGAGTATCTTCAATTGGAGCAATGACAATTAAGCGATCGCTTTCTTCGTCTTTAGCAATTTGAATTCCCACACCAGTTAATTCTCCAGAAGTATCGATCTGCATGTTCTTAAACTCTTCTGGATCCATAAACCGCGTATAGGGATCTCCAAGCTGCGCTAGCATGTCTCGAATTGCCTGATAAGCTTGCTCCTTATCTTGATAATTTTTTTCTAGATATTCTTGACGAACTTTTACCCAATCTTTATCGTTAAAGCTGGTATCGACATATTGATAATTAATAATTTGCCAAACTTCATCTACTAACTCTTTGGGGCTATCTTGAAAAAAAGCTTGACTATGAGATAAATGAATTCCTGCTCCTGTTACCGCTATAGTCGAAAGAGCTACAGCAGTCGTTCCTAAAACGAGTCCGCGTTTGGTATTTATCATAAGTAAAAAAAAATATTTGTCGGTGGCAGACTAGACTAAATCATTCGGTAAACCTTAATTTATCATAGGTAATTTTTTAAAGCAGTGTTGTAAACTCACACTTTACTTACACTTTACCCACACTTCATGCAATTCTTAGTTAATTTATAGTCTATGGTAAAATCTTTATCTTCCAAACTAGAACATCTCAGGCGAAAACAGCAACGAGAGCGTAGGCGATCGCTTTGGCGAGCAATAGTTACGATTGGTGGCGCGATCGCTATAACTGGGGTCGGTACATCTTCCTATTGGCAAATAAAAGGAGATACTCAAGTTCAAATCGAAGGAGAAAATTTGGTTTCAGAAGCTGCTATTCATGCGCTCTTAGATTTAAAATATCCTCAGTTTTTAGGAGCTACGCCAAGTCAGAAACTCGCCCAAAAATTAGAATCTATTCCTGCTATTGCTACCGTGAGAGTCAGCAAACAAACTATTCCCCCAAAGCTAACGATTTTTATTCGGGAAAGAGTTCCCGTAGCTTTAGCTTTATCGGCAGGAAAAGTCGGGTTTTTAGATGCTGAAGGAACTTGGATTCCTTCCTATTTATATAAAGATTTAAAGACAAATTTTTCACTTCCCCAACTAAAAGTCATTAATTTTCCCTTGCAGAGTCGGGCTTCCTGGACGGAACTCTATCGTTTGATCTCAGCCTATTCTGCCGTTGAAATTACCGAAGTTCGTTGGGATGAATCCGAGGGTTTATTCTTAAAAACCGAGTTAGGAATGGTGTATTTAGGTTCGGACATGTCTCAACTTGAAGATCGCTTTAAGGTTATGGTGCGTCTAAAAAATTTGCCAGAACGCTTTGATTCTAGCAAAATTGCTTTTATCGATTTAAGCAATCCCCAACAAAATTTGATTCAAAAGTACCGTAATTAACAAAAATCGTAAAAAATCTGTATTTTTACGTATTGATATTTCAGTATTTACTCTTAAAATAAGCAAAAGTAGTAACTGAAGTTTAGAATTAATTGCTTAATAGTTATAAAAACTTAAATATTTCCAGCTAATTAACTATATTAGATAATAATTAAGCTAAGAAAAAATCGAAAATCAATTTTGTATAGAAGAAAACATTAAGGAGAATCTCTTTATACGCCCATGACAGCCAACCACAGAGTTTTTCAGCTTCACAATAATCAAGTTAACTACAGCTCCGAGTCAACTTCAGCTAAAGCAAGTAGCTATGCTAGCAATGGAATCGGAATTCCTTTTCACGCAGGTGGTAATTCTCAAATTCCCAAAGAAGAAATGAGAGGTAATAAAATTGTGCCGAGCAACGTCGCTAAAATCAAAGTGATTGGAGTTGGTGGTGGTGGTTGTAATGCCGTAAATCGCATGATCGAAGGTCAGATAGCGGGAATTGAATTTTGGGCGGTAAATACGGATGCCCAGGCACTCAACCACGCACAGGCACCGCAAAAACTACAGATAGGACAAAAAATTACTAGAGGGTTGGGTGCGGGTGGTAATCCAGCAATTGGTCAAAAAGCAGCAGAGGAATCGCGAGATGAAATTGCTCATGCCTTAGAAAATACAGATTTAGTTTTTATTACCGCAGGTATGGGTGGCGGTACGGGAACAGGTGCGGCTCCCATTGCAGCAGAAGTTGCCAAAGAAATGGGCTGTTTGACTGTGGGTGTAGTAACTCGTCCTTTTACTTTTGAAGGTAGAAGGCGCAATAGCCAAGCAGTTAAAGGAATAGAGGCTTTGGCTAGTCGTGTAGATACTTTAATTACAATTCCCAATAACCAGTTGCTCTCGGTGATTTCTCCCGAAACTCCAGTACAACAGGCATTTGCTTATGCAGACGATATTTTACGCCAGGGCGTACAGGGGATTTCTGACATTATTACCATTCCAGGTCTGATCAACGTTGACTTTGCCGATGTTAGAGCAATTATGGCGGATGCGGGTTCGGCTTTGATGGGCATAGGAACTGGTTCGGGTAAATCTCGTGCAAGAGAGGCTGCTGTAGCTGCGGTTTCTTCACCCTTACTCGAAACTCCAATTGATGGTGCTAAAGGTGTCGTGCTAAATATTACTGGTGGTAAAGATCTAACTCTTCATGAGGTCAATGCCGCAGCAGAAAGCATCTATGAAGTAGTGGATGAAGAAGCTGAGATCATTTTTGGCGCGGTTATCGACGAAACTATGGATAGCGAGGTGCGGATCACGGTCATTGCTACTGGTTTTGAAGGCGATAAAAGTGAGGAAGTTATGGAACCAGAACGGCAAGAACCCAGCATTTTTACTTCCATGCCTCAGTCAGAAAGAACCCGAACTCCCGAACCAGTTAGCGATCGCAGTAGAATTGAAATTCCCGACTTCTTACAAAGAAGACGCTTTACCAAATGATAACTAATGTAGCTCTAACTATTGCTGGTTCTGACAGTGGTGGTGGTGCGGGAATTCAGGCGGATTTAAAAACTTTTGCCTTTCACTGCGTTCATGGAGCTAGTGTTTTGACTTGCGTAACTGCACAAAATACTACAGGAGTTGCAGCAGTCGAGGCGATCGCGCCATCAATGGTTAAAGCTCAAATTGAAGCAGTAACTCAAGATCTTAAAGTCGATGCGCTCAAGACAGGAATGCTCTTGAATCGAGAAATTATTGAGACGGTAGCAGAGCAATTACAAAAGCTAAATCTGAGTCAGTTAGTTGTCGATCCCGTAATGGTATCTCGTACGGGATCGCGTTTGCTTGACGAAGCTGCCGTCACTAGTATGCAACAGTACTTGTTACCACAAGCGGCAATCGTTACACCCAATCTTTATGAAGCTCAAATTTTGAGCGGTAGGGAAATTAATAATCTAGAAGATCTCAAACAAGCGGCGATCGCCATTTACGAGGAATTAGCAGGAGCAGTAATTTTAGCTAAAGGGGGTAGTCTATCGGGAAAGTTTCGGGGCAGCGATGTTTGGTTTGATGGTAATAAGCTCGAAGTATTAAAAGTAACGCCAGTTAACACGAATAATACTCACGGTACGGGCTGTACTCTCTCAGCCGCAATCTGCGCCAATTTAGCCTTAGGTAAAGATTTATGGTCGAGCGCGATCGCAGCCAAACAATATGTAACCAAAGCTCTTGAATATGCTTTAGATATTGGTGCGGGTCACGGTCCAGTAGGACATTTTTTTCCGTTACTAAATAACCGATCATTTTGAGTAGGAGCGATCTTTGAAGCTAGCAAATAAAATAGAAGCAATTTTTTATATTAAGGGCAAGCCTCTTAACTTGGCGGAAATTGTTGGCTATCTAGATTGTGACTTTGAGGCAGCTGAAGATGCTTTAATTGAGTTGATGAACGATTATGCCCATCGCGACACGGCATTAGAAATTGTAGAAACTTCCGCAGGATATAGTTTACAGCTTAAGCCTGCTTATGCCAACCTGTTACAGGAGTTAGTCCCTGCCGAACTAGGCAAAGGAGCATTGCGAACCCTGGCGGCAGTAGCTTTAAAAAACCCCATACTGCAAACCGAATTAATTGAGTTACGCGGTAGCAGTGCTTATCAGCAAGTAGCAGAATTAGTACAGTTGGGGTTTATTCGCAAACGAGAACAAGCCGATGGACGCTCTTATTGGCTAGAGGTGACTGATAAATTTCATCAATACTTTGAAATCAACGATTTGACTGCCCTTTGAGAGGTTATCCGAAAATTTATTACTAGCGGATATGGACAAATTTATGTCAAAGTAGTAGAGAATTACATCCAACTTTGGGTAACGAATGATATTTAATTTTGATTTTTCAGATTCCGAACAGCAAGAAAAAAACTACAATACTCTGATGCAGTATTTGCGCCAGCAGCAACCAGAAGTGTTAGCGCAAATTGCTCAGTCCGCTAGTCCTGAAGTCAAACAAATTATTTCTCAAAATGTCCAAGGTCTGGTAGGAATGTTGCCTACGGGGGATTTCAATATTAAAATTACTACCGATCGCGAAAATTTAGCTCATCTTTTAGCTTCAGCGATGATGACTGGCTATTTTTTATGCCAGATGGAAAAGCGCATGGATTTAGAAGAAAGTATTGCCGAGTCTAATTCTCTTTCGGATAAATCATCGGATATTGAGTGAGAGAGATAAATCAATAACAATAAAACTTTGAGAAAATCTCAATTTAATTATTTGCAGCGAACACCTGTCAGCAACTAGCTCGTGCGTAGCTACAAAAAAATAGCAAGACTAATTGTATAACTTGCTACTTGACTAGTATGTCTAAAAAATTTACCGAATTGGATTTTCCAGCTAAATATATAGCAGTGGACAGAAGAATTAGGACATCTCAAGCTACTGAAAGCTTTATAAATTAAATATTTTAATTTTTGACTTTTGACTTTTACTATAACTGTCCGATTTCTTGAAATAATCCAAACTAAAACTGCTCACGCCTTTGACATTACTTTACACTGCAAATTTAACCGCCTTTGGAAAAAGTTAGCATGATTAGAATTGACAATAGCATTCCAGGACTTAGTAATAGAACGAGAGTTAATAGTTCGCTAGAAGTCATTAAGTTAAAAAAATTTGTCGAGATTGATTTAGTATTTTTAGGCTAACTCTTTATGAGCAAGATGGTATCGAACTAAATATTTTGTTAATAAATCTACTATAGCAATTCTCAATTTCGGTGGATATGTCTCTAGGTACTAATTCGCTGAAGCACCGTTAATAAGCAAACGTAATTTGGTTCGAGCTATAAATATTTTTGTATTAATAGAGACAGTTTTTCTTTAGTCATAGCAGGGATTTTATCGGGCGGAGTTAGAATGGCGTATTTTAAAGCCAAATGTGCCTCAGATTCAGGGGGATTGGTACTAATCCTATTAACGGTTTCTCGAATGACTCGTTGAGCATTGACGGCGTTGCGTTGGAGGTTCTCGATTATCATTTCTACAGTTACGCTGCCGTGGTCGGGATGCCAGCAGTCATAGTCGGTAACTAAAGCCAAAGTGGCATAGGCAATTTCTGCTTCTCTAGCTAATTTAGCTTCAGTTAAGTTAGTCATACCCACTACCGTTGCTCCCCAACTGCGATATAAATTTGATTCGGCTTTAGTAGAAAATGCAGGTCCTTCCATACATACATAAGTACCACCGCGATGCAGGGTAACTTCAGATAAATCTAAAGAATCGATCGCCTCAGCAAGAACCTTAGCTAGATTGGGACAGACAGGATCGCCAAAAGCAATATGAGCGATTAACCCTTCCCCAAAAAAGGTGGCGAGGCGATTTTTGGTGCGATCGATAAACTGATCGGGAACTACCAAATCTAAAGGTTTGACAGATTCTTTAAGTGAACCTACTGCCGAAGCGGAAATAATGTATTCTACTCCCAACTGTTTTAAAGCATGAATATTAGCGCGAAACGGCAGTTCTGAAGGTAACAAATGATGATTGCGTCCGTGACGTGGCAAAAAGGCGACGGTAGTATTATCTAATTGACCGACGATTAAAGCATCAGAAGGTTCGCCAAAAGGCGTTTGTAGCTCGATCTCTTTGAGATTTTGCAGCGCGTCCATTTTGTACAAACCGCTACCGCCAATAATGCCAATTCTTGCTTCTACCATATCTGTCTTATTTACCAATTATTTTAAGGATTTAAAGCCTATAACATGTTAAAGGGAAGATCGCTATAACTTTCTTTAACCTTTAACCTTTCCCTTACATCCTTCGCTTGTTTGCCGTCCATTGATGACGATGAGGATTTAACCCTATGAGCCGCAATTATTCTAACGGAAAATTAATCGGCTTCGGAAATTAAAATTAAAGGTACCAGTTCTTCGGCTGGTGAAATAGTTACGCTACTCAAAATGCGATCGCCAATAGCACGGGTAATTATTTGATTGAGGCGGCGAACTTCAGGACAGGAATTGTACCGATAATAAATTTCAAAAATTCGCTGCTGCTTGATTAATCTCGGATTTTTCTTGTCGGGTACCTCCTTACGTTTTTTGCGAAGATAAATATCGGGTTTTTCGCTTCTGTCTTTGATATCTGGTAGGGTGTCTTCTCGCTCGTGCCACCAATAGCCTTTATAAACTATGCTTTTAGAACTTTGATAGAGTTTTAGACTCGCTAATGAAGGAATATATAAAGAATAAAAATCTCCCTCTTTAACTACTTGAAAACATCCCCAATCTTTTTCTTGTCGATTGAGTAATTTGGCGATCGCATCTTCTAGTAAAACTAATTTGCTTATTGTCCGCTCGGTTGTTAGTGCTTCAATCGTCATTATTTAAATCGCTAAAATTATTGCTATAGCTTGCCAAAAATTACTAACTATGCAGTGCAAAATAGGGCAGATATTATGAAAAAATCTCTATAATTCTATAAAATTTTTAGTAGAGAAACAGTTTATTTTTGATGGATATAAAAGAATTTTTAGATTTGAACGCTGGTAAATGGTTTAGTCAGCGCACCAATTATTTGACTGGCGATAAAGCTCAAAGCGGTAAAGCCGATTTGACAGTGGAGCTTTTAGCCTCAGATAATTCTACAATAGTTAACCTTTGTCAAAACGAACGAATCGATCCCCAACATAGCTTGGGTGGTCTATCTACTAGCTGGGATAGCTCGGTAGATTGGGGAAAACCCAAACAGATTGGTTCGGTAGTCATGGTATTTATTGCCGATGACAGTAGCGATCGCACTGGTAAAGTATTGCGTCAGGAAAACGGTAAGGCTCAGGGCAGCTATACTCTAGGAGACGATGGAGCTTTGACTGTAGTTGTGGAAACCGACAGCATTATTGCTGAAGAACGTCAGTGGTTTGCTAGCGATAATTTAAGACTGAGAACTACAGTAGTAACAGATAAAGTAACTAAAGCGATCGTTCAGACTTCTTTTTATTCAGAGATTCGTAAAGCACCTGCTAAGTAAGTAGATTGCTAGAGAAGTAATTATGATGGCGAATACACCAGCAGTTCTAGAAATCTTGCCTTTGCAACTCAAGGCGTTGCAAAATAAATAGACGATCGATTAAAAAACAGGCAAAGTCCAGTGTTTAAGATAATAGGTGAGAAGTCGAATTGAGGCTTCAAGCATCTCAACTGATTTTGAGTAACAGAATGTTTTACGATGCAAACGAGCAATCGGCATTACGAGGTATTTTTCTTCATCATAATTACTATCATACTTTATCTGTGCAACGCCCGTTTTTTTATGGTCGCTTAATAATTCCGCCACCAAGTAAGACTTCGCCGTCATACCAAACTGCTGCTTGACCTGGGGTAATACCAAATTGGGGTTCGTCAAATACCAGGCGAAAATTATCGTCTTCTAGAGGAATTATGTTTACTGGTACTGGTTTGGCGCGATAGCGAATCTGTACTTCAGCGCGAATTGGTGTGCTAGGCTCAGCTATTGAAACCCAGTTAACTCGCGACACCGTGCATTCTATATTACCGCCAGAGGTGCGATCGCCGACAATCACGCGATTCATTACAGGGTCGAGTTTGACGACATATAACGGTTCGGCAGCAGCAATACCCAAACCTTTTCTCTGTCCGATAGTGTAATGGTGAATGCCTTGATGTTTGCCTAGCACTTTACCTTCTAGATCGACTATATCTCCTTCTTTTCGCTCGATGTAGCGGTCTAAAAATGTCCGCATTGAACCGTGAGCCTCAATTAAACACAAATCTTGGCTTTCAGGTTTATCGGCAGTTGTCAGAGCAAATTCACTAGCAGTTTTTCTAGTTTCTTCTTTGGTGCGATCGCCCAAGGGAAAGACCGAACCTGCTAGCAACTCCTGAGTTAAATCGTAGAGAAAGTAAGTTTGGTCTTTGTTACGGTCTACGGCTCTCAATAACTGGTATCTTTCTGTAGTTTTGTCGTAGTTAATTCGAGCGTAATGACCAGTCGCGATCTTATTAGCACCAAGCTTTTCTCTAGCATACTCAAGCATCGGTGCAAACTTAACCGTTCGGTTGCATTGCGAACAAGGTAAAGGTGTAACTCCCGCTTCATAACCAGCTACTAAATAATCGACAATATTAGCTTGGAATACCTCCCGACTATCAACAACGTGATGGGGAATATTTAATTCTTCGCAAATACGGGCTGCATCTACCATGCCTTCAGAACAGCACTGCCCTTTACCCTTCATTAACCAGAGGGTAAGACCGATTACTTCGTAACCTTGATGGTGGAGGGTGGCAGCGGCAACAGAACTATCAACGCCACCAGATAAGCCGACAACGACCTTGTTCATGGAACTTTACAATTTTGTTAACTTCAATAATTATTAAGGGTATTTTTAAAATAGTAGGCTCGTCTTTTTATTATGACAAATAAGTTAAATTCTCAGGCTGCTAATTATCTATCGTTAGTAATTTCATCAACGATGATGCGAACGCTACTCGGCATGGGATTATTAATTATAGCTACTGCTGTCCCTACAAAGGCACAGAGCGATAAGTTTATTACCGAACTTTTACCACCACCTCCTCCTGTAGCCTCTCCCAATCGAGTTGCCGAACCTCAATACAAACCAATAGTACCAGTAGATCTCGATCCTCCTACCTACACTAGTAAAGAACCACCGCGAGAATATACTTTTAGTGCGCCACCACCAGAAGACGATCGAGATTACCGAGTAGAAGTATTTGGTAACGAACGAGAATTATTAGATCGAGTTAGAGCGATCGAACCCAAAGCTTTTCAAAAAGGCAATGTAATTCAGGTGGGAATTTTTAGTCGTCAGGATAACGCTGAAGATTTAGTTCGTAAGCTTGCTGTAGAGGGGTTTTGGGCGAGAATTATTATTAGCGAAAGCTATTAATTGAGTTTCGACCATGACTGACAATACGATTATTTGAAATAAATTGCTTAAGTTCCTTAATAGTTAACTTTTTAAAATCAGTCGTTATAAAACCTTCAACTTCCAATTGCTAGATAATTTAAATAAAGATTCGGTTATGTCTCAAGTTTTAAGTAGTCAAGATTGCTAAAGTCTTTTCAGCTTTTATATATCTGTATATCAAAAGTCGGAAAGCGGTTTTTGTTAAGAAACGTTAAGATAAGTTATAGTCGGGGGATAACATTTACTAAATTGCCCTCATCGTTGGCAATATTGACTTAAAAAATTTGTGAGAGCCTGGAACGTTTTAGAAGCAAATACCAAACGCAACTTAGCCATTCTATTTTTTACTGGTCTGTTGTTTTGGATTAGCATTACTTTATTATTACCAACTTTACCCGCTTACGTACAGGATGTGGGAGGAACTACGCAACAAGTTGGTTTGGTAATGGGTAGTTTTGCCATTGGGTTATTGTGTTCTCGTACCTGGTTGGGTAGAGTTGCCGATCGCCGCAGTCGTAAAATAGTCATTTTAATTGGACTTACCGTTGCTGCGATCGCGCCAATTTGTTACTCTATTGTGCAGTCAATTGGGGGGTTAGCAGCAATTCGCGCTTTTCATGGAATTAGCATCGCCTCATTCACCATTGGCTACAGTGCTTTAGTAGTAGATTTTGCACCTCGCCAACAACGAGGAGAGTTAATTGGCTACATGAACTTAGCAGTACCTACGGGAATGTCTATCGGTCCTGCGTTGGGAGGATTTTTACAGGCATACAGTGCCAGATGGCAGTGGGATTTTTTAGCTGAAGGCACTGGTTACGAGGTTATTTTTTGGACTTCTTCGCTGTGTGGAATTACAGGCTTTGTTTTAGCCAGTCGCCTACAAGAGGCAGCTGGAAATAAAGAAATATTAGAAAAAGAACCAATTAATTCTAGCGATCGCAACTTTTGGGAGCTTTCACAAAATCCCGCCTTAGTAATTCCCGCTACGATTTTACTTTTGGTCGGTTTGGTTTTTGGCACTATGGTGGCTTTTTTGCCTTTATTCGTGCGCGAGTTAGATATTGCTTTTAATGTTGGCTTATTTTACACGACGGTAGCAATTGCCTCGTTTTCGGTGCGTTTATTTGCTGGCAAGGCAAGCGATCGTTACGGACGGGGTTTATTTATTAGCGGTAGCCTTATCTGCTACATTATTTCTATGACTTTACTGGCTAATGCCGAAACTGCCCCCACTTTGTTGCTAGCAGCATTAGCAGAAGGAGCGGGAGCGGGTATTTTAATTCCTCTAACTTTGGCACTGATTTCCGACCGCTCTTATGCCAACGAACGAGGTAAAGTTTTTGCCCTTTGCATGAGTGGTTTCGATCTGGGAATTGCTTTAGCAGGTCCCGTATTAGGAGCTTTAGCTTTTAGTTTGGGCTATCGCGGTTTATTCTCCCTGGCGGCTTGTTTGGCACTAACCGCACTGGTTATTTTTGTTACCCAGTCTAGTAAAAATATCCGTCAGTCTTTTAATTTTGCCTTGGGTAAGGTGCGCGATGCTTACGCGATCGATTGTTAATACGGGCGAGAAGGGATTTGAACCCCTGACTCCATGGTTCGTAGCCATGTGCTCTAATCCACTGAGCTACACGCCCCTAGTTAAGTTAATTGGTTTCATCCAATTTACTCAACGATTTATGATGTTAGCACGACAACATTGTTTTATGCAAGATAATGATAATTTTAATTCTCTATCTCATCTCAATGAGACAGGAGAAGCACAAATGGTAGATGTTTCTGCCAAACAGCCGACACGTCGTCAAGCAATAGCCGCAGGCAGAATTAGGATGTCTGAGTCTACTTTAGAAGCGATCGAAGCAGGAAACGCGCCAAAAGGCGATGTCATTGGTACGGCAAAGCTAGCAGGAATTATGGCAGCCAAACAAACGGCAAATCTGATTCCCCTATGCCATCCTTTGCCCTTAAGCAAAATCGAAGTAAAAATAACTTGCGATCGCAATTTACCAGGCTATCAAATTCGCGCTTCGGTAATAACTAAAGCCGAAACGGGAGTAGAGATGGAAGCTTTAACTGCCGTATCTGTTGCCGCTTTAACTCTATACGACATGGCAAAAGCTTTAGAAAAATCGATGCAGATTGAAAATATATGTTTGCTCGGTAAAACTGGCGGTAAATCTGGAGATTATTTTGTTGAAGGGATGACTACATCAGATCTGTAGGCAATTCTTTATAACTGGGAATTTTCTTGGAAGTAAATAACTGTCCGTGAATTGGTTTGTAATGGAGATCGCCTCGTCCAGTAGTGTCTGTATCGATCGCTAAACTCGGCATACTGTCGGGATAAGTAAACGAAATTGCATTCCGATTGAAAGTTCGTATGGCTATAACTGCGAGGGTTCTATTCGAGTTTTTCTAATAATTGAAGTGTTTTATCATCTCGATTGCCTTGAAAATATTTATCTAAAACGCGATCGAATACCGAATCTGATGCGACAGAAGAAAACAATGTCATAGACGATTTGAGTTTGAGATTGTCTGGGTAGCCAAAAATTTCTGAAACCGATCGCCCTTGAACGGCAATCACTACTTTGGCACATTCTCTCAATCTCGAACCAAGAACGGGATGATTTATATATGCCAACGCCTCTTCTCGGCTTTTGATGGCGTAATATTTAGAAGTTTGACTCTGTCCTAATCCTGCAAACTGCGGAAATATATACCATATCCAATGGGATTTTTTATTGCCATTGTTTAACTCTGCTAGAGCGCGATGATAAACTTCTTCTTGTGCGCTAATAAAGCGATTTAAATTAAAAGGATCGTCAGGATTGGTGTTATTGGTTACTTTTATCATATTTGTTTGCTCCATCTATACCAGCGATGGTAATAGTCGATTGCTACTCGATTTTTGTGACTTTTAAATGTTGACTACAGATCGATAAATTTTCCTCGGTTCCCTGCTCCTTTGCAGTTTATCTGTATCTTTATTTTATGGAATTGTATAACCTGCTTGCGTTTCAACACTATTGAAACTAGTAAAAAGGAATTATAGTTTTAAAAAATTTTCTAATTTGCAATAAAAAAATTAGTTCTTCAATATCGGAATTCAACTCTTGAGGATATGCTCTTTCAGCCAGTTTAGCTTCTAGTTCTGCGTATTCTGCCGCACTTAATGGTTTGCTGTCTATAGGCGATCGCGCTTCTAAAATTATCTCAGTGCGGAGGATTTCTTCGGGAATATCGTCTGGCGGTGGTAATGCCCAAGCCGATTTTGCGGCGAAGTTCGCTACTATACTTATAGTCAAAGCCAACACTGAAAGTTGTTTCATTTTGCTAGGGGAGGTGCGATCTTACTTTGTCAATCGAAAAACGCCTGGAAGTATTCAGCAAGTTACCTCTAAGAGCGCAGTTAGCTACTATCGCTTCATCTAAAGCTAATGTCGTGCTATCTAAGAATTCAGAATACATTGCTGCTCTAGAACGCATTCACCAGAAATCTCTAGCAACAGCTACACCTGAAGCTCTAGAAGCATATCACAAAGCCAAAGAAATTCTTAACAGTTAACAGTCAGTTAGAACAGCTTCGATTGTATATAGACTGCTGCAATCGCTATGCAACTTCAAACTATTAACCACTAACTATCATGCCCAATCAGCTAGCAAATACTCAAAGTCTGTATTTACGCAAACACGCCGACAATCCGATCGATTGGTGGTATTGGTGTGACGAAGCTTTAGAATTAGCCAAACAAAACAATAAGCCAATTTTTTTGTCTATAGGCTACTCAAGCTGTCACTGGTGTACGGTAATGGAAGGCGAGGCATTTTCCGATGAGGCGATCGCCAGCTATCTCAACACCAACTTTCTGCCGATCAAAGTAGACCGTGAAGAAAGACCAGACATCGACAGCATTTATATGCAGGCGCTACAGATGATGATCGGACAAGGAGGATGGCCTCTCAATATTTTTCTCACGCCAGATAAACTAATTCCTTTTTACGGCGGAACTTACTTTCCCGTCGAACCTAAATACGGTCGCCCTGGTTTTTTAGAAATTCTTCAGGCAGTTCGCCGTTTTTACGACAAAGAAACAGAAAAGCTGGAAAATTTGACCGAAGAAATTTTTAAAAATCTTCAGCAGTCAACCAACTTGCCTACAGGTAAAGCTAATATTCTTAGCGAAGAATTGTTAAATCGCGGCATGGAAACTAATACGGCCGTACTTAGTCCCAACGATTTTGGTCGTCCTAGCTTTCCAATGATTCCCTATGCAGCTTTGGCTTTACAAAATAGCCAGCAAGAAAGCTCTGAATATAATGCCACCGAACTAGCGCGACAAAGAGGACTAGATTTGGTGCTGGGAGGAATTTTCGACCATGTAGGAGGGGGGTTTCATCGCTACACTGTTGATTCTACCTGGACTGTGCCTCACTTTGAAAAAATGCTTTATGATAATGGGCAGATTTTAGAATATCTGGCTAACTTATGGAGTAGTGGGTTTCAAAAACCTGCAATCGAACGAGCGATCGCGCTAACGGTAGAATGGTTAAAACGCGAGATGACTTCGGCTCAAGGGGGACTATATGCCGCTCAAGATGCCGATAATTTTACTACTCCCCAAGCCGCAGAACCAGAAGAAGGCGAGTTTTACGTCTGGAGTTACCAAGAGTTAACCGACTTGCTGTCTTCAGAAGAACTAAGCCAGCTACAGGCAGAATTTACCGTTACTCCCGAAGGAAATTTTGAGGGTAAAAATGTACTTCAGCGTTTGGGAATAGAACAATTATCCGAGACTTTGAATAGTGCCTTAGCAAAACTATTTGCAGTTCGTTATGGTAAGGCAGCCTCTGAGATCGATAGTTTTCCTCCTGCAAAAAACAATCGGGAAGCTAAAAGCAAAGACTGGTTAGGACGCATTCCACCAGTTACCGATACTAAAACCATCGTTGCCTGGAATAGCTTGGTCATTTCAGGATTAGCCAGAGCTTATAGTGTATTTAAAGAACAATCTTATTTAGATTTGGCGATCGCAGTAGTTGAGTTTATTTTAGATAATCAGTGGCAAAGTGGACGCTTACACCGTCTTAACTACGATGACAGAGTGAGTGTGTTAGCACAATCAGAAGATTACGCTTTATTAATCAAAGCTCTACTAGATTTACAGATGGCTTGTCCGCAAGATGCTCGATGGTTAGAAAAAGCGATCGCGCTTCAGCAAGAGTTCGATCGCTTTTTCTGGAGCGAAGAGGGTGGCTACTATAACAATGCTGCCGATGGTGGTAAAGAATTACTAATACGCGAGCGCAGCTATATGGACAATGCTACTCCTGCTGCTAACGGTACGGCAGTTGCTAATCTGGTGCGTTTGGGTTTATTAACCGAAGATACTGACTATCTAGAACGTGCCGAAACCGCCTTGAAAGCTTTCAGCACTATTATGGAGCGATCGCCCCAAGCCTGTCCTAGTTTGTTTGTTGCCTTAGATTGGTTGCTTAACGGCACTTTGGTTAAAACTACTGCCGAACAATTAGCTAAGTTAATTCCTAACTATTTTCCCACTACCGCTTTTCGTTTGGAACCTAATTTACCTCAAGGTGCAGTAGGTTTAGTCTGCCGCGGTTTATCCTGTCTGGAGCCAGCAACAAGCGAACGACAATTATTAAAGCAGTTAACAATGAACAGTTAACAATGAACAGTGTTTACCGAGCCGTTGATAATTGCTCATTGCTCATTAAGCTTTTTTTGATTTCAACCTCTCGTTTCATCGCCTGTGCCAATACCTCAGAGCTTCGTTGTGCTGCCCAAATCTCTACCTCAAGATTGTCTGCGCCAGAAACTGCAATCTCTAGTTTTTCTTCCGACACCTGGCAATAAATTTGTTTGACACGTTGATTCTTGGTTTTGTTTAAAGCAACAGCAACTCTTAAAATTCCCGAAAGTTTTTTAATTAAATGACGATGATGTTTGGAGAGTTTTTTAAACTTCTTATGTTTCTTGCTTGGTTTGGCTTTAGTGTGATAGCGAGTCAAATGCCTGATTAACAATATTTCTTCATCGGTAAACCCTCTCGGATTGGTTCGTCTAATAATATAGCGCGAGTTTTTATGATGTTTGCGGAAAGAAATAAACTGTCCGATGTCATGGAGTAAAGCAGCAAACTCCAAAATTTCTCGTTCGTAATCTCCGTATTGGTGCAGTTTCTGAGTTTGGTCAAAAATTTGTAGTGCCAAATGAGCAATGTGAGAATTTTCTTCCCAATCAGACTCGTATTTGTGAACTAGATGCGCTGCTTTACGATGTCGCAAATTTTTGAGTTCAAAAGAAGCCGCAACCTCTTGGGAATGCCGTTCTAAATAGTCTAAAACCATCCCTTCTCGCAGGGAGGCATCACAAAGAGTAATTTCTTTTACTCCCACCATATTTAATAGCTGTACTAATAACACTCCGCCTAAATGAATTGCGTCGGCACGTTTGTTGCTTACTTCATCAACTTCGGCACGTTCTTCTAAATCCATTTCCAGCAGTTTCTGAGTTAATTCGCCAAGATCTTCTAACCCTACGACTTCAGCGTTAACCGACTGTAAGGATTCGCCACCAGCAGCGATATGCGCCGCCTCACCCATAGTACGGATAGTTCCCGAGGTACCAATTACTCGCTCAAAACCAATATGGTGTATCTTATCTAAAATTTCTTTGGCAACGAAGCGAATATGTGCCTCTAGAACTCCTCGTCCCTCCACTCCAACAGGTCCCTTATCTTCAAACATATCTAGTAGGCGCTGAACTCCCAAAGGCATACTGTCGCTATAAAAAATTTCGTAGCGATCGCCCACAGCAGCCTCCGTACTGCCACCACCAATATCTAGAATTAAAGCTTTGTCATCTTCCAGAGCGATTGAGTTGCGGACAGCAAGAAAAATTAATCTCGCCTCTTCTTTTCCCGAAATAATTCTCGGACACAGACCAGTTTGAGCTACTACTTCGTTTAAAAAATCTTCGCCGTTTTGCGCCTCGCGAATCGCACTAGTTGCAGCAGTAATAATCTCATCTACTCCCATACGCTCGGCTAGTCGAACATAGCGACTAATAGTTTCCAGACCGAGTTCAAAAGCGCGATCGCTCAAGCGATTAGAAGCAAATACCCCCGCTCCCAATTTTGCCATTTCTTTCTCGCGATCGAGAATATTAAAGCTATACTTGCTGGTTGCTTCGGCAATAATCATGTGAATGGAGTTGGTACCTATATCGATCGCAGCTAACTTCATTTATCTAAATATTAAAAAATTAATTTAACTATGTTTATTAGTGAACTTTCGGCAATCGACCTTAGTTATTTCGTGGTACAATACTATTTATTATTATTAATTATTACGACCGTACTAAAAGTATCACTACGTACATTATTTCTTATTTTGTAACAACAAAGAAATCGATTGACGTTTTAATATTTCGATACAATTTAAACTTTACTCGATAGGTCAACAAATACCGTTTAATATGCTGCATGAGCAATTAGTAGTTAGCAAATAACACTTTTGTAGCTAAACTGTTGTTGTTAACTGTTTATTGTTCATTGTTCACTGCTTAAAACCGCTCCAATAATTTTTCCTGTAAGCATAAAGCAATTCTTTTAGACGCGCCAGCACTTCCCATTCGTCGCTTACCGTTTGTGGAGATCGCTTCTAACTGTTGAGGATTATTAAGAACTGCAAACATAGTATTAGCTACCTGTCGCTCGTTCGCTACTAAAATAACCGAACAGCCTAGCAAGCGAGTTTGCGCTTCGGCAAAAGCATAGGTAAATTGCGGACCTTTTCCTGGCATGGTAACTACAGGTTTGCCCAAACCGACAAACTGTTCCGTAGCCGTACCTGCCATCGCGATCGCTATATCTGCCTGTTGCAAGCAGCAAGCATAAGCATTTTGAGTAAGATATAATGTGGCGTTGGCACGAGTTAAAACGGAAGTTGCAGTAAGATACCAACCTTGAGTAATTACATATTCTACAAACGGATTGAGATTTACATTAGGCGCGATCGCCGCTAAAAATTCTAGTTTGACGTGGCTGAAGCGATCGATTACTCCCGATACTGCGGAAATTATTTGTTGCCAATTATGTAAAGATTCTGGCATTCTCGAACCAGGTAACAGCAACACAGTTACTCGCTCTCGTCTTTTCTCAATCTTAATAGGTTTTTCACACTCCAAATCGTCCATCATGGGATTTCCCAAATCGTAGGTAGAAATTGACGACCATCGCTGTAGAATTTTTGCTGTCAGGGTGTCTCTAGGAAAAACAGCTTTACAGCGCGAATTAGCCATCAACCAGCGTTCCCAAGGCAAATACACCGAACCAAACCAGCGTTCTAAACTAGAAGTTTTGGGCAACCACCCTGTTTCGTCTCTCAAATAATATTCTGACTTAGCCGTTCCTACAAAAGCAAAGTTACTACTACTCAACCAGGCATAGAGTAACGGAACTATGTCTCCTACTGCCAGAATCGACCATTCTTTACTTAATTTTCTAACAAGTCTTATTTGTTCTATGGTTAGCCCAATCAAACCGCCGCGAACGTCTTGCCACAAATTATTACTTTCCATATAGATAAAGCCACCAGAAGGCATTTGTCGCACTTTACCAACAATGGGAATGTTAGATTGGGTATAGGCGTGTCCTTCTCCGACGATTGGCAAAGCCGCTAACTTTAATTTGTAAGACGTTAGCTGTTGTAATTGTTTTATAATACGAATAGCAATTACATCTTCTCCATGACCGTTACTTAAAATTAGTAGCTTCATTAGTTTTCATGGCGATTGCCGTTCGTAGAGATTTTTACGAGAGAAAAAATTAGTTAGTCGCGATCTTTTTTTTAGAATTGCTTTTAATTTACAATTTTTTAGTTCGACATCAAATAACAATCGTTTTAATCGTTTTGATTAATTTACTAATTACACTACTTAATGTGTACTTGGCAATTAAAATTTTACAATTACGATCGATAGTCAAACGCATAACCGCAATTGTAATTAACTACGAAAACTATTTTAGTTATGTACTAGCGCTCGCACCACAAATTATCTATCGCGGACACGGTAACATTCATCTTTTTAGACACCGCTATCAAATTTTACAGCTACAGGTGCAAAAAATACGTCAAATTTTGTTATTGCTTAGTTGGAGTTATCGGGTTTGGCGGAGATATGTCAAACAGTAGTTTGTGAAGGGAACGGGGAATAAGGAACAGTGAACATCGAACATTGATAAATGCTAAATGTTAAGCAATCGTACGTTCATTGGTAAAATCTTTTTACTTGCTACTTGCTACTTTCGTTCTGGATGTTCGGTAGCTTCACAAGGTTGACCAGATTGATTGATAATATTAATTAACTGATACAAACGTCCAAAGTTACGCTGGTTGAAGTAAAATACCAAACGAGGTAATTTGGCGGTTTCATCATCTCGTTCTTCTGGCAGTGCCTTACTTTTAACAATTTTTCCTTTAGCCAAAATATCGCTAAAGTCTTGATTTAGTTGTTCGACTGTGGTGTCACTCAACTCAGAATTAAGGCGAATTACAAACCGATCGCCAACGTAGCGACTGGAGTGATATTCGCGATAAAAATTTTGAATTGTCTGGCAAGCTGTTTCAACATTGTCGGTAATAGTGTATAGACTCGGATCGTCTGGACTAACCAAGCCGCGATCGCACAATTGTTGATGAATATAATCATTCCATAAGTGCCAATAGTCTCCACCAGGCTTGTCGATTAAAACTAAAGGTACGGGACCATACTTACCTGTTTGACAGAGAGTTAGAGTTTCAAAAGCTTCATCTTGAGTTCCAAATCCGCCAGGAAACAGCGCGATCGCATCGCTTTCACGTAAAAAGAATAGTTTGCGGGTAAAAAAGTATTTAAAATCGATAAGTTTGTCATCGCCGTCAATTGCCTGGTTGGCATTTTGCTCGAATGGTAACTTAATATTAAGACCAAAGGAGTTAACTCTACCCGCTCCTTCGTTGCCAGCCTGCATAATACCCCCTCCAGCACCAGTAATTACCATAAATCCTAACTGGGTAATGCATCGTGCAAAATCGACTGCCATTTGGTACTCAGCAGTGTTTTTTTCTATTCTGGCAGAACCGAAAATGGCTATTTTCCTAACGTGGCGGTAAGGATAAAACTTTTTAAACCCTTGTTCTAAATCTTCTAATGATGCCGTAAGTATTTTCCAATCCAAACGTTCGGTATCTTCTTTAGCTATTCTAACTAGTACCGCTAACGCTCGTTCGATCCACTGTTTGTTTTTATGTTCGCCCAAGCTACCGAGTAATTCTCCGATCTCTTGGGTAAGCAATAACTTCGATTGAGGGGAAGATAAAACCATATAATAATTGACTACGGCTATATATATTGTAGCTATCTAATTGTCATTACCCAAGCTTTAGTAACCTCGGTTACATTTTGAGGAGTAGAAAGTCTTTTTACCTAAAGCCTAAAGTCCAGTTCCTTTGAAACAATAAAAATAGCTTTAGCTTACTTTCAGGGGAAAGCTTTGCCAAAGCCACAGTAATAATATTATGTTTAATTTTTTTATACTTAATACCGAGAAAAACTAAAGATATTTTTCTAAAGTATTAGCCAATGTCGTTTTAGGTACTGCACCTACTACCATATCCACACGCTGTCCATCCTTAAAAATCATTAAGGTAGGAATGCTACGAATACCGTATTGGCTAGCAACTTGAGGATTTTCGTCAGTATTTAACTTGACTACTTTTACCTGTCCTTCATATTGCTCGGCTATTTCTTCGACTACTGGGGCAACCATGCGGCAAGGTCCGCACCAAGGTGCCCAAAAATCTACGAGTACGGGAACTTCGCTTTCTAAAACTTGTTCCGTAAAACTGGAATCTGTTACTGGGGCAGCTGCTGACATGCCTATTAAATCCTTATTTAGCATAATTCTATTTAATATTACAAGATTTTATCACAATCGGAGACTACCCTATAGATAGATAGAAGATAGATAAACAGGTTGATTAGCGATCGAAACTAACTACTCAAACATTTTTTACAATTTATGTCGAGTGCCGATCGAACCTTAGTCTGCTATTATTTTGGTTAAAAATAGAAAACCGCCCGTTGTATTATCGGACGGAGTGTGGTGTGAGGAGTGAACGGAAACATTTGTCTCCGCACTTCTATATTCTAAAATAGAACTTCTGTTTTTCCAGAGTTTTAGACAATATTTTCGTAAAAAATTTAAACTTGGCATGACAGAATGAATTTTGTTGAAAATGTCATCGTCATAACTTTACTGTTCGTAACAAAAATAAATGATGCTCGTTGACAAAGGAAAAGGGAAGAAGTCTTCTCGCCGCGACGAAATAAAGTTACAGTAGCTTTGAGCTATTGCCGAAAGTCAAAATAAGTCGTCGCTGAAATTACGAGTGCGATCGTTCTATAATAAATATCAAATAACTTTAGTTAGCAAGTTGTAGTTGTTGTTGCTGAAGTTTCAGGCTTTACTTGCCAGATGCTAAAGCCAAAATTAATTTTAAGTATCAAGCAGCAAAGTAATAAAACTGCCGAATTGGCAAAATTAACAGTCCGATACGCAAAGCTATAGCTCGCTCGAACTAAAACCAGATCGACAATTGCAAATACATAATTAATTAGCAATTGTTCGTAGATTTGCTTTGAAAGGTTTAATGTTTTGAAAAATCTAGACGAACTACAGCTACATTAGCATGGCAAAATACTTCAATAGTATCTGATAGAAAATTTTATAACGAATTGCTGGAGTAGACTAAATGGCGCGTAAAAAACCAAAAACCACTCGCAAAAATGTTGGTTTTCTAGAAAAATCCCAATTAGGAATTTCTCTAACCTCAGAAGCTTTAAAAAATTTAAATTCAATCGTTAAAGAAACGGGATTGAGTAAATCCAGGCTAATTGAAAGTTTGGTTTTGGGACAAATTGCCATTGCTAGTAGCTCCGCAGCACAGACAATAGCTATATCTAATATGTCAACTCAAGACATCGCTTCAAACAAAATCAAAGTTTTAGATGGTGCAGTCTTTGCTAATGAGGCACAAAAACGCGAACCAACTGAAGTTGGCGAACAGAAATCATTAGTAGAAAAATTAGAGCGAGAACTCTCTGCACTTGCAGCCAGTTCCCAGAATTTACAACAGCAGCTACAAGAAAAAGAGCGAGTACTTGCTGAGATCCAAAAACAGTTAAAAGAACGCGATGCTGTAAATGCGGAGCAAAAACAACAGATAGAAACTCAAACCAGTCTGATTGAAGAATTAAGACAGCAATTAGTCGGACAACAGGAGCAAGTCAGCACTTCAACGGAAGCATTAGAGCAGTTACAGCAACAACTCGCTAGCCAAGAAGAAAGCGATCGCCTTTCCCAACAGAAGCTAGCAGATAAGGATCGAGAGTTAGAGCAATTACAAAGCGAACTGTCGGCTTTGGCTTCCGACAGTCAAAGTTTGCAGCAGCAGCTAGAGCAGTCACAATCAGAAACAGCTAATGCTAAGAGCGAGCTAGAGCAACTTGAGTCGCAAATTCAGGAGCTATCGAGCCAGTTAGAAGCAGAACAGAACAACAGCCAAAATTTACAGCAGCAGCTAGAAAGAGAGCAAGTCGCGCTCAATCAGCAAACCGAAGCTAATTCTGATTTAGAACGGCAAATTGAGGCGATAAATGGCGAACTGTCGGAAGCTAAAGCTAGTAGTCAAAGTTTGCAACAGCAGCTAGAGCAGGTACAGTCGCAAGCAGCTAGTTATCAAAATGATAATAAACAGCTTGAGTCGCAAATTCAGGAGCTATCGAGCCAGTTAGAAGCAGAACAGAACAATAGCCAAAATCTACAGCAACAGCTAGAAAGAGAGCAAGTCGCGCTCAATCAGCAAACCGAAGCTAATTCTGACTTAGAACGGCAAATTGAGGCAATAAATAGCGAACTGTCGGAAGCTAAAGCCAATAGTCAAAGTTTGCAACAGCAGTTAGAGCAGGCACAGTCGCAAGTAGCTAGTTATCAAAATGATAATAAACAGCTTGAGTCGCAAATTCAGGAGTTATCGAGCCAGTTAGAAGCAGAACAGAACAATAGCCAAAATTTACAGCAGCAGCTAGAACGCTCCGAGTCGAATGTCAAGAGTTCTCAGAACGAGCGACAGCAACTTGAGTCACAAATTAGTAATTTATCCACCCAGTTAGAAAGTAAAAGAGCTTTATTAGAGCGACAAACTGAAGCAAATTCAAGTCTACAGCAGCAGGTGGATGAAACCGAACAAAAACTTGCCGAATTACAACAAGAACTTTCCCAACAACTCGATCGCTCTCAGGATGTACAAACACAATTAACTGAGGCGCGACAGCAATTAGAAAATTTGCAAACAGACATCGAGCAAAAAGAAACTGCAAGAGAGCAGTTATTAGCAGATAAACAAGCGATCGCGCAAAAGTTAGATCGAGCACAACAGCAAACCAGGCAACAGCAACAACAGCTAGAAGATAATTTAAAAACAGTTGGTGATTTAGAAGCGCGAGTAGCTGAAGAAGAAAAAAGTGTTAAATCCGTACGTCAACAGCTAACAGAAAAGCAAACTCAACTAAAGCAAGTGACAGATAAAAATCAAACTTTGCAAAGTCAGTTAAGCGATCGCGATCGCCAAATAGACAAACTAAACCAGCAACTAGAGTCTGAAACCAGCAATTACAACTTACTGACTCAACAAGGTGTCAAGCAAACCGATTTAATTGATGAATTGCGATCGCAAATAGCAGAACAAGAGTCTTGGTTAGCTAAAAAAGCCGCTAGCGGCAAATATAAAACTTGGACGATTGTATTGCTGGTAGTTTTACTTACTATTGCTTCGGCAACTTCTCTGAGAACTTATTTGTAATTTGTTTCTTGAGGACTAAATGATAGTGATATAGTGCTACAGGGCGATTTCCCGCTTTAAAATAATCGGGATCTTGGGGTGATAGATATATAGCTGTAATCTGTTCCCCCCTAATATTCTCTGGTGAGATAAATTGATAATCTGAAAGAATTTCTACTTGATTGAGATAGATTCTTTCTGGCGACTTAAATAGCTGTTCGATTATTTCTGTCGCCAGAAACTCATCGGCAGCTAATTGTTCGCTATATCGTTCGGTAACGGTGGAAACTAGTCTTTTGTCTCCTCTAAGTAAAGTTATTTGTCGATTGGGATTACTCGGATCTACTTTTACTCGATAAACGCTGTCTGTTCCTAAATAAGCCTGAGTGATATTTTTACTGTTAAAAGCACGATCTGCTACTACGGCTGGCTGAGAAGTGTAAAGAGAAAAAAACTTGGTTCGAGGCGAATCATACTCTCTACCAAATCTAACTTGAAAGGCGATCGCTTTGTTGAAATAGCTTCTGTTGTCTTCAAAACCTGGAGTGACAATATCTGGTGCCAGAGGCGCGAATTGCTCTACCAGGGTACTAGTTACCTCCCAAGTTCCCGCCATCCAGTCAGGAAACTCTAAATCGCCTCTGGCAGTCTGCACTGAGGGCTTGTTATTCCAGTCAGGGAAGCTGTCTAACCTTTCCGTCATGGTTGAGGCGATCGCATTTGGCGTAAAACTAAGCAAAATTAAAATCAGAATACAAATACGATATACCATGTCTAACTTGAAACCTGTAGTTATCTGGATGCCGTTTTTAGAAAACAATGCAGCCAATCATTAGCATTATTATCCCCGTTCTCAACGAAGAGGCAATTATCGCCCAGACTTTAAAACGCCTTCAAGCTAGCGATGATGTAGAGCTAATTGTGGTTGATGGCGGCAGTCAGGATCGCACCGTTGAAATTGCCAGACAAATGAACATTAGAGCAATCGCCGCAGAACCCAACCGCGCCAGTCAAATGAATGCAGGTGCTGCTATAGCTAAAGGAAATTTTTTGTTGTTTCTTCATGCCGATAGTCAACTACCTTCCAACTACGCCAAGTTGGTACGACAATCCCTGGCTCAAACAAAGGTAATTGCGGGAGCGTTTGAACTAGCTATCGACGCTGAATCCAAAGCCTTACGCCTTGTAGAAACTATGGTTAAATTGCGATCGCGCTTTTTACAACTTCCCTATGGCGATCAGGCTATATTTATTCGCAAACAGGCATTTATAGATATTGGTGGCTATGCCAATCTACCAATTATGGAAGACTTTGAATTTATTAGTAGATTGAAACACCGAGGCAAAATTGCGATCGCGCCTGCTGCTGTAGTAACTTCCGCTCGTCGTTGGCAAAAGCTAGGAGTATTTAAAACTACTTTAGTCAATCAATTAATTATTATTGGTTACTTTTTGAGAATTTCTCCTCATAAATTACGAAACTTTTATCACCGTATTGGTAATAGCAAAAAGCGATCGCTATAGCAATTTTTATTACATTTCTTGCTGATAGTTTTCTAGCAATTCTAAAAGATCTCTTTGGTTTGATGCAGGGATGAGATCTGATAGAGAAAGTTCTTTTTTACCTCCGCCTAATTTAACTGAAATATCTTTTAATAAATCGCTAACGGTACTTTCGCTCAAAGAATTTTCTTCTAATAAAGAATAAGCTCGTTCGGCTACAGTTGTATGTAAATGGGCATCGGCAAGATACAAATGCCATTTAGCTACATCAATGTAGATATTTTCGCCAATTTGCGCTGCTAAAGTTTCAATTTCTTTTGTGCTAGCCATTAGATTTTACCGATGAATAATCTGCGATCGCTTTAATATAAATAAAATGCAGTGCTAAAACTCCAAACCAAACACCGTTAACCCACAGTAGCCAAGTCCATTCGGTAGACTTAAGGTTATGAACGAACCATAAGCCAGAGTTAACCGCAGCATAAATGCCTACGTGGATGGCAAAGTTCATAATATCGTCCAAACGTCTGTATTCAGGATCTGTTTTGCGGTCTGGTTTGCGGGGCCAACGAGGAGGCATATGATATTAAAGCGTAAAATATATGAATTATTTATTTATTGTATCGGTTTGAGTAGCAGTTTGATTGTCTGCGTTGCTAATTAAAGTATTGAAATATATTTGATGCAGAAATAAAAATAGATATGAGTTAAGAGCCCCAACTACATAACGCAATACTACAGTAAAGAAAGTCAGATTTTAAAAAATATCTGTAGTCAAGCCGACGAGAGCATCCCAGTTTTCAATTAAGCAGAAATACTTGAATCAAAGATTGCATTATCTAGACAACAATTAATTGTTCTTTTGGTGTCTTGCTTTATTCAAAAGAGTCTTGCTTGACATTATTCTACTTTAAGCATTTGTACTTACTGCAAAAGTGAGATGCTCTCAGGTTAAGAAACAAAACCCAACCCTGATGCAACTCTATTTTCTTATCCGCTATGCTTATGTTGAAGCAAATGCGAACTATAAAATTTACTTTTTACCCGAAGTTTATGCCGCATCTTTAAAGCTAATTTTTAAATAGTCTTCCTCGATCTTGGCACCAGAAGGTTGAAGTGCCGCTAATGCTTGGGGTAAAACCAAATTACGGCGATGATTGCCAATTCTAATATTGAGTTCGTCTCCCGTTTTGTTTAACTGAATTTTTTCTTTGGGAATACCAGGTAAATAAAGGTGGAGGCTGTAATTATCCTGTTCTTGGATTATTTTTATCGTATTTTCTTGATAATATACTTTGGTAGGATCTTCATCTTTATAGAGAGTTTCTTTGAGTTTTTCCAAAGCCTCTAAACCGCACATCTCTTCTGTAAATAGTGGTGCCTCCTTTACAGGCAAAGGATGAAAATTATCGTAAATTTCTTGTTTGTAGGTATTCTGATTGGCTTTCCAACGCTGGAAAAATGGATCGTTTACTTCGTCGGGAAGAATGCGATTGGCAATAACTAAATCTGTAGCGACATTGTATAAGCTAAGGTACGCATGAGCGCGAAGGGATTCTTTAATTACCATACGTTCGGGGTTCATTACCAAACGTACTGAGGTTTGATTGTTGTCGGTTAAAACTTTTTCTAAAGCTTCGATCTGTTCGTAAAACTCATAAGGTGCATCCATCACTTCATTATCAGGTAAAGAAAAACCCGTAATCGGCTTAAAAAACGGCTCGAACAATGGTCTTAACGCCGCCGACATTCCCTGTAGGGGTTTATAAAAACGTCTCATGTACCAGCCTCCAACTTCGGGAAGACTGAGCAATCTTAAAGCCGTTCCTGTTGGTGCAGAATCGATAATTAAAATCTCATAATCCCCTTCGTCGTAGTGGCGTTTCATTCTTACCAAGCCAAAAATTTCGTCCATCCCAGGTAAAATCGCCAACTCTTCGGCTTGAACTCCATCTAAACCTCTAGCCTGTAAAACCTGAGTAATATAACGCTTGACTGCACCCCAGTTACCTTCTAATTCTCTCAGTGCGTCTAGTTCGGCACCCCACAGGTTGGGTCTTACCTGTTGCGGATCGTGTCCCAACTCAACATCGAAACTGTCAGCTAGTGAGTGAGCGGGATCTGTACTTAAAACTAAGGTTTTATAGCCTAGTTCGGCACACCGCAAACCAGTTGCAGCCGCTACGGAGGTTTTACCAACTCCTCCTTTTCCAGTCATTAAAATTACACGCATTGAAATTTACTTTAGATCGTATATTTACATTACTTATCATTGTGTACCTTTTTTACGCCAAAATTCTGAAGCAAAACATCAAAAGGTGAAATGTGCCAGCGGTCTATATGAGAAACAATTTTTTCTGATGAGTTTATTTTTAAGTCAGTCCAACCAGGAATTGCCAGTCTGGGTTTCCAGGGTAAAGGAGAAGTCAAGTTTAAAGTCCATTCCACTTTAACTATCTCGTCCTTACGGGTAATATGATGGACATCCATTTGCACATTGCCAAAAAAAGTACCGATAAAACCAATCATTTTTTTGTAGCGATCGCGACCCCGAAATTCATTTAGGGGATCTTTAAAATAAACGTCATCGGCATAAATACTATAGGTTTGATTTTCGGGAAATCTTTGATAATCTTGCTTTAAAGTTTCCACAATATCCATAAAATAACGTCCTCGTTTAAAGCTAATAGCTTTCTGGTTAAACTTCTACTTCCGACCACAACCTTTCCAACTGATATTTCCAGGCGGCTAGAAACTGTTTTCTTTGCTGGGGATCTTGGTCTACACCGCCAAGCATTCCTTCTTGATAAAATCTATCCAGAGTTTGATAGGTAGCTTCTAAACTCTGTCCTTGCTGCTTGGCAGCTTTGATAATCTGACGGATGCGCTGTTCGATTACCTGACTGAAAGGTTCGGACAAACCTTTTTCGAGTAGAGATACTAAAATAGCGATCGCACTAACAAAATCTTCATCGGTCAAACTAGCCAGACGATGGTGAAATACTCCCCATAGTACCCCTTGAGCCAGGGCATAGCGAACCTGTTGGGTCGTATCGAAATTATCGCTCAAGAGTTGAGTTAGCAAAGACTGTGCTTCGGCAGCAGAAGCGATAGGAACTAACATTCGCAGCCAGGAACCATCTTCAGATAAAACCACTAATAAATGCAAGCGATCTAGATCTACTTGCCAGGTATCTTTGCTTTCATGTTTGACTGTAGCCTCGGGAAACTGCTGGTTCAGAATCGGGGCTATTTCTTCTGATTTCATGGTGCGATCGCCGTATAAACTTAACTATGTAGTTTGCGTTACACTCAGCTTAATAGTTTTTTGTGGCGATCGAGTCGGTAATTCTATAGATTCTTATGAATTCGAGGCAATCGCTCTCTTATTTAAACTACGATGCTTATCTGCTTCATCGTCAATGGATGAAACAAGCGATCGCTCTGGCAAATGAGGCAGGTAAAGCTGGAGAAATTCCTGTCGGGGCAATAATTGTAGATGAACGAGGAAACCTATTGACCGAGTCCGCCAATCGCAAACAACGCGATGGCGATCCGACAGCACACGCAGAAATTTTAGCCATTCGTGAGGCTTGTAAAGTAAAACAAAACTACTATCTGAAAAATTGCACTCTTTATGTGACTCTAGAACCCTGTCCCATGTGTGCTGGAGCAATTATTCAAGCTAGACTGAGTTTACTAGTATATGGCGCGAGCGATCCCAAAACTGGCGCAATTCGCACCGTCACAAATCTTCCCGATAGTGCCTGTT
This sequence comes from Myxosarcina sp. GI1, assembly GCF_000756305.1. Classification (NCBI taxonomy): domain Bacteria; kingdom Bacillati; phylum Cyanobacteriota; class Cyanophyceae; order Pleurocapsales; family Pleurocapsaceae; genus Myxosarcina; species Myxosarcina sp. GI1. Next base: position 261,637 of record NZ_JRFE01000022.1, read on the forward strand.
CTTTTCATCGTTTGTCGGTAATTGCTGGTATCAGAGAATCGGAATGCCGCCAACAATTACAAGCCTGGTTTGCTAATAGAAGAAATTGATAATGTACGGGCAATGCAGTATCTTACCCCTATATTGGCAAACGCTGAATATTGCGATTACTCCCAATCACTACCATAATCGAGCCTTTCTTTAGCCTCTCTTGGGGGTTGGGATTGGTAACAAACTTATCTCCGTCTCCAATAGCCAAAATACTAATTCCGTAGCGTCGCCTTAATTCTAATTGAGCGATAGTTTTATCGTGAAAAGTTTCTGGAACTAAAATTTCCACAATACTATTTTCGGGATCTAATTCAAATCGTTCCAAGAGTGCGGGTTGGTTTAAAGTTCTGGCTAGAGAACAACCAGCTTCCCGTTCGGGGAAAACTACGCGGTCTGCCCCGACTCTTTGTAAGACTTTGCCGTGAATTTCTGAAGAAGCTTTGGCAATAACGTGTTCTACACCTGCTTCTTTAACATTAAGAGTAGTAATAATACTTTCTTGTAAATAATTACCAATCGCCACAATTACCGTATCCATTTCAAAGATACCAGCCTCCTTTAAAGATTCTGGTTCGGTAGAGTCAAGCTGAATCGCATGAGAAGCAATTCTCTGGGTCAATACCTGAGTGACTAATTTTTCATCTATATCAGTGCCTAAAACTTCACAACCCATTTCATGTAGAGTCTGGCATACTGCTCGACCAAAACGACCCAAGCCGATTACGGCAAATTGGCGATTTTGGCGCGAGGGATTGGTCAAAAAATTTAGAGATCTCAATCTAATTATTACCTAAAATAATTGTCGCTATTGGCATTTTAATCTAAGTGCGATCTCGATTAGCGAACTTTTCTGGTAAGTAAAAACTTAGCTATCCAACTAGCAGATTTTCTTCGGGATACTGAACGGTACTGGGACGAGAGTCGCCAATAATAGCAGCGATAAAAATCAAAATGCTAACTCTTCCTGCATACATAACAAAAACTAAAATTAATTTGGAGAGAGTAGATATATCAGCGGTTATTCCTACAGATAGACCTACCGTAGCAAATGCCGAAATCACCTCAAACAAAATTTGAATAAAGTAAAAGCCGGCATCGAACCAGGAAATTAAAATAGTTGCTACGACTATTGTGGCAGCAGAACCAAAAACTACGGCGATCGCTTTTAAAATTAAGGTACTAGGAACTTCTCTTTGATATATAACTACCTGATTTTTTCCCCGCAGCACCGATCTGGTAGAGTCATAAAGAATACGAAAGGTAGTAGTTTTAATCCCACCTCCAGTACCGCTAGGACTGGCACCAATAAACATTAAACCCATAGTAATAAACAGACCTGCCGCAGTCATTTCACCGAGATCGATGGTGTTAAACCCAGCCGTTCTAGTGGTCATAGATTGAAACCAGGCGGATAGAAATTTGGCTTTAAAAGGAAGGGTTTGCAGAGTATCGGGATTTTGTAGTTCGGTAAAGAAAAAGGCAATAGTTCCTACAATTAACAAAAGTATCGTCGTACTGGTGACTACTTTAAAATTCAGCGAAAAGCAAAATCTTTTGCGTTTTCTCTGGGCAAAGTTGAGAAACCACAAATACATTTCGACAATTACCTGATAGCCAATACCGCCAAAAATAACCAAACTCGAAATAATTAAGTTTATTGCCCAAGAATCTTGATACCCAACCAAGCTATCGGAAAACAGGCTAAAACCAGCGTTATTCCAGGCACTAATGCTGTGAAAAATTGAGAGCCATAACCCATCAGACCAACCATACTCGACAACAAAAGTTCGTAGCAATAAAAAAATTCCCGTGATTTCAAAAATTGCTGTCGTGGCGATAATCGATCGCACCAAATTAGTGCTCCCTTGCAAAAAAGGGCGATCGAAGGATTCTTGAATGGCAAATTTTTGTCTGAGGTCAAACTTTCTACCTAATAGCAAGATTAAAAAAGTGGTAGTCATCATATAGCCCAAACCACCTACTTGGATGAGCAGCAAAATAAATAACTGTCCCCAGAAAGAAAAATATTCACCAGTATCGACTACTGCCAAACCAGTGACGCATACGGCAGAGGTAGAGGTAAATAATGCCACGATCGGATTATTCCAGGTGCCATCAGCAGTCGCAATAGGTAAGAACAACAGCAAAGAGCCAAGGGTGATTAGAGCCAGAAAACCCAAACAAATAGTACGAGCGACGGTCATAATTGAAGACAGCAACTAATGTCTAATGTTTATTGTTGGAGCATAACTTAATTGGAACCACTTTTGTCAGTAATTTCCATCGTCCATTTAAGTAACTGTTGCCACTCAGCAGCAAGAGTTAGTGAATTAACGTCAAAATCGAGTTTTCGTTCGCGAGAATGTCGAGCAAAACTTTCTATCCAGTCAACTACAGTTTCTGTCGCTAAAGCAGAGCGATAACTCCAGGCTCTTTTTAAATATGCCATTGTTTCGACTCGCTGCCCTCTGCAATCTAAATACCAGGCAAGCTCAACTAGAGTTCGATAGCTCACTGAGTTTTTTAGCGAACGAATTGTAAGAGGCAAATCTGGCTGAGTAAAAAAATCATCTAAAACTGCATTTACAGAATTAGCTTGCAGTAAACTGTTCTCTATAGCCGGGTACTTGTGCTGACAGCCAACCGTAACTTGTTTTAACCATTCCGCTTGGCAACCTTTAAGAGCTAGTTTGAGAACCAAATTCCAAGCTTCGGCACCAGGAAACTTTTCGTCAAAACCACCAACATATTTTAGCCATTCATGACGAAACATCATCGTGCCAGGAACGAGCGCCGAACGAGCCAGCCAGGCTTCTAAATCTAACTTGGGTATGCTCTGCCAGGGGCAGACTGTAAGCTGCTCTCGTTCGTCAGCTTCTATTGTCTGCCAACCGCTGTCAACCATACCGATATTGTTTCTGCGAACGAAAATTGCCGCTTGAGAGACTAACTTATTAGGTAAATAATATTCATCCGCAGCTAAAAAAGTAATTAGATCTCCTTGTGCCAGAGTAATTCCCAGATTGAGTGCTGCTGCTAACCCCTGCTGCTGCCGAAAGTAGCGCAGTCGCTCGCTGTAGGTGGCTAAAATTTCTGAAGTGCGATCGCTAGAGCCGCGATCGATGACTAAAATTTCATAGTTACAGTTTTTTTGTTGTAAAACGCTAGTCACAGCCCGTTCGATGTAGCGATCGCCACGCTCGACGGGAATAATTACACTAACGAGCGGTTTTACATTAGCAAATCCCATATTAGCTCTATAAAGTTTGTTCTATTTTGCCTACCGTAAATTTCTTTTATATCCTAAAGATTTAGAATCTGGGCTTACTAACAAATCATGCTTAGTAAGGGATGATGCTTTACGTTCTAAAACCAAGTATTACAATATATTATAACCTGCTTTGGTAAAACTCATTCCCGATGGCGTTGACTTATGAAGATGCAAGACGAATCTTTTAGCGAAAAAATCAGGTCTTACTTTGCCAGGGAAGAATGGGGAGCGATCGCTACTGCTTGTGAATCAGCCGCCGAAAGACAAGAATTAGCAGCCGGCATCTATCCTTTTTTAGCTAAAGCTTATGTGCGTCTGGGAAAAGTAGATGCAGCAATTGCCACCTATCAAAAACTACTCAAAAATCTGTCGAATAAAGCTTCGGCAGACGTTTTGAGCAAGCTTAATAGCGAATTCGAGCAACCCGAAGTCTATGCCCAACTAGGTTTGTTATATGGCAAAAAAGATCGGCTGGATGAGGCAGTGCGACACTATCAGCAAGCATTAAATCTCAAACCCGACTGGACACAAGTACAGTTTAATCTTGCCGTAATTTTCCAGCGGCAAGAAAGCTGGGATCTGGCGATCGCTGCCTATCAAAAAACTTTGGAAAGCGAGCCAAATGCAGCAGCATATTTTAATTTGGGAGCGATTTACGAGCGGCAACATAATTTAGAAGCAGCAGTAGCCAGCTATCAACAGGCGATCGCGCTTCAGCCAGAGCGAATAGATACCTATACTAAGCTGGGTAATATTTTCTCGAAACTACAAAAATATAGCGATGCTATTGCCGCCTTACGAGGGGGATTGGAACTCGACCCCACTCAGGCTAGCTTACACTGCGCTCTCGGACGAGTTTACTGGCTAGACGGACAGCCAGAACTCTCTCTAGCCAGTTTTGAGTATGCAATTGCTATCGATCCTCAGATGGCTGTGGCTTATCAAGATCTGGGCAAGCTGTGGCAGCGGCGCGGAGATTATACTGCCGCCATTGCTTGTTTTCGTAAGGTAATAGAACTAGAACCCCACAACCTTGTGGCATATAGCCGTTGTGCCGAGGTTTTACAGCGAGTCGGACGACTTGCTGAAGCTATTGAGTGTTGGCAACGCATCATCTCTCTTCAGCCTAATTTTATCGCTGCTTATATACGCCAAGGTATAGCCATTCAACCTCAGACCCTACTAGAAATGGCAAAATCTTCCTGCGCTCGCTTTCTCAACGTTTTAGAACAGAAATTAAATTATTCGGAAATCTATCACTATCTCTGGCAAACTTGTTGTTGTTGGGGAGAGATTTGGTTCGAGCGTGGAGAGTTCGAGCGAGCCAAGTTTTATTTTCAACAGGCTCTAGAAATAAAAACTGACGAACCAGAAGTATATTTGCGCCTGGGAAACTGTTTGGCAAAACAGCGACGATTTGATGCTGCCATAGCAATTTATCGCCTGGGTTTGCTGGTCGATGGCGATTGCCGCCAGCTAAAAGTTCGCTTGAGCGAAATTATCCGCAGTAATAGTCCCCTGGAGTTATTTCCCGTAGATAAAAATGCGCCGCGATTGCCGCAAAGAGTCTATACTCTTACCCAAGACTGGGCTAGAGACTGTCAATTTAATAATTTTGTCTACACTACAATTGCTTGGCAAGAAAGCTATTCTCAGCCTCAAATAACTAAAAAAAGACCGCCAGAATTAGTTTCGGTAACAGGTACAAGTTCTTTAAGCCAGGCACAAAACATAGCTGGCGATCGCCACGAAACAATTGCCTATTTTACTCCCAAACAGCTAGGGAAAAATGTCTATAAATGTTGTTTTCCTGATTCTCTGCCCGTAGCGACGACGGTGCCTTTTGTAGTTACTATTCTTAAAGGTAGAGTTTGGATCGCACCGCAAAAAAGTTCCTGGCAATTTTGTGATGCTAGAGCGATTATTACTCCCGATGGTTATTTGCTTGCAGATTTGTCCTTTAGTTATCCTTGGAAGTTATCGGCATCTCAGCGTGGCAGTATCGCAGAAAGCCATCCGTTGTTTCACGTTGAAAAACTGCCGCCAGTTGCAGAAATCAGGGGCAAGGTTGCTGTTCTATCGACAATAGCAGGACACTCTTACGAGCGTTGGCTATTGGATGTAATTCCTAAAATCGAAGCAATTCGCCTTAGCGGCATCGATTTAGATGCGATCGATTGGTTTGTAGTTAATAACATCAATCGCTCTTTTCAAAAAGAAACTTTAGAATTATTAAAAATTCCGCCAACCAAAATTCTATCTAGCGATCGCTATTCCCATATTGCTGCTACCAAATTAATCGTGCCTTCTGCTGTAGAAGAGTCAGGCTGGATATCGTCAGCCACGGTTAAATTTTTGCGGCAAGCTTTTTTGAGCGATGACAACCTCTCAGAACCTAAATACGGTAAGCGAATTTATGTCCCAGGTTTGCCTGCTACCGATAGACAAGTAATTAATCAGGCTGAAGTTATCGAGCTATTAACTAAACACGGGTTTCAAACCGTTTGGCTAGAAGAATTATCAGTTGTAGAACAAGCAGCCATATTTGCCCAGGCTCAAACTATTGTCGCGCCTCATAGTTCGGTGCTGGTTAATCTGGCTTTTTGCCAACCCCAAACTACAGTTATCGAACTTTTTACACCTCACTACGTTAGCCCCGACTACTGGAGCATTTCTAGTCATTTAAAATTGCAGCATTATTATCTGGTTGGCGATCGCTTCGATTGTCAATACCTACGCCAACTCATGTATCAAACTTCAGCAACCGAAGATATTTTCGTCGAGCTTAATTCTTTAGAACTGGTTTTAAACCTGGCTAAACTACAGGAGTAGTTGGCAATAGTTATGTTTTTCGACAAAAACAAAATCCTAAATTATATTGTAATTAGGTGCTACAAAAAGTTTAGTAGTAACTATATAGCACTTAACGGCGATAGTCAAATAATATTTTCAACTCGGCGATCGCTGCTTTTTATACCTAATGATTTATTTTTGAGCGACAAATAATTTGTGGATTACAGCTATTTAGATCGAGCAATATTAGAGTGCGAAAAGGCTATAGAAACCGATCGCGATCGTCCCGAAGTTTGGCAAACTGCCTTTAAAAATTTGGGCAATATTCTTCAGGGCGTGGGACAGTTTGATGTTGCTGTATCTTGTCATTCTCTAGCTTCAGAAGAACGACTCGATTTAGCAGAGGCTTATGGCGAATTAGGACAGCTTTACTTAGCGACTGAAAACCATGCTGCTGCCCTGAAATCTTTTGAAAATGCCTTAAAATATCAGCCCGATTCACTACGAAGTGTAGTCAACCTAGCTCAACTCTATGGTAAGTTAGGCAAAGAAAAAGCAGAAATTTTAGCGTGGTATCGAGCTACTAAAATTAAACCAGATTTTGTCAATCCCAGCGGCTACTATAAACTAGGTAAAGCATTTCAAGAACAAAAAGATTTAGAAAAAGCAATTGCCTGTTATCAGCAAGCGTTATCGGACGACAAGCTATACATTCGGGTGAGTTACGAACTGGGAGCGATTTATTGCCGTCAACAACAGTTGGAACGGGCAAAGTCTTGTTATCAGCAAATTCTAGCAGCAGATTCATCTCAAGCTCTGGCGCAACATCAGTTAGGAAGACTCTATTTACACCAGCAATGTGTTACCGAGGCGATTGACTGTTTTCAAAAAACCATCGAATGCGATCCAGAATTTTCTAAAGCTTATTACGATTTAGTCAAAACTTATCTATCTCTGCAACGCTGGGACGAAGCGATTGCTACTTGTAATGCGATTATTAATATAGTAGAAGAATATCCCTGGGCTTATTCGTTTTTAGGTAGTGCTTTAAAAGCAAAAGGTAAAAATGCCGCAGCCGCCCAAAGTTTTCAAAAAGCTTGCCAGGGTAGAGGATGGCAAGAGTGCGTTACCCACAATTATTATTTCACTCACGATGTTTTTAGCGAGCAAATTCCAATTTGGACGGAGCAACTTCAGCCGCTGGTAGCAGATAAAAACGGGATCGATATGCTGGAAGTGGGTAGCTACCAGGGAATGTCTGCCTGCTGGCTGTTAGATAAACTCCTCGTCCATCCCCAAGCACGTCTGACCTGTGTTGAGGAAAAAAGCAATCGCCACTTAAGAGAAAATCTTGCTAAGACTGGCTCGGAAGCTAAAGTAACTATACTAGAAGGAAATTTATCTTCACAGCTAACAGCTTTGTCGTCCGATAGCTTCGATATAATTAATCTTTACGACCGACACAAACTGGCAGACCGCTTAGAAAGAAATGCAATTTTGGTTTGGAAGCTACTCAAATCGGGAGGAATACTAGTTTTTAACGATTACGGCTGGGTATCTCATGCCTATCCGCAACTCAATCCTACCCAGGGGATAGATAAGTTTCTGTCTACTACCAAAAATCTTTGGCAGGTAATTTATCACAGCCCGACAACTTTTCAATTAATAATACGCAAGTTATAGAGGTGGCTTTATTTACCGTACCAAAATCAAAGCACTACAAAAATCATTACTGCCAAATAAACCAAATAAATCGCAACTAAAGCTAACACTTCCCAAAGTTCAAAGCTGTTAGGTTTTTTGCCCCACTTAATAACGGCAGCATAAACTATGGCAAACAGTGCCACAAACAAAAAATTAACCGCAAATAAGCGCACATCTTTAACCGCAGTACCTACCAATGCCAGCGGAAATAAAGCTAAAGTCATGGTGGCAGTGTTGTCGGCAATAACGCTAGTAGTAGCAGCAGTAACTTGTCCGCTTCTGGCAACGTTCCAGGTGGCAAAAGCTTCGGGGGCAATACTGAGAGAAGAAGTAATAAACAAACCGCCAATTAACTCAGAAATACCGAGTATCGAAACAATTTGTTCGGTAGCAGTAACGATAAGATAAGCTCCTAGTGCCAAAGCCAAAACCCCAGCAACCGCCGCTAAAATTTCGCTTTGGTTCCAATTTACATTTTCTTCAGTCTGACGCTTGCGAAAAATCGCCTGTGCTAAATAGATAAAATAGACGGCAAACATAATCCAACCATCGATTGGTTGCAAACCACGCCAGGGAGAAGGCAAGGTCAATATGGCAGCTAAGACAACAATTGCTACATAGGGTATTGCTTGAACGGTAAGAGCTTCTCGTTTTACTTGTAACGTGGGTTCTTCTGGTTTGGTGTTTTGTGTCGAATCGGTCTTGGAGGCTAAGTAAGCTACGGTAACGATAATGGGAACCGAAATAATATTACTTCCTAATAAATTACCCAAACCAATATCTGATAGTCCCCGAATTGCGCTAGCGGTATTGGTGCCGATTTCGGGACTTGCAGTAGCTAAAGCCACAAAAGCCGCGCCTGCTGCTTCGCTTAATCCTTTCTGTTTGCGAAGTTTACTCAGCGGTTCGGCTAATTGGTCGGAACCCCAATCTGCTGCCCATACCGAGGCTATAAGTACCGCAAACCAAAGTATTAACTGCATAATTTTGTTGAAACTGATGTTGCTAAGAACGAGCTAAGAAACTATATTAGGAAATCGCCTGCGCCTCAATTAACAGTTCCAAATCAATTGATTAACAATATAAAACGATATCGCTAAAATTCAAACTTTATATTATGCTTACCAAACTGTGTTTAGTTAGAAACAAATAGTTTTTATATATGTTTGATGGTCAAATTTTATTACTTCTCGCCTTTTACTTCAATTGACAATTAGCTGCTTTAACCAAATGTAGATCGTCACGATTGTAAAGTAACGTAAAAAATTGAAGTCAACACTTCAACATATTAAATCGGTAGTTTAATATATGCCTTAAATAGAGGTAATGCTAGATAGCAATACCTCTGAGCCAAAAAAATTGAAATAATAGATTTAAATTTTACTTTGAGTCGTAAATTTGTACCTTGTGTTAGCAGCCAACTAATACAAGGTATTTTCAGTTACTGACTATTGTATATTGAATCACATTTTGCTAAGTTTTCTCGAAAAAACTTAGTTTGTGAAATAAAATTTAAAAGCGATCGCCTGGCTCTAAACTTGAAAAGTAGGAAGGAAGAAGAAAGAAGTTTTTCTTGGCGACAAAATTCTCCTTCTTTCTTCAAACTCAGTCACAGCTTTAATGCGACCACGTCCAGTCATTCACTTCTGGAAGATCTTTACCATAGGTGGTAACGTACTGATGATGTTCGATCAGTTTATGACGCATCTCCTGCTTGACATAGGCAGCGTTATCTCCCATTTGCGGCAGTCGTTCGATCGCATCGAGAACTAAATGAAAGCGATCGAGTTCGTTCCGCACCACCATATCAAAGGGTGTAGTAGTGGTTCCCTCTTCTTTGTAACCGCGCACGTGCAGATTTTTATGATTGGTGCGCCGATAGGTCAAGCGGTGAATTAGCCAGGGATAGCCATGATAGGCAAAGATAATCGGTTTATCCATAGTAAACAGGTCGTCAAAATCATTATCCGATAAGCCGTGAGGATGTTCGCTTTCAGGCTGGAGAGTCATTAAATCTACTACATTAACTACTCTGATTTTTAATTCGGGAAAATACTGACGCAGTAAATCAGTAGCTGCCAGAGTTTCTAAAGTCGGTACGTCTCCAGCACAAGCCATGACAATATCTGGTTCGGAACCGCGATCGTTACTCGCCCATTCCCAAATACCCGCACCGATGGTACAGTGCTTGATGGCAGTATCCATATCTAAATACTGGAGTTCTGGTTGTTTACCTGCCACAATGACGTTTACGTAGTTTCGACTCCGCAAACAGTGGTCGGTAACGGATAATAGAGTATTGGCATCGGGTGGCAAATAGACCCGAATTACGTCGGCTTTTTTGTTGATTACGTGGTCGATAAAACCAGGATCTTGGTGAGAAAAACCATTGTGATCCTGTCGCCAAACGTGAGAAGTAAGTAAATAGTTGAGTGAAGCAATCGGTCTGCGCCAGGGGATTTCCTTTTTGGTAGTTTTCAACCATTTGGCGTGTTGGTTGAACATCGAATCGATGATGTGAATAAAAGCCTCGTAGCAAGAAAAGAACCCGTGACGACCCGTAAGTAAATAACCTTCCAACCATCCCTGACAGGTATGTTCGCTCAAAACTTCCATTACGCGACCATCAGTAGCTAAATGTTCGTCTTCGGGCAGTATTTTAGTCATCCAAGTACGGGCTGTAGTGTCCCAAACGTTGCTCCAACGGTTGGATGCGGTTTCATCGGGTCCTACCAGACGGAAGTTATGGGGGTTGGCTTTGATTACATCCCGTAGCAAACTGCCCATAATTCTGGTTGCTTCGGCGGTTTCGGTAGCTGGCTTGGCGACTTCTACGGCATAATCGCGAAAGTCGGGCATAATTAAATCTTTAAGTAAAATGCCTCCGTTTGCATGAGGATTGTCTCCCATACGTAGCTGTCCTTTGGGGGCGAGTTCTGCCAGTTCGGAAACTAATTTTCCCGTTGCATCAAAGAGTTCTTCTGGTTTGTAACTCTTCATCCAAGCTTCTAGCTGTTTGATATGGTCGGGGTTGTTTGCCAAACCAGATAGGGGTACTTGGTGCGATCGCCAAAATCCCTCGGTTTTTTTGCCATCGACTTCTTTAGGTCCAGTCCAGCCTTTAGGAGAACGTAAAATAATCATAGGCCATTGCTGGCGATCGCCTATACCGTTAGTACGTGCTTCTTGTTGAATGTTTTTGATTTCGGCAACTACTTTATCGATAGTTTCTGCCATTAACTGGTGCATGGTCATTGGGTCGTCCCCTTCTACAAAGTAAGGTTTGTAACCATAACCGACAAATAAACTTTCTAACTCTTCATGACTGATGCGAGCCAAAACCGTAGGATTGGCAATTTTATAACCATTAAGATGCAAGATGGGTAGCACTGCACCATCGCGAATAGGATTGAGAAACTTATTCGAGTGCCAGCCCGTAGCTAATGCCCCCGTTTCGGCTTCGCCATCGCCAACTACGCAAGCAGCAATTAAATCGGGATTATCAAATACTGCACCGTAGGCATGAGCAATAGAGTAGCCCAACTCTCCTCCCTCATGGATGCTCCCTGGGGTTTCTGGGGCAACGTGACTGGGTATACCGCCAGGAAAGGAAAACTGTTTGAAGAGCTTTTTCATCCCTAATTCATCTTGTGAAATATTGGGATAATATTCGCTGTAGGTTCCTTCTAAATAAGTATTTGCTACCAACCCAGGACCGCCGTGACCTGGACCTGTAATGTAAATTACGTTCAAACTCTGTTCTTTGATGATGCGGTTGAGGTGAACGTAGATGAAGTTCAAACCTGGTGTCGTTCCCCAATGTCCGAGTAGCCGAGGTTTGATATGTTCTATTTTTAGAGGCTCTTTGAGTAGGGGATTATCGTATAAATATATTTGTCCGACAGAAAGATAGTTTGCGGCTCGCCAATAGGCATTAATTTTTTCAACTCGTTCGTCACTTAAGTAGCTTCGGCTTTTGTTAGCAGTAAGTTTGTCAGTTGTTGCTGTCATAACGAGACACTCCTACAAATGTTTTTGGTTTTTCTTGTGTCTTTCAGATGAGCCTGAATTTGAAAAATTCAGTTTATAAAATTGGTTTTTTAGCAGAAAATTACGGTTTTGTATTATATAATTTTGCGAGCTATTTTTGTTTTAAGCTGTAGTTATATTGACCGAATTGGTAAAAAAATGTTATTTGATAAATCTACGCAATTTCTTGCGTTTGCAAAGGTTTGCCAATTATATTTGATAGTATTGCTGACTACTAACCACGACAAAACTTTAATACTAGATTAAGGTAAATTTGCCTGGTGCTTAAAGATTAAATACTACTGAAAAACAAGTTAGAAAAAATATATTTTTTTTAAATCTAACGAGAGATATAGTTATTGATGCAGCAGATTTTGACCCGCGCTAATATTGTAGCGATCGCAAAATATAGAGCCGTACAGCGATAATATTAAGAAATTATTTTTTTTTATTCCAAAAAACCGATAAACTTGAACTTAATTAGCTACTCCATCAAGTAGGTTACACGACTAAATAGAATAAAATTTTCCAGCGTATAGATATCGATCTTATATTGCTCGACCGATAGTCTCGGTATACTTCTATCACTTGCGGCTTGTTTGCTCCAGATAAGAAGGAGCAATCTATGATTCTTACTCAAAATAAAGACAAAAATAAACTATGACAGCTACAACTACTCGTTTTCCCATCGATCTAGATGCCTACAAACCATTAGCATTAGACCCTACAAATCCCAAATTAACCGACGAACAACGCGAAACTCTCAAAGCTAATATTCAACTATGTCGCGATACTATTGTTTTTTTTACTGCTACAGGTGCGGCTAGAGGAGTAGGCGGTCACACTGGCGGACCTTACGATACCGTACCCGAAGTAATGATTCTCGATGCCTTTTTTCGCGGCGCACCCGATAAATTCGTGCCGATCTTTTTTGATGAAGCAGGACACCGTGTAGCTACTCAGTATTTGATGGCGGTTCTAAACGGCGATTTACCCAAAGAAGACTTATTAAACTATCGTGGTGCCGAGTCGAGATTACCAGGACACCCCGAACTAGGTTTGACACCTGGAATTAAGTTTAGTTCTGGCAGATTGGGACACATGTGGCCCTTTATTAACGGTGTTGCCTTAGCTAATCCCGATAAAGTAGTTGTTTGTTTGGGTTCTGATGGTTCCCAACAAGAAGGAAACGATGCCGAAGCCGCACGGTTAGCAGTAGCCAAAAATATCAATATCAAACTATTTATTGACGATAATGATGTCACTATTGCGGGACATCCTTCGGAATATTTACCTGGGTTCAGCACTGGCAAGACTTTACAAGGTCATGGTTTGGATGTGAATGAAGGCGAAGGGGAAGATTTGAACGAACTCTATCGTCGCATGTGCGAAGCTGTAACTTCTGATGGACCAGTGGCTCTAATTAATAAGCGTCCTATGTGTCCTGGAATTGAAGGAATTGAAGGTTCGACTCACGGACACGATGTCATTCCCGTAGATAAAGCGATCGCCTATTTAGAACAGCGAGGACAAAAAGCAGCAGCCGACTATCTCAAAAACATCAAAAAACCCAGTAACGACTATCAATTCTTGGGTGTAACTGAAAATGTCGGCTCCAATCGTAATGTCTTTGGCGATACTATGGTATCTATTCTCGGTAAAATGAGTGCCGAAGAACGCAAAGCCAAAGTAATGTGCATCGACAGCGATCTAGAAGGTTCTTGCGGTTTCAAACAAATTCACGATGCCTATCCCGAAATCTTTATCAGTTCGGGGATTATGGAACGCGGTAACTTCTCGGCTGCGGCTGGTTTTGGGATGCAAGAAGGCAAACAGGGTGTATTTGCTACCTTTAGTGCTTTCTTAGAAATGTGCGTTTCCGAAATTACTATGGCGCGGTTGAACAAGTCTGATGTTCTCTGTCATTTTTCCCATGCGGGCATTGACGACATGGCGGATAATMCCTGCCACTTTGGGCTAAATAATATGTTTGCCGATAATGGCTTGGATGATGCCTATGAAACCCGTCTTTATTTCCCTGCCGATGCCAATCAAATGAAAGCCTGTGTCGAAAAAGTCTTTGGCGATCCTGGATTGCGTTTTATCTTCTCTACTCGTTCTAAAGTGCCAATGATTTTAGATAAAGAAGGTAACGAACTGTTTGGCGGTGACTATAAATTTACCCCTGGTAAAGATGAAGTGATTCGCGAAGGTAGTGCTGGTTATATAATTAGCTTCGGCGATGCTCTCTACCGCGCTTTAGATGCAGTAGAACGCCTCCAACAACAAGGTATTGAAGTTGGTTTGATTAACAAACCCACCCTTAACGCTATTGACGAAGATATGCTGGCTAAAGTCGGTCGTTCTCCATTCGTCTTAGTCGTAGAATCTTTCAATCGTCGCACTGGTTTGGGTAGTCGCTTTGGTTCCTGGTTGTTAGAACGCGGCTTGAGTCCTAAATTCGCTCACCTCGGTACACACGAAGAAGGCTGCGGCGGACTTTGGGAACAGTTCCCCTATCAGGGACTCGATCCAGAAAGCATCATGAAAAAAGTCAAAGAGTTAGTTAAGTAACTCTGTAGTTGAAACCTCAAAATATCTAACTAACTAGGGTGGGCGATGCCTACCTTTTTTTTTGATTTGATATTTTTTCTTTTTAATCTAGCAATCGAATTATTATTGTTAAAGCCTAATTAGTCCCTGTCGCAATCCTAATGTAACTGCTTCAGTACGACTAGAGACACAGAGCTTAGACAGAATCGAACTGATGTGAAACTTAACTGTATGTTTGGATATTTGTAGAGCAGAGGCGATCGCTCTATTATCCAAACCAGTTCCTAATAACTGCAATACTTCCATTTCCCTAGAAGTTAAATTAGTTTCTAATGCTGGTAGAGGAGTAATTGCTACATTATGTTCGGCAAAAGATGCCAGTTCTGGAGCGATCGCGATTAAACCAGCCCTCACAGTGGCGATCGCGGCAATAATTTCATCGGCGTTGGTCAGACGAGGTAAAAAAGCTTTAAAACCCAAATCGAGATATTCGCCCAATTCTTCAACGGTCAAAGAATCGGTTAATAAAATACCTACTACCTCGAAATCTACCGCTAACATCCATCGCTCCAGCCACCAAAAATCTTTGTCGGGCATTCGCTCTAGTAGTAGTAAATCGAAAGCCCTATCGCTCAAAGACAATAAGCTTGCTTCATCGACAAAACTACCTATTATTTGTAAATTGGGTTGGCGATCGAGGATGCTAACCAAACCAGCTAGCACGAGGGAGTTAGAATTATAGACTGCGATCCGAATCATCGTGGGATCGATCTGACAAAATCTTCAACTTGTTGGCTGGGTATTGCCAATGCCAAACCATTAGCAACTGCCATATTAATCCCAATAATCTCGCCTTTAGCATTAGCTAAAATACCTCCAGAATTACCAGGAGCGAGTTGAAGATCGGCAGCAATTAAAGGAGTAGGATAACTTGGATTTAAATTTGTTTTCATCCTTCGAGGAACTTGGGTAGAATCAGTTTTCTGCCATTTAGTAGCATGTATAATTCCTACCGTTAAAGCACCTTTGAATCCCCAGGGATTACCCATTGCCAAAACTATTTCTCCCGATCGCAACAGTTGAGAATTGCCGATAGTGGGGATAGGTAGTTTTCGATCTTGAATCTCAATTGCTGCTAAATCTCGCCTGTTATCAAGAGCAATTACTAAGCCTTTAATAACTCGTTCGTCCTCTAATTTAATATCTATCTTTGAACCCGAAACCACATGAGCATTAGTTACGATTAAACCTTCTCTCGACCAAATTACTCCCGAACCACCGCTACGATAACTGGCGATCTCGACGGTTAAGCTTCTCAGTTGTCGAGCAATTGCTACTAATTCAGTCTCTATTTGCCTGACAATCATCTTTCTTTACCACTATCGCCGATAGTTAGAGATATATTCTGCAATGAACCCGCACGAATTAACTTTATTTTTATCGTTTTTCCAATATTTTGCGGTTCTAAATAAGACTGAATATCTCTTATGTTTTTAATTGCAGTATCTTCAATCTCGGTCAAAATATCCCCCAGTAAAATGCCAGCTTGTTCTGCTGGGGCTAGAGATTCGACACTAAGAATCATCAATCCTCGATCGGTATTTAAAGATAATTCGGCTACCAGAGAGTCGGGTAAACCAACAGGCTGCATTGCTAAACCTAAATAGCCGCGACGAATATGTCCCGTCTCTAATAACTGGTCGATTACGCGCTCTACTGTAACGGCAGGTATCGTCAACACACTGCGGCGCGGTCCTGTCGTATTGAAACCCACAACTTTTCCTGCGGCGTTAACCAAAGCACTGCCGCCACTACCAGGGTAAAAATTTAGGTCTAAACGAATAAAGCGATCGATTTTACCACCGAGGCTACTGCGCCACGTACCGCCTACGGTAGCAATTACTCCCTGACTGGCAAATGAACCTCGTTCGGGATCTCGACCGACAGCTATTGCTAGATGACCGACTTTGAGTTCGCAGTTACTATCTATAGGTGCAATGGGTAAAGATGCCTCGGTTTTGAATACGGCTACATCCGTACTGCGATCGCGTCCTAATAAGGTTACGGGCGAAGTTTCTCCGTTAGGAAGCGTAATTTTAACTTTCTCTCGTTTAATATTTTCCTCTGAAGTAACAATTATGCCTTCGCGCCAATAGATACCGCTACATGGAAAACGCTGTTCCCCGATTGCCACAACTGAATTACCGACAGTTTCAACGATCTCGGCTAAATTTTGCGAAAAAGCAATTAAAGGATTAGTGTTTGAATTAGTTGCTGATGACATTGATTATTATCGATACTTAACGTTGTTTTTATATTGCTCGATATAGCAACTCGATGACATCAGTTAATTGGGTAGATGTTGACCTGGAAATCTGGGTAGGTATAGCAAAAGGCAAAAGTTAAAACTAAAATGCCTAACCCTTCGACAATTGACAATGAGCAGTTAGCAATGAGCAATTATCATATAGCAATTAACAGTCATAATCGTTCATTGTTCATTGTTCGTTTGCTATAAGCGAGCAATAGAGGCGTTGTATACTTACGGATCGATGGTTCGATTTTATATTTACTGTATATCTTAAAAAATAATCGATCTAAGCAGATAATTTATTATCAAGCGATCGCTATAGTGAGCTTTAATTTAAGTTCTTCGCTGTATTCTTCTTCATAAATCAGCGATTCAGTAATTTCTTCTAATAATTCTTTCTTTATTTTTCCTGCTGCAAGCCAAACAGCGATGTTTTCCATTTCTGTAGCGAATTTTTGAACTGCATAGTCATATCCATTGAGTTCCATAAAATAGCAACCTAAAGCAATACTCAAACGTTTATTTGTGTCGGCAAATACTTTTAATTTAGCGATCGCAAATACTAAATGAGTTAGCTTATGATGAAATTTAGCATACTTATCATCATTTTGAATTTGCTGAAGTAAATTTTCCAAGCAATCGAGATTGTTTATTCCACGAACACCACCAGAATTATCGATAATCCAGTCATGCAATTCAACAGCGTGCCAACTATTAAAATACAAAATCCTCATTTGTACAGTTTAGCAATTCTTAAGCCGTTGAAAGACAGCAAAGATTTCTGGATTTGATAATTTTTCTTTTAAGGATTGGCTTTTTTCGTTTAGAAATTGCTCGAAGTCTGCTTCTGAGGCAGTTTTAAAATTAGCTTCTATTTTTTTATGCAAAGCCTCTTCAAAAGGCAGCTTGCTATTAGCCATTTTAATTCTAGCTTCTTCGATAAATGGCACAAAATTCGGATTATTTTCTAAATTAGATACAATCTCATCTAGTTCTTGAAGAGACAATTTTCTTTCTTTTTGTTTTGACCTTAACTCCATTTCTTCTGCTATACCTTTTTCGGTTCTTCAGTAAATAGTATGCTTAACTAACAGTTGAAATGCCAAGTTAACAAAACTCTATCACGAAAGTTACTAAAATTTCTAAATCCGTATGCCGCTCGTTTTATGAGCTTTAATTTATTGTTAATTCCTTCCACGACTCCATTAGTTATTCTCTGGTCAAAGTAAGCAATTATTTCTCCTATCCATCTGGTAATTGTCTTTTGAGCTTTTGGATAATATTCTTGGGCTTCTTTTAACCAATCGCTAATTTTTAGTAATCCTGTTAAACTATCTTGCTTTTGTTGCAAAATATCTCTAAATTTTTCTTTTAACTCGTGCATTTTTCCCAATGTCGGACAAACTATTTTAACTTCGTTTAATTTCTCTTGTTGTCTCTCATTTAAATTATCTTCATTTCTGAGCAGCGCATATTTGCTTTTGCTTAGTCCCGATAAGATTTTCTGCTTCTTTTCCTTAGATTTCTCTTTTTTTACTTCTCGTTTTTGAGCTTTTCTTTGCTCATCTAACTCCTCATTGACTTGTTTCATTACCTGAAATCTGTCTGCTACTATTTCGGCATTCGGCATTAACTTTCTAACCAAACTTTTGTAAGGCTTCCATAAGTCTATGCTCACATATTCAATTAACTGAAGTACTTCTGTTCCCCACGAAGTTAGAACGGACATAATTTTTTCTTGACTTCGCTCTGATAAAATATCGACTACCTTGCTTTTCTCTAAATCTACTAATACCGCACAATAATTGCCCTGTCCCTTCACTAAGGCTATTTCGTCAATTCCTAATCTTTTTAACTTTGATGGTTTCTCTTGTTTTAGTTCTTGGGCTTTATCTTTAAGCATTGTTTCTATTTCTTCGGTCGAGACATCATTATTTTTAGCTACCGTCTTAATGTCATCTAACAGCTTGGTTTTTGATGAGGATGCCATTTTGTGTACCTATCAACTTAACTAACTATGACTAAAGCAAGTTTATGTGATAAGTTATTGTGATTACAACCCATATATAACCAAGGTTTTACCTCGATATGTTCTTGGTTAGATTCCTGTTTTTTGGGTTATCAACTAATTATTTGGCATATTTATAACTGAAGAACCATAACCGCTAGCTTTTAATTCTTCGCTATGAGTTGCTAAATATTTATCGAGAATGTTTTCACTCACATCAAATAAAATCTATAGCTGTTGCTTAGTAAAAACCAAATTGCCCTCAAAAACAAATTTGTCTGGAAATTTCATACTATGAAGATTAAAATGATCTTCTACTTTTTTGAGAAGATAACTATTATTTATAATGTTTTGGCGATCGCGATAAGAATTTGTTAAATTTTTAGTCATAAAAAAATACTTCATTAATGATACCTACTACATTAATAAAGTAATTTCACAAAATTAAAGTTGTATTTGTAGCAATAATTTACTACAGATCGGAAAATACCTGTTGAACTGCGGGGTGAACGATCTGACCGCCTTTGATGTTTAAACCTTTGGCTAAATTGGCATCGGTTTCTAAAGCTTTCAAACCCAAGTCGGCTAGTTTAATTGCATAGGGCAAAGTGCTATTATTTAAAGCTTGTGTAGCCGTCCAGGGAACTGCACCAGGCATATTTGGTACGCCAAAGTGTACTACTCCTTCTTCGACATAGGTAGGAGTGGTATGGGATGTGGGACGCAGAGTTTCGATACAGCCTCCCTGATCTACTGCTACATCCACAATTACCGAACCAGGACGCATTTGACCGACTAAGTCATGAGAAACCAACACGGGTGCTTTTCTACCTACTACCAATACCGCACCGATCAGTAAGTCGGCATCGGGAACTACAGCTTCAATTTGTGGCGCACTACTGTAGAGTAATTCTACCCGCGAACCAAATAGAGTTTCTAAATAAGACAGGCGATCGACGTTAATATCGATAATTTGCACCCTCGCACCCATCCCGACAGCAATTTTTGCCGCTTCTGTACCGACGATGCCACCACCTAAAATTACTACTTTACCAGGACTGACTCCAGGCACGCCACCGAGTAATACTCCTCTGCCTCCCTGCTGTTTTTCTAAATATCTCGCGCCAAATTGTACCGATAAGCGACCTGCAATAATGCTCATCGGTGTAAGTAGGGGGAGTTTACCGTCTGGTAATTCTACAGTTTCATAGGCGATCGCAGTGGTTCCCGACTCAATTAAAGCTTTGGTTAAAGTGCGATCGGCAGCTAGATGAAAATAAGTAAATAATAGCTGTTGGGGCTGTAAATATTGATATTCTGCTTTAAGAGGTTCCTTAACTTTAACTACTAGCTCTCGATCCCAAGCTGTGGCTGCATCTTCAACAATTTTCGCCCCTGCCTGTAAATAATCTTCATCGCTAAAGCCAGCACCCACACCAGCACCAGTTTCGACAAATACCGTATGTTTTTTTGACAAGACGCTAACGCTATTAGGAGTCAATCCCACACGAAATTCTCGATCTTTGGTTTCTTTTGGTACGCCTATTTCCATCTTGTCTCCCCTACTAACGATTTTAATCTTTCCTGAGTCAACTATAAATTGCTGTTACTTACATTACTTTAACTATTAACCAGATTATTGTGAGTGGCAACAAATGAATATTAAATGAGAAAAAACATAAATCATAGGGTTTATAGCTTGTTGCCAATTTTCATTTTTTTAGTTTTGAAGTTAGAATGTCTACCGCACAAAAGCGATCGAAGGATATGTTTATGTCTTTAGAATTTATGGAATGGAAATTTTTAGGTAATACTCTTGGTAGTTTGCTAACTGCGGTAGCGACAATTGTTATCGCCGTAGTCATTGTTAAACTGGCTCGCTACTTTTTTCTCAAACGTATCAAACGATGGGTAAATAAAACCCCAAGTATTTGGGACGATCGCCTGGTTAGTATTGTAGAACGCCACTTTATCCCCATCTTTTATTTATTAAGTGTTTATTTAGCTGTCAACCAACTCAAACTACATCAGCTTTTAGCTAGATCTATCGATGTAATATTAATTATTCTGGGGACATTTCTGGGTGTAAAATTAATTACTTCTTTAATTGAATATGCCTTACGTTTGTACTGGGTCACTCATCATTCTAAAAATGTCAGTTTCGAGCAAACCATTGATGCTTTACTACCAGCAATTAGAACTATAGTTTGGGCGATCGGATTTGTTTTTTTATTAGATAACTTAGGATTTGATATTTCAGCCGTTATCGCCAGTTTGGGCATTGGCGGTGTAGCGATCGCTCTAGCTTCTCAAGGTTTATTACAGGACTTATTTAGCTATTTTGCAATTTTGTTCGATCGCCCGTTTGAACTAAAAGATTTTATTATCGTGGGCGATTATTTAGGTACGGTCGAATATGTCGGTATTAAAACTACCAGACTTAAAAGTATTGACGGCGAAGAAATTATTATTGCCAATACAGATTTAACTAGTTCGAGAATTCGCAACTATAAGCGGATGAGACAGAGAAGAATTGCCTTCAAATTTGGCGTGATTTACGATACCAACCCCGAACAGCTAGCAGCAATACCTCAAATAGTAGGACATATTATTAGTAACACTGAAAATGTAACTTTCGATCGCGCTCACTTTTTAGCTTATGGTGATTTTAGCCTCGATTTTGAAGTAGTTTATTTTGTTGGCAGCAGTGACTACACTCAATATATGAACGCCCAACAACAAATAAACTTACAACTAAAACAAGAATTTACCCAAAGAGGAATTGAGTTTGCCTATCCTACTCAGGTTAATTATTTACATTTAAATGAAACACAACTAAATGGCAATGGAAACGGCAAAAAAGAGCAAACAACTAATGTTTGACGCGATCGCCCGATCTTGCATAAACAAATAATCTTTAGCGGTGGGCATTAGTAAATTTATTCTTTACGTCGCGATACTTTACAATGCTCACTCTACGAAGGCGCAATTGTTCTGTTGTATTCAGTTTATCAATTTGATGTTAAAAAATAGAGTTTATATTTTAAAGAATATACTAATGTTGCATTTGTTTTTTAGTTTTTTAATGTTATTTATCTGGCAAGTTTTAAATGCTGAAGTCTTAGCATGGCGTACAAGCTACGATCGAGAATTAGAAATTACCACAATCAGAAATGATTGTTCAACCATACAACCAATTGCAACTTACTCATTTAGAAACGGAGAAGTAGATGGAATTCTATACGCTACATCATGTCGTGATGGTAGTGAATTACCAAATCCCTTAGTTGACTACGTAAAATACAAGTTTATTGATACGGGTGGTTCTAGTCTAGAAAGATGTTATGGAATAGTAGATACTTCTGTTCCTTCAGGAATTAGATATAGTTGGGAATTTCTAGGTGCAGTACCAGGATACTCTTGCAGCCAAAAAAATACAATTCATAAACTTTTTCCTAAAGGTTATTAGCGACAGCTTTGATTTAACAACACCAACAACTTTAAATTACAGACAATTGCTACGAACGATTTTTAACACGCCACAGATAATCTAAAAAGATCGATTTTAGAGCGTATCGATTATCCTGTTCAACTGTTTCTATTAGTTCACTATAGGGACGAAATAAAAATATGTTTTTGCGATCGCCTATTTCTGGCAAAGTTTCATTTATATCCAATAACAAAAATTTGGCATCGCTGTTTAATAAATAACTGAGAGAAGTTAGACGACTAATTCTATTAGTGTTGCCAATAACTAAAGGATTGTTATAGTTATTAATCACTGACGCTATTTGAGGATTGTAATAACTACTGTATTTATTCCACCAAGTGGGCGATCGCACTATAGCCAAACTACACCAAACACCTAAAGAAATTAAAACAACCGTAACTATACGCCACACAAAACGATAAGCTTCACTGTTTTTAACTGTAGTAATTTTACTCGCCAAACAGTAAGCCGCAGCTAGTTCGATTCCTAAATACAGGGGAATAATATATCTACCCACAGTAGAACGCTGTCCGCCAGAAATTAGATCTGGTAAACCCAAACCAATAGCCGTACAGCCAATTAATAATAAGACAAATAACCTTGCAGATTTAGGTGCATGACGAACTACAAAATAAAGGGCATAAATTATAAATAAAAGTATGGGAATAATTAAATAATTTAGCCAATTACTATAGTTAATAACTAGATCTTGTCCTGATTCTACATCAAACAGGCGATCGCTATAGCCTACCTGTAAATCGAAAAAAATCGAACTTAAATTTAATATCCAGCGTTGCAACCATACACCTAGATCTATCTTTCTCTCGATCCAGCTACCTACACCATCACCGTTAACAATAAAAACGACAATCCAGGGAATAAATAATAAAATCCCCGTACCAGAAGCAATAAAATATGCTTTTAATCTCTGCCAGCTAAACTTATTACCAACTGCAACATAAATACCGTGAGCTATTAGGGCAAATATAGCTAAAGGATGAGCGTATAGACATAAAGCAACACTTATTCCATACCAACTCCAGTAACTTTTGTGGTTGTGTTTTATTGCCTTTAGTAAAACCCAACTAGAAAGTAAAATAGTTACCGTCAGTAAACTGTATTCCCTTGCTTCTCTGGCATATAGCAAATGAAACGGTGAAACTGCTAGTAGTGCCATTGCTATTAAACCCACCAGAGAAGAATTAAATAATTCTTTTGCCAACAAATATATGCAGGGGAAAGCCAATAAACTAATTAATGCCGCTACGCCTCTAGTAACTGCAATGCTACTGCCAAAAAGTTCCATTCCCAATCTAGCCAGTACATAATATAGCGGAGAATGTTCCGAAGAAGCGATCGCTTTTACCCCAGCAATAAAGTTTCTTTCGGGGGTAAGCTGCTGAAACTTTTGTAAATCTTCTCTGCCTACTATATAACCATCAGGAGCTTGTTCTACAAATTCAGTGCGACTATAACCAGCAGCACGTAACGAGGTATGTACTTCATCTATCCAGTAAACCTGACGCTCTAAATTAGTAAATCGCAACCAAATTCCTAATAACAGAATCACTAAAATAAAAATAGTCAGGCGATCGCTACGAAGCTTGGAAAAATTCATTGAAAGTTTAACTAGTTGCTGATTACTAATTCACCATTATCAATCAACTACTCAGTATTTCCACTAACAAACTTTTAACTTCTTTCGATTTACCAATCTTGAATTGTTCCTATTACTTCTAAATTGCCCTGTTGGTCGGATTTTATCACCACTGCTTCCCCTTCTTGAGGACTAACGCCGCTAATTTCGGTAATATTGGCAAAATGCGTCACCATCACAGTTACCCCTAAACTCTGGCGGCGATCGAATATTCGTTGACGAGTCTGTTCTACTTGTTGAGTTACCGTAGTACGGTCTTCAAAAATGGAATTTAGCATTGGAGAAGGTTTGACAGTACCTAAATCTAACAATCTGGCTGTATCCAAACATCGGCAATACTGACTGGATAAAACTTGTTCGATCGTAATGTTGCGATCGCGAAACTCTTTACCGATCTGTTTTGCTTGCTCTCTACCAGCCTGCGACAAATTGCGTTGAGTAGTACAATCATCTAACTCAAACCCAGGAGGATCGCCCGTTCCAGACACTGTTTGGGCATGTCGCAACAGCACTACATAACCTGTATCTTCTCGCATTTGCGTCCAAATATCTCGCTCTGCTGCCCGCGCAACGTTTGAAATCGCATAATTATCTGTAAATCTTTCAAATTTAATAGCAAATTTTACTTCGAGTAATAAAAACAATGTTAAAGACAAGATGAATAAAGATTTCATTTCTTAATTTGGAAAGATTCGGATTTTACTAAGCTCGTTGTTTTAATAATAAATTGGTTATTTATAGTCGCCTAAACAAACATATTTTTGAGTTTTTTGTTTTAGCTCGATCGATACAAATAAAGCTAAGGTTAACAATTTTAATCTTTAGATAAAGTCTAAGTAAATATACTTAAAAAAATTAAATCGTTGTTAATATGAAAATGTCAGTCCGAAGATATACGTAAAAATTTACATTATTATTTAAAATTGGAGACTTATCAAATGCTCGTAGAATCTAAAATTAAAAATTGCAAATTATCTTCTGATATAGTTGTTGTTCGAGAACCAAATAGGCTGTGTGATTACGAACATGGTTATTTAAGAGGCTGGGGATTAACGGGTCAAACTGCTGGTTCAAAAAATCTCAGTATGGCTCACGGTATTATTCCTCCTGGAATGAGTGCCAACCCTCACTATCACCCTTTTGAAACGGCAATTTATATGCTCAAAGGAAACTGTAGAGTTTTCTTAAAAGAGGATAAAAGCGAATATAAAGATATAGAAGCGAGTGATTTTCTCTATATTCCAGCTAATGTGATTCACTGTCCAGCTAATATTGGCGAGACAGTAGTAGAGTATATCGTGGCGCGGAGTTCTTCCGAAGAACTATGTTTGTATCCATAGTCTATTTGTAGAAACTCTAATAACAGTGTTTTACTTTTATAAATAAAGCGGATTAGCTCGATAAGCTTGGTTGTTGTTAACCAGGCTTATTTTACGCTCGCTCAAATGTATTTTTGACAGAATTTATGCACCCACCGCTATAACAAAGTTGTAATCTATTCGATCGCACCTGGTTAAAAAATTCGGCTTAAGTTTTTTGTACGCGCTCGCATTGCTAGATGTGGGAGAATATAAAGGAGATAGAGTGCGCTTGTCGCAATCTAAATTTACTCTGCTTAACCCGAACTCAGGTTAAGTAGAGCGAGCCAAGTGATTGATAATACGATGGGCGAGTTGGCGAGCGGTTGCAGGTTTACAGATAAAATCGCTGGCACCACTGGCAAAGGCATCACTAGAAATATGACGATCGTTATGAATGCTGAGAAACAAAACAGGTAGTTTGCACCAGTAAGGATGAGTTCTTAGCACTTTACATAATTCAATACCGCTTAAATGTGGCATTTCGATGTCTAGCAGTATTAAATCGGGATTTACCGCTTGCAGAACTTCCCAAAACTGTCGCGGATCTTGGAGGGTAGTTAGCTGAAATCCCCAAGGTTGTAACAAAGAAGGTAAGACTTGTAGCAATTCTGTATCGTCATCGACAATCATGATTTTTTTGCAGCGAGAAGAACGCTGTATAGCTTGCTGGCAAACAGCAATTATTTGACTGGGAGTTAGTGGCTGAGTGAGGTAAAAACTGCCCCCGTGTCTAGCTACCTGCAACCGATCGCCAAAGCGATCGCGATCGGCAATTACAATAACTGGTATTGATGGTTCTAGTAATTTAAATTCGGCGATTAATGCTAAATATTCCTGCCGCAGGTCGGATTCTAAATTAGTAAAAGATATAGTTAACAGCACTGCCTGGGGAAGATTTTCGTAACGGTCTTGTTGTTGTTCCAGCCAAATTTTTACCGTTTCTGATGTAGGCAAAGTCTTAGTACGAATTCCCTGAATTTTTGCTTCTTGGGTTATCTGCGAGCTTGAATTAACATCGCCAACAATTAACAGCAGAGGCGAATCTGCCGCAAGTTTTTGGTCGAGCTGGGGAGAAATATTACGTTCGTTAGCTATTTCTTCATTTAAAGCAGTCAATTTAAGCGATAATTTTTGCCATTGCTCGCGATTGGGATTGTTTTGCAGCAATTCTTCTAGTTCTCTAGCCAACTCAGAACCCCGATACAAGCCAAATTGTCCCAGATTTCCTGCCAAACTATGAGCGGCGACAATTGCCGACAGGCGATCGCTAAGTTCGAGTGTACCTCGTTGTAAAGCGGCGATCGCTTGTTCTATAGTTGTTAGCTGTTGTTGGCGTTTGGGTCGATGTTTGTTCCAAATTAGAGTTAGAGCAGCTAAATGTTTTGAGTGCTTATCGGCTGGTTCTGAAGCAAGTATGCTTTCCGAAGTTTCGGCTTGAGGCAAAGGTTTCAAACAATATCCCTGTCCTCTCATCGTAGTAATAATATCTTCTGGTAAACCAGCGGATTTTAATTTTTCTCGCAAATGTCTGATGTGCGAACGAACCGTCGCCTCGGCAGGATATTCCATCGATGTCCAAAGACTTTCAATAATATCTTCGATACTTAAAACTTCTTGTCGGTGACGCAAAAATAGCTCTAGTAGCATATATTCCTTGGTTGCTAAAGACAAAATGTTTCCTTGATAAGTAACCTGGCAACTACAAGGATCGAGTTGTAAATCTCCCCAACTTAATACGGGAAGAAAATTACAGTTTAAGCGACGCAACAATGCTCGAATACGAGCGGCTAACTCTTCTACATCAAAGGGTTTGCAGATATAATCATCTGCTCCTGCATCTAATCCCCTGATTTTGTTTTGGCTGCCGTGACGAGAAGTTAGTAAAATAATTGGTGTATTATAACCGCGAGCGCGAAAACGCTGACAGAGACTAATACCGTCGAGTTTGGGTAACGACCAATCGAGAAGAATCAGGTCGTAGGTGTAAGTAGAACCATAAATCCAGCCTTGCTCGCCATCTGTAACCACATCGACCGCGTAACTCCGTTCTGCCAGAGTTCTGGTTAGTAAATCTATTAGCGTTTTATCGTCTTCAATTAATAAAATTTTCATATCCAATCGCGGTCTAATTTAAACGGTAAACTTAGATAAAATACTTAAATATTTGCTACAAAAGGGTTTAAAAATATTCCTATCTCTTGTTTTCTAATACTAGATACCAGGTTATGTGTAGCATTCTTTTTTGGATTTCATATTAGAGTTCCCAGTGCAGTATTCTGGCAATTTGACTGGCTAGGGTCATCGAATTAAATGGTTTGGTAATTACATCAATTACACCCAGGCTTTGCAAGCGATCTTTTTCGGCAACTTGTGTTTTTGCAGTCAAAAAAATTACGGGAATCGAGCGCGTTTTAGCATTGGCTTTCAAGTTAGACAGAGTAGAAATACCGTCCATATCGGGCATCATTACGTCAAGGAGAATAGCATCGGGTTGTTGCGTTTGCGCCAGGTTAATTCCTTCCGAACCCGAAGAAGCGATCTCCACTTGCCAACCAACTTCAATTTCAATTCCCACCTGTACTACTTCTTGGATGGTTTCTTCATCGTCAATTAATAAAATTCGTCTATTCATCGCGATTTTCCTCTCACTGTATGAGTTCGGGAAGAGTAAAATAGAAAGTGCTTCCTCCTTCCAGGCAACTTTCTGCCCAAATTCGTCCGCCGTGTCCTTCCACGATTTGGCGACAAATTGCCAGTCCCAACCCCGTACCGCCTTTTTTACGAGAATCGGAAGAATCGACCTGTTGAAACCGTTCAAAAATTGTCTCCAGGCGATCGCCAGGAATTCCCTGTCCTCGATCTTTAACGGCAAAAATAACTTTGGCGGTAGTTTTTTCTCGACTACGCTGGTGTTTACGCTTGTCATTTGTTGCCGATAACCAAACCGTACTATGGGGAGGAGAAAACTTAATGGCATTGCTAACTAGATTGGTTAGAGTTTGCACGATATAGTCATAGTCTGCCCAAACGAGTAACTGTACGGGTTCGACTAAAAGTTTAACTTGATGTTCCTGCGCCATAGCCTGCATGGTTTGAGCCGCTTCAATCATTAAGCTAGTAGCTTTACAGGCTTTCTTATTCATTTTGACTTTGCCCGACTGAATGCGCTGGAGATCGAGAACGTTATTAACCAATCTGACCAGCCGTTCGGTTTGTTCGTCGGCAATTTGTAACATTCTCTGCCCTTTGGAAGAAAGGTTACCTAGTTTGCCTGTTGCCAAGATTTTGAGGGAACTATGAATTGAAGTTAGGGGAGTACGTAATTCGTGACTGACTACGGCAATAAACTCATCTTTCATCCGCTCGATCGCTTTGCGATCGCTAATATCGCTGGTTAAAGCAAAAAAACCAATAACTTTAGCCGAATTTTTATCTATGTGAGGTATATAGGTAATACTCAGAGCATGAACGCAGCCATCTAGAAGAATTACATCTCGTTCGTAATTAACTGTTTGACCCGCCAGAGCAATTTCTATATATCGTTGAATCTGCCGATATTCTGCCTCTCCGTGAACCTGTTGGAGATGACTGTCGAAAATTTCGTCAGGAGATAACCCCAACCAAATTTGATAGGCTTCGTTGTTAAAACGGTAATGCTGCTGTCGATCTACATAGGCAATTAAAACTGGCAGTCCGTTAGCAATTAGACGCAGTTGTTCTTCACTACGACGCGCTGCTGCTTCTGCTTTAATCCGTTCGCCGATCTCCTCTCTTAATTTAGTGGTGCGTTCGGCAACCAATCCTTCTAAATTTTCTAATAATTCTGCCTGGGATAGGGCAATGCCAATTTGATTGGCTAATTGTTCCATAAGTTCTAATTCAAAGTCCGTCCAACTTCTCGGTGCCTGACAATGATGGGCAATTAGCAAACCCCACAGTCGATCGCGGCTGCGCTTAGGTGCTTGGCAATCTCCATTAGTTTCAGAAGATTTTAAGTTTTGCAGAATTGGCACTACTAGCTTGGCTTTAACCATCCACTCGTCCATAAAGTCAATCAGGCATTCAGCTAAATCGACCTTGGGATCGCGCACATCAGCGATCGCTTTGACTCTTCCTTTAGTGTATAATTCGCGATACTCATCGGGAAAAACTTCTTCGGGGAACTTAACACCGAGAATAGGAGCAAAGTCTGATAGTACGGCTTCTTTAATCGCCATTCCCGTACCATTGGCAAAAACTTGATAGATCAATACGCGGTCGGCTTGTAAAATACTTTGGACTTCGGTAACGGCAGTCTGCAATATTTCTTCAAGCTGTAACGACTGTCTGATTTTGAGAGTAACTTCAGCAAATAACTCCACCCGTTGATGTTCTCGATTTAATTCTTCAGCAGCGGCACGACGTACATTACTAATGTCTCTTAAAATTAATAAATGATAATTGGGAATTAAATTGTCAACCCGACTGTATTCAATAGTCTTGCTAGTACCGTCAGTCTGTTGCAACCTAACTTCTGCTATTTCTTCATTTAAGGGCAGATCGAACCAGTCAGCAATTGAATTACCAAGCAGTTGCTTTTTACTCGCGCCAAGCAGCTTACAGACAGCAGGATTGACTTCGATGGGGCGGTCGCGTCCGTCAACAATCGCGATCGCTTCTAAGGAATTTTCAAATACGGCTTGGAGCAATAATTGTTTGCTCGGTAAATGGTTGACTTCCTCCATAGTAAATTTATGACTACTTTTTTAAACCAAGCTTAACTCAGTTTAAAGTTTATTAATGTAGTACGTTATTAAAGTTAATTTTTGACAGATCGCTAGGGACAATCAAAAAGCATCTGGGTCATATAGCGGTCAGTCCAAACTCGTCCTAAAGACTTTTCTAAAACTTTTCTTGTCTTATCGTTTTGTTGTTGCTGTTGGCAATAGTAACGCTGTCCTGCCAAGCATTCGGCTTGTCGAACAGGAGAAATCACAGCAGAAGTATTTACTGCGGTTTGACAATGCAAACTTAAATATTCCCCAACGCGATCGAGAAAGAGAGTTTCTTCGTTGCGATCGCCAGGACGCACGAACAAACAAAAATCCGAGAAAATATCGCCCCATTCGGGCAAATTTCGGGGTTGGGAAAATTCAATCTGGGGCAAGTTGGTTAAAACTCGACTGTATGCAGCAGGAAGCAATCTATTACCAGCGACGGGAGAAAGATCGACAATTGCCGCACCGATGCCAGACGCACTGCCTACCAAATCTGCGCCAAAGATCGGTAGGGGATAATTGGCACGGGGAAACATGACGCAGTGCAAAATATCCAGGCGATCGCCTACTCTTGCCAACTCCAAGTGTAACTTGCGAAATTCGGGAGTTTGATAGCAGCGATTTTCAATAATTAATTTCTCTCCTTCTAGATTTCCTTCTACATAACCCAGATCTTCAGGTATAGAATAGGGAGATAGAGTTAAATATTGTTTCCAGTGTGCTTCAATACAGTTGGCTAGTTGCCGAATTAGTAGATGTTGTCGCTCTCTAATAGAGGATGAAATAGTTGCAACCATTTTCTTAAAGAATGAATTATTTAGAAGCTATTAGCTCAGGGATAATTAGCGTGAATCGCAGATAGCAATTAGCAGTTATTAATTGCTACTCGCTCCTTCTCTCATTGCTAAAAGCTAAAGGCTAAAAGCCAAGTTATTACTCCTTAGAGTCTTCAGTATCTTTCTCGTCATTGCTGGAATTTTGAAAGCTGTCAAGAGATTGGATCTTAACAATAGTGCCGCCCATTTTGTTAATGCGCTGCATCTCTTCATTCATGCGATTGTAGGGTACGGTGACAAAAACACTGCTACTGCGTCGAAAAGGATAATTAATGCTGTCGTTAGCTTCGTTTTGTTTTAAACCCGTTACTTCGTAAACAAAAACTCGATTTTGGGCTGGGGAACTCGATCGCCCGTTAATTGCAGAATTACCTAACACAATTACTATCTCCTAAATGAGAACTAAAATTTTTGTTAATAATCTATAGCAATCTAAGTAACGGTAAAGATATTTTTTAAGCCTGTAAAAGCTAAGTTATATGTCATATCTCATTCCATCCTCAGACTGCTATAGCAATCGGCTTGAAAGATTTATGCCGCCAAAGTGATGCTGGCAATCTTACCGCCCATTTTGTTAATTTTTTGTAGAGTTGGAGTCAATTGTTCGTAAGGAACTAATAACGCCCGACTCGAACGACGTACTTTAGGATATCCAGGCTGATTGATGCCTGCAATTTCAATCCGATAAATACGACTGTCACGATTAGAGGTTCTAAAGGCGCGTTCGGGAGTAACATTGCGTTCCGACTCTTGATAAGCCCAGCCTCCAGTACTGCCAGAAGGAGCTACTACTGCTGAAGCATTGTTGGTTGCCAACTCTTTAGCCAAACGCGATGGTTTGCCAGCTACCTGAGAGCGATCGCTGTTGGCATAACCGCGATATAGTTGGAACATCCGCGTAAAGCCTACAGTTTTTTGCTGGGTTTGAGTTGCAAAACCCCGATAGTAAGGAACGATATTATCGCCAAAATTTCGAGTATATTCATCGGAGTCGATATAAGAATCGATATCTGCCTCAAAACCTTGGTTTTGATAGAGGTCTAAATGATAAATAACCTCCGCTTCATCGTAGGGAGCGCGTCCTAAAAGATGTTTGAAATTTAATTCGATAACTCTAGTTTGAAAGTTGTCATACAAGAATTTTTTCTTATACAATTCTGATTTGGCTACGGCTCGTACAAAATCTCGCACCGTAATCGAACCATTATTTAATAAAGACTCTGTAGCCGTCAGACGCTCGGACTGCATGATGTAATCATTGCCCAAAACCTGTCGATAGACGATATTAATTGCCGCCTGAGCTTCGGTTTTAGTCCAGTTGGGACGTAATTCTACAGGCTCAAAGTCTTTAAAAGCAGAAACTCCCAAACGAGATGCTGCTGTAGTAATTGCCACTTATTATTCTCCTTAAATATATATAAATAGCTGTACGGGCAAGGCATTGCCTCGCATCTACGAACTTTAAACTCCAATCAAGCATTGGTAATGTTTAAAACCCGACCGCCTTGTTTATTGATTTTTTGTAAAGTCGCTGAAAGTCTTTCGTAAGGTACGACATACTCTTTCAAACTGCGACGCAGTTGAGCCTTACCTCCTGGCGCGCCTTGAGTTACTCGCAGACGATATAAATTGCCTCGCTCGGTGGTGGTGGTACCCGAAAGAGAAGTTTTGTCTTTTACTTCTGAGGTGCGAACGGGAGTTGCCATGTTACGCGCTAAATCGTAAGTCAAACGAGGACTGCCAGTATTGCCTTGAGCGCGATCGCTATTGGCATATCCTTGATATAGTTGGAACATGCGGGTAAAACCTACGGTTTTCTGACCTTTTTGAGTAGAAAAACCTCGATAGTAAGGAACGATATTGTCGCCAAAGTTCCGCACGTATTCATCAGAATCAATGTAAGAATCGATATCTGCTTCAAAGCCTTCATTTTGATAGAGGTCGAGATGTTCGACGATTTCTGCTTCGTCGTAGGGAGCGCGTCCTAGTAGGTGTTTGAAGTTTAACTCGATAGTACGGGGATGGTAGTTGTTATAAAAGAATTTTGATTTATATAGTTCTGATTTAGCTACGGCTCGCACAAATTCACGGACTGAAATCGAACCATCGGCTAATAAAGATTCGGCACTGGTCAGACGTTCCGAGTTCATTAGATGATCGTTACCTAGAACTTGGCGGTAAACTGTTGAAATTGCGACTTTAGCTTCCTCTTTACTCCAATTAGGACGCAGTTCCACTATATTATTTTCGTCAAAGGCAGAGATACCCAAGCGAGATGCTGCTGAAATTGCCACTGGTACACTCCTGAATTTACTTAAATACTACTTGTTAAAAAAACCGCTCGGAATTACAGCAAACCATCAAACAAGACCGACAAGCTCAATAGTCATCTGCAATTCCGAGCTAACAGAAAAAATTTAGCTGAGAGCGTTAATTGCGTAGTCAATATAAGAATTGGCTTCGACGGCAGGATCGCCACTCAAACCATGATTGTCTTTGATATATTTAAGAGCTTCTACATACCAGCTAGGAGACAATTCAAAAGTAGAGTTGATTTCAGCAACTCCAGCAATCAAATAATCGTCCATAGGACCAGTACCGCCAGCAACTAGGCAGTAAGTAATCATCCGCAAGTAGTAACCGATATCGCGAGAACACTTAGCTTTACCTTCTGGTGTAGAAGCGTAGTTTGGTCCCTTCATTTGAGTAGTGTAGGGAAACTTGTTGTAAACGGCTTTAGCCGCACCATCAACCAAACTATCTGCTTTGTTAGTTAGACCTTGAGCGGCTTCTAAACTGGCGTTGGCTTGACGAAAACGACCGAATGCAACTTGAATTTCGCTACTGCTCAAGAAACGACCTTGAGAGTCGGCAGTAGATACTGCTTCAGTAATGGGAGTCTTCATTGATAAAATACCTCTTGGAATAAATTTTTACTATGTTTGACCAAAAATTGTTTCGACAATCTTGATAGAAAGATATCTAGCCTACGGCAGCAGCAGCGCGATCGAAATAACTGGATAATTCCGACATTAAGGAACTGCAATCTCCTTGAGTAACGCCATTTTTATCATTAGCAATTTCAATAGCAGCAGCTTTCATTTTGCTGACAGATTCAGCTACAGAACCGCCTGGAACTCCCAAAGCTACATAAGTTTCTCGCAAACCGTTCAAACAACGATCTTCTAAAACGCTACCATCGCCAGCAAAAATGGCATAAGTTACGTAGCGTAAAATAATTTCCATATCTCGCAAACATGCAGCCATGCGGCGGTTAGTATAAGCATTACCACCTGGTGCGATTAACTGAGGCTGTTCGGCAAACAACACACGAGCGGCATTAGCGACAATAGCTGATGAATTACCAGTAATGCGATTGACAACATCCATGCGTTTGTTGCTTTCTGCAACCATGTTTTTGAGAGCATCAAATTGACTGCCGGTGAGGTAGTCTCCTCTTGCATCAGCCTGGGAAATTACCCGTGTAAATGCATCAAACATCAATATTTCTCCTAAAGATTAATTTGCACAAAATAAATTGTTTAGAAAACTGAATCCTAACCGTTTCTCTCAACCGAACCAAAGTTAAACAAAAAGCTCAATGCTTTGCTTTTTTTTAGTTAACCAACGTTCACAAATTACTCCATCGTTTAAAGCGTAGTAATTTGTAACTCAAGCCGCTCGGCACTAGAAAATTTAGAGTTAGGAGATTCAGTGGCTTTTGGACTAAGCTCATTCAACCAAAGCTTTTGTGCAATTTTTGTGCAATTACATCCTTTAAAAATAAAGTTTTGTTGGCTTTTGTAACGATAATTTTAATAGTATTTTTATTCTGTGGTTTTCAGCCAGGAAAAACGAAAAGTCGTACCGCGTCCTACTTGAGAATCTAATTCGATCGCTCCGCCACGTTCTTCAACTATTTTTTTCACAATTGATAGACCAATTCCCGTATTTTCAGCAGAATTACTACTAGATAAAGCTTGAAAAATACCGAATACTTTTTCGTGGTGTTCGGCAGCAATACCAGGTCCATCGTCTGTTATTGAAAAATAGCAACTATCTTCTTCATCTATGACAGATATCTCGATCGCTCCTTCTTTAGTGTGATGATGTTTAATAGCATTACCGATTAAATTGGTAAAAACTTGCTGGAGCGCGATTTTTTGCGTATTGAGAGTCGGCATTTTACCTATGGCGATCGCCAACTTTGGCGGTGGTGCTAGAGAATCAACTATCTCTACTAGTAAATCTCTAACAACAACCGTTTCCGCTGGTGTTTGCTCTCTTCCCACTCGCGAATATTGTAGTAGAGAATCAATAAACATTTGCATGCGTTTAACTCTACTTTTTAACAGTTCTAAATTTTTTTGGGTAGCGTCGTCAAGTTTGCCTTCTAAGTCTTCTTCAATCCAGGTTGAAAGATTGGTAATAGCTCGCAGTGGTGCCTTAAGATCGTGAGAAACTATATAAACAAACTCATCTAATTCTCGATTGCGTTTGGTTAATAGAGAAGTTATCTGTTTGAGCTCTCGATTGATTTTGATTAATTGCTTTCTTTGCTGCTTCAGCAAAAATTCTGTTTGCTTGCGTTCGGTAATGTTAGTTACAGTTCCAAAATAACCGCTACGCTCTTGGCGATCGCTGTAAATAGCTACCGCTCGTCCAGCCACCCAGGTGACTTTTCCTTCAGGAGACTTAAAACGATATTCCAAAGCAAACTCCCTGCCATTTCGTGTAGCTTCATACCACTCATGGTGAATTTTTTCTCTGTCTTCGGGATGTAAAGCTTTACTCCAGCCTTTACCTTTAGCTTCTGCCAAAGAAAGTCCCGTTATTTCTATCCAGCGAGGATTGACAAATACACAGTCCCCCTGGCAATCGGTTTGAAAAATACCTACTGGTGCTTGAGTTACCAAAACTCGAAAGTTTTCTTCACTTTGCTGGAGAGCTTTTTCGATCTGTTTGCGTTCGGTAATATCTCGCCAGACGGCAACAAAACCATCTTCTAGTTTGGTGATTCTAATTTCAAAAATTTTAGCAACAATTTTTCTTTGGGAAGTTTCCAGGCAAAATACGTGTTCTTTAGAAAGTGGCTTACCAGTTTCAATAACTTGACAGCATTGCTCGAACAATTCAAAATTTGGATGAGAAGCAATTGACTGGCAAAGATTTTGGTTTGTTTGTTGCTGCAAATCAAATAAGTTATTTTTGCAGGCAGCTTCATTAAGATAGTCGGTGCAAAAACTAACAATTCGATTGTTGTCATCGCGAACGCTGGTATAAATACCAAAACAGTCGAGTATATTCTCTACTGAAACGCGAAATCTATTTTCAGTGCGTTCGGCTAGGCGTTGTAAACGAGTTTGTTCGATTACGCTGCGAACGGCAAAACGCAGACTTTCGGCATTGGTTTTCCCTTTAACTAAATAATCTTTAACGCCAGCTTTCATTGCATCTACTGCCACTGTCTCGGTACCTTCTCCCGTGAGCATAATTATCGGAGGCAAATTATTGCAACTGGCTTTCAATTCCCGAATAAATTCCAGTCCATCCATATCTGGCAAAAGATAGTCGAGCAAGATCAGATCTGGATTGTTTTTGTGGTTAAACTCTAATCCCTCTTCACCCGTTTCTGACTCAATAATTTGATAAGTATTAATGGCATCTTTGTTTAAATAGCGACGATAAGTGTAGCGATCGTCAAGATTATCGTCAACAATTAAAACTATTTTTTCAGAAGATGTCATGAGATAGTTTTGAGTCGAAAAAGTGATTGGATTATCTTAACAAAATATTAATGATAAACCTAAGCTTAGATTTGGAGCGTTTTTAGAGATAATTATCAAACCAGGGTAACTTGCTTTTTGTATTCAAATATGTTGGAAAGCATTCGGTATTATAAAAAAATATTGCTCCGCGATCGCTCATTACGTTTTATTTACCTGCATGATTTTGATTAAATAAAGATTGTTTTTTGCATCCAATCCAACATCCCAATACTCGCTAAAAGCACGCGGATCGGCTTTACCACTAAGCACGTATCCTGCTGCGGAAAGTTTAAAATTAACCATTTCTGCATTAATTTGAACGCGAAAAGTAAATTGTTCATTTTTCGTCTCAAATTTAAGCGGTATTATCTCAGACAGTTTGCAATCATAGACAATATCGCAGTTGTTGCCAAAATTTTCTTTAAAAATTCGCTTTTGCCTTGAGTAAAATGGTTCGACAACATATTCGCTCATCGATTCAAAATCTTTGACAGTCCAATCGTGTTGGTAGCGCCAAAATAGATTTGAAACTCGTTCGATTAATTCGGTTTTGTCGATCTTCTGGCTGTATTCTGATTCTGATATCTCTATTTGAGGCGAAATTACTTTCCAGATTTGGTCATCTTCAACATACCAAACGGAATATTTATTTTTAAAGTTTGAATTAACGTTTATGGTAAATTCAATCAGTTCGGAATTGTCAGTAAATTTTTTGCTAAAAAAGCGAATCAAATTGTCTGATACTTTTTTCAAAAATAATAAAGCAATAAAGCTCGACAATATAAAAAATAATATTTTAAATAAAAATTGCCAAATAAATGTAAATAATGAGACTAGTAAAATTATTATTCCTTGAATTGGCTTTTCTTGAATTGTATATGCCTTTCCGTTACTAGGAACGAAAATTAAATAAGATCCAAGACTTGGTTTTAAAAGCAGGGTACTGAAATGCTTCTGTGCAGGAAATCTGGAAGTAAATAAATTCTTATTTCTAGTTCCTCTATAACCATAAATTCCACCACCACCGCTACCACCTTTGTTGTGAACTAAAAAACCATCGGCGTAAAAATTGTTATTTGGCTCGATCGCCATTAGGTTATAAACGGATAGCGATCGCTTGATATGTTCGATACTGGAAATGGTTATCGGTAAATTTTCTAAGTTTATTAAGCGATCGCCTGTGTTGAGGTTTTGAACTTTTTTCAGTTCGATTCCTTCGTTTGTTTTTACATAAACAGGATGAGTAGCAGTAACTTTAGTTTTATTATTAATCAAATAATAATCTGAAGCGTTTATAACTTCGATCTTGCCAATAGTTCCTCTATCTTGATGATGAGCGGCAAAACTATAGTTAACCACGCGATCGCCTGGGTGCAACTGTGCGATCGATTTGTTACCGTCGGGCGTTAAAATTAAAGTCTCTTTACCGAAACAGCCACCACCGCCACCCCCTCTACTGTAGGCGGGTTCTACTGCCACACAACTAAAAATAACAATCGCCCAGAGAAGGGTTATCGATAGTTTTATCAGTAAGAGAAAGTTTTTCACGGGCGATCGCACAGATATACTGTAGGAAATTAGTCAAATGAGCGATCGGGTAGTTCTACAGTTTGAAACCAATAATCGAGAAAAGTTTGTACTATTTCATTCAAGCGATTAGTTCCCATAGGTTTGACAATATATCCGCTAATACCGTAGTGATAGCAAGCATTAATATCTTTAGGATTAGAAGAAGTCGAAAAAATAATCACTGGAATCGATTTAAGAGTGTTGTCTTGTTTTAGTTCGGCTAAGACTTCTCTGCCATTAGTACCAGGCAAGTTTAAATCTAAGATAATTAGGGAAGGACGAGGAGACAAAGTTGCATCTTCATATTCTCCTTGGTGATATAAAAACTCTAGTGCCTCTTCCCCATCCTCACAGCGATATATAGGACTAGAAACTTTGGCTTTATTCATCATTCTAGTTAAAGCTGCAAAATCTTCGTCACTATCCTCAATAATTAATAATGGTCGTTCCTGTTTCATGTAAACTATTGCTGCAAAGTAAAGTAAAAGGTACTACCTTTTTCATAGACGGATTTTACCCAGATTTCGCCCCCGTGACGTTCGACAATTTTTTTGGTAATGGTTAGTCCCGCGCCCGTACCGCCGCCGTATTTATTTTGACCGTGTAGGCGTTTGAAAATACGAAAGATTGTGTCTAGGTGCTTTTCGCGAATACCAATACCATTATCTCGAACGTAGAAAATGGTCGGAAGCTCGAATCTATTAGAATATTCTTGCATTTTTTCGCTTACAATAGCATCGTCTTCGTCTAAATAGCCAATTTCAATAATTTTTTTAGTGTTTTTGTTATATTTTATACCGTTGCTGATTAAATTGGTAAACAGTTCGCTGACTTGAGTGCGATCGCAATTTACTGTGGGTAGAGGACGAGGAATATTAAACTCTACTTGCTTGTCTCTTTTGCTAATTTTAAGTAAATCGAGAACTCCCGCCACTAAAACGTTGAGATTTACAGAACGAATTTGCAATTCTGTTCTACCCAGGCGGGAATATTGTAGTAAGGAATCGATCAGGTTTTCCATGCGATGAGTCAACCGCATTAAAGTATTCAACTTGTCTATTCCTTCTTCATCTAAAGTATCGCCGTAGTCTTCAATCAAAAAACTGGAGTAGTTATAAATTCCTCGTAGTGGTTCTTTAAGATCGTGAGAAGCAATATAGGCAAAGGAATCTAGTTCGGTGTTGCTACGAGCTAATTCTCTATTTACCTGAGACAATTCGTCGGCTTTTCGCAGTATGATACTCACAATAGAGCTACGCAACTCTAAAGCAGCTTCTATTTCACAAACTTTCCAAGACAAAGACTTCAACTTTACAGTTTCCTGCCACTTAGCAAAAGATTTACGAGGAGATAGTCGCAAAGTTCCCGTTCGGTCTATTTCGACTGGTTTGTTAGGATTACCAGCCCAGGTGACAGTTTGAAGGACTTCGGGGCGAAACCAGATAATTAAAGTTTTTTGGACTCTAGAAATTAGTAGCCCCAGTAAACCACTGGCAACTTCTTTAAAACCTTCAGCAGCAGGATAAGCTAAGGCTAAAGAGTTGGTTTCATAAATGACTTCATTGCCAAATTGTGTTTCTAACCAGGGAAGCATCGCTGCAATAGCTGCTTCGTTTGGAGTATTGCCAATTAAAATAATCTCTTCACCTAAAAATAAGGCTGCACCACTAGCACCAACTAAATTGAGTAAACGATCGTGGTTTGGAGTCAAACCTGTTTTTAAATCGCTGGCATGGGAAATAGTTTCAATAAATTGTGACTGAATAGACTTGAGCTTCATCTTATAGTCCAAGTCCTGGTTTTCTTCTTTAGCACTCAATTCAATCGAAACTATTCGTCCGATAAACTCGCAAACAGTCCGAATTTCATAGGAAAGTTTTTTTGGTCGATTGTGATGGCAGGCGATTAAACCCCAAAGCTGTTTATTTTTAATCAAAGATACCGACATCGAAGCGGCTACGCCCATGTTGTTTAGATATTCGGTATGCAAAGGCGACACGCTACGCAATACCGACATACTCATATCTAAAGGTTCATCGGTCAGAGGATTAAACTCAGGAATTATGGGTACGGATTCGTAGTTGGCATCGGGAATCGTACGGATAAAATTGAGAGTGTAGAGATATTTTGCCTGTCGGGGAATATCGGTAGTCGGATAGTATAAACCTAAAAATGGCTCTAGTCCTTCCTCAGCAGCCTCAGCCACTACCGCCCCCGCACCTTCATCATTGAAACGATAGACCATAACCCGATCGAATTCCGTTATTTTTTTAACTTCTTCAACGATCGCGTTACATAACTCATCTAAAGTATTGGTATTTTGTATTCTTTCAATCGGTTTTTTGACTAATTTATAAAAATTGAAAAAATCGACTTTTTGTCGGGGTTGAGTTGCAGAACTGTCTTCACCGATTCTGACGCACTGAAAACTTTCTTTTGAGTCTGAAGGAATGGTAGCCGCACTTGGTTCTAATTCGACGATAACTATTTCTCCATTTTGATGGACGATTCCATCAAAAGTTACAGTAGAACCATTGCGATCGAACTCAATTGGCAAAGGATTGACAAGCTCGAAGGCTTTGGACAAGCAATGCTTGATTTTTTCTACTATTTCTGTTCCTAATAGCTCTTGCAAAGGTTTATCTAATAAACTTGTAGCCTCTATCCCCAGTATTTGCTTCGTGTTTAAACTAACCTGCAAAATTTTGTATTCTGAAGCCGAAACTGCCAATAAAACCCCGTGTGGCTGAATCGAACTAGGAATATGAATTGGTTCGCGATCGCAGTTAGTTAAATCGGCAGACTTTATACTAACATCTGTAGTCGCTGCAAGAAATTGAGAACCTGAATCGAAAGACATATAAAAATTGGGAGTTTTGAGAACGATTTGTCTGACAAATAATTATTTATATTTGTTTATTGTTTAATAGCTTAGTTTTGTGTTCCTCAGATGTTGGTGGTAAAGTTGAAGTACCAACATTATTAGATTCTATAGATTCACTTTTATCGATTAAAGTAGCAGTTTGTGAAATAGGATCTAAAGTAGAAACATCCTGCTGTCTAAAAAGATTTATAATTCCCGATTCGTAGTTAGAGGCAAGTGCTAAAAATGCTCCTGCCAAAATATAAATCGGTAAAGGCAAAATAAAATCTTTAATCCATAGCCCAAATTCGGCTAAAACAAACAAAACACCGACGCAAATCAACC
Source organism: Myxosarcina sp. GI1 (assembly GCF_000756305.1). Lineage (NCBI taxonomy): Bacteria > Bacillati > Cyanobacteriota > Cyanophyceae > Pleurocapsales > Pleurocapsaceae > Myxosarcina > Myxosarcina sp. GI1. The sequence continues at coordinate 302,982 of NZ_JRFE01000022.1, forward strand.
AGAAATTTAACATTTTACCATCCTCTAGTGCCTACTTCACCCTTAAAAGGTCCAACTATATCGCTAGTAATCCAGCCGCCATAAAAGTCTCCTGCCTGAGAGCGAACTAATTCTTCATCAACATAGCAAGCATCCATTCTACTAGGATAAACAGCCACATAGTTTTTAATTGGCGCAAAAGCTTCATTGGGTTGAAGATAATACCAGGCTGCTGAGGTCGCCTGTTTGTCACCGACAATAATCGTGTAATAGTTAGCGACTCCTTTCCACTCACAAAAAGAACGTTTGGCAGGTACCTGTTGAAAATGTTCTTTTTGTATATCCTCTGGCGGAATATAGTATGTAGGCGGATGGCTGGTTTCTAAGACACGATAGGCATTGCAACTATCGGCAATAGTTACACCATTGAATATTACTTTAATTCGTTTGGGCGATCGCTCCAAACGGGGCGGACGGGGATAATCCCATACAGACTCTTGACCTGGTTGGGGTTCTATACGTTGGGGATAAGCTGCCATGCTAAAGCTAAAATCTATATTAGTTAAAGATTTAATTTTAAACCAACTAAATTATTCATTTCCAACGATAGTGCAATCAGCTTGTCTCTCTACCAGATAGAAACCTATTACTTATTACCTATTACCCTTTTTTACTTCCTACTTTTTACTTTCTACTTTTGACTTTTTACTTTCTCTATCCCTGTACTACCTGTTTGACAGTCGTAAAGGTTTCTAAGCCAATCAAGCCTTGTCTGGCACCTTTTTGATTGGAAATTCCCAAAAATACGCTTTCGCCATTATTAGGATTGCGATCGAATCTGGGAGAAGCGTTGATATAAACCAAAGCCGTATCTACACCCTGAACGAATTGTCGGCTTTCCTGATATGACTCGGTAAAGATACAATCGGCATGGTGGCTGCTGTAGCGATCGATCCAAGAAATACTTTGAGTCAAATTGTCAACGTAGCGAAAAGCAACAGTTCGATTCAAATAAGGTTGTTGCCATTCTAACGGTGAAGCTAGCTTTAAATAGTCGGGAAATTCTTCTACTAAAGTATTATCTCCTTTGAGTGTGAAACCTTTTTCCTGCAAACTTTTAAATAAAGATTGTATATAAGGAACTTTTTTATCTCGATGGACCAAAACTTTTTCAATAGCGTTGACTGCATCGGGTTCGCTGGCATGACTGTCGATAATTGCGTGGCGCAATGACTCCAAACTACCACTTTCAGCCCAGTAGCAGTAGCAATTACCAATTGCGGTTTTTAAAACGGGTGCGGTAGCTTGTTCTGCAACTTGCTGAATTAGACTAGGACGACCATAGGGAATAATTAAATTTAAATACTGGTCTTGAGTAACTAAATCTTGAATTGAAGTTCCAGAATCGGGAAAAATAGCTTCTAAACACCCCAGGGGAAGATTTGTAGATGACAGCGCATTTTGCATAATTTGCGCGATCGTATGATTGGTGTTACTGGTAGTGCTACAGCCCCTCAAAATAATGCTGTTGCCAGATTTCAGACACATTCCTGCTGCGATCGCCGCTAGCTCGGGGAAGGCTTCATAGACAAAAGCAACAGCTCCCAAAGACATTAATTGACAGTATGTTTGAGATGGTTCTAACTGATAGGGAGCATTAATCAATTTACGGGTAGGATCTGGCAGTTTTGCTAACTGTTTTAAAGTTTTTACGGCAATTTCCAGCCTTTCTGGCGTTAACTTCAACCAATCGACGATTATTTCTGGTACCGCCATATCGCGGCTAATTTCCAAATCGATAGTATTAGCTTCTAAAATTTCATCGAAGCTATTATTCAATGCCTTTGCCAGGGTTTCTACTCCCTGACGACGCATTAATCCCGAAGTCCAAGCTAATTGTTCTGCGGCTTGTCGCGATCGCTCGACTATAGCTACAATTTTATTTGATGAAGTCTGCATCTTTCTTAAATTAATGCCGATAAATTACCCAAAGCATTATTGTTAGTAGGATTACTGATATTAACAGAACTATTGCCAAAAAAATAATACTCTGAGCCGAAAGCCAATGCAACAGAATGGGTAAAATAACCGCAGCCGCTACGGCTAAAAAAATAGTGGTTCCCAAAACTGCCGATAAATAGTTTTGTGACCAACGGCTATAGGCATTAGTCCAACGATATCCCGTCCAACGCCAAGCTTTTTTATGATATATCGAGGATAACTGTTCGATTACTTGACCGTTTTCTTTGACAACAAAAATTTGCTGGCAGCGATCGCACCCTAATGCTTCTGTTAAAACAATCGACTTGAGATTTCCCCGTCGCCTGCAAGGACACGGATAAACACTAGTAAAATCTATTTTTTTGGTTTTATGATAGGGTCGCACGCTTAATACAAGTAATATAGGTATAGTATATTTTGACAGCTATCTATAAACATATATTACTATTTATTTTTATTATCCTTTCAGGATATAAATTACTATGACCAAATCAAAACAATAGCTAATATCTTCGATCGAGAGGGAGCGATAGAAAGCTTTTTATTGTATATCGGGATAGCGGGATTTGAACCCACGACCCCCGCTTCCCGAAAGCGGTGCGCTACCAAACTGCGCCACATCCCGAATCAGATTTAATCATATACCCTTTTGTCGCGATCTTGCAAATTGTAGATTTGACAAAGGTTTTGGTCGATACAGAAGTAATTCTGAAAATTGGTTAAAGATTGATTCTTTTTTCGCGATTGCATCGCGAATGAGATTGATGTATGGAGAATGATGGTTCTTAGCAATAGTAGCAGCAGGATAACCTCCTTCTAAAAGAGCGGTTTCTCCTTCACATAAAATACGAATTGTATCTTCTGTATCTCGATCTTGTTGGTTTAGCTCGATCTTCTTTTGAGACTAAATTTTTAAACCTTACGATAAAAATAGTTTTTGTTTTTTTGTTTCAGATTTGGTTAATTTACATCTATTAATACTAATTTCTTCTGCATCTAACTTAAAGTATATTTGTATTCCGCTTTGAGTAGTTTCAAAATTGTCTGAGATTCATATTTAATAATGCCTGGAATTTCATGAAGCTGTTGAAAAAAAGCAAATAGTTGTTCGTGTTCTCCAAAATAGACATCTACAACAATGTTATAGCGTCCTGCTGTAATCGCTACAAATCGTACTTCTTCAAACTGAGATAAAGTTTCGGCGACAGTCTCGACGCAAGTATTTTTTACTGTCAACCAGACAATGATAAAGTTAGCGTTTCCCGTTAGTGCAGGATTGGGCCAAGCCAATATTTTAATAATTTCTGAACTGAGTAGACGCTGCACTCTATAACGGGCAGTCGCTTCGGGTATATCTAAATGTTGGGCAATTTCGCGAAAAGACATTCTACCGTCAACACGAAGCAAATTGATAATATCTCGATCTAAACGATCTAATTCTAAATTTCTCACTACTAAATTCAAATAATCGTAATTAATAAATACATTGTTTCAGATAACCACAATAAAAAATAGCAAAAATAATTTCGTAGTAAAAATCACATAAAACAAATGGAGTTTTACTTAATCTACTTACGAAATAGTGTAAGTAGATTAAGTAAAACGATTTGAAAAGGTGAGCGATCGTGACATATAGTTGGATTAAAAATCGGCGTTGTGCTGCTGTTTTAAGTTTTGATGTAGATGGAGAGTCGGGCATACTGGCAAGCGATCCCAGAATGTCTCAAAGATTATCGGCGATGTCCTGGGGGCGTTATGGACCCAAAACAGGTGTACCTCGCATCTTAGAGATGTTGAAAAAACAAGAGGTACGAGCAACTTTTTTTGTACCTGGCTATACCGCAGAGTTGTATCCAGATTTGATTAAAAGAATTAGCGATGAAGGTCATGAAATCGGGGTACATGGTTATTTACATGAAAAAGTATCTGACCTCGATACGATTCAAGAAGAAACCGCACTGATTAAAACTTGCGACATCTTAGAAAAGATTACCTCACGTAGACCTATTGGCTATCGTTCACCCCTTTGGGATGTCAATCAGCGTACTCCCGAAATTTTGGCGAGTCATGGAATAGTTTATGATTCTTCCTTAATGGATGATGATGTTCCCTATACCATCTCTACACCAAGAGGAGATTTAGTAGAAATCCCCGTGCATTGGACGAATGATGATTGGGAACAGTTTGCTTTTCACATGGACCCTCCTATCGGTAGCGGTGTCATTGAGACTTGCGCCAAAGCTTTGCAACTATGGCAGGAAGAAGTCACAGGAATGCACCACTATGGAGGAGCATTCGTTCTGACGATGCATCCTGAACTAATCGGTAGACCAGCTAGAGTTTTGATGCTAGAAAAATTAATTGACTATATGCGATCGCTTGATGGGCTGTGGCTGACTACCTGCGAAGAAATTGCACGTTATCATCAGCAACAAAATTTAGCTAAGACTGAATTAGAAACGGTTTATTAAATACGCTTAATGTGAATTAGCGGTGAGACCCCGCGGAATTTTCAATCCGCAAGGGAATGCTCACCAAGAAGCTTCGTTGAAAACTTATTAGTTTGTAGCTATTAGCCTTTTAATCTTTGAAAGATTAACTATTGTAGATCTGGGATTACGTAATTCTTTGTGTTTCAACTTATTTAATTTATTCGTTCATTTTGATTCACATCAGACGTTAAATAGAAAAAAGTTCGATGGAAACTAATACTCTAACCACAAAATTCAATCTTGCTTTGCTCAATAGTTTGCTCATCACCTATGTAGGTGTAGTTTATTTATTGGGTGTGGCTTTATTGTTCCCTCAAAACTGGCTATTGAATGCTATTGGAGTAATTCTAACAATTCATAGTTTGGTGCTTTCAGCTTACCTAATTCATGAGTTGCTTCACGACAATATTTTTAAGCAGCGCAATCATAATAGCATTTTCGGACGCATTTTGACTCATATCAATGGTGCTTGCTATGCACCTTATGAAGATGTGGTAGAACATCATATCAACCATCATATCGATCGCGCTGATTTAGTACCTTTTGATATTGCCCAATTCTTTAACGATCTACCTAAGCCAATTCGCTATTTATTTGTAGCTTTAGAGTGGGCATACTTTCCTGTATTTGCATTTATTATGCGTTGGCGGTTGATAATTGCACCGTTTAAGAATCATCAGAAACGACATTTACGGGGACGAACTCTGGCAATTCTGGCGTATCGAGGCAGTTTAGCTGTAATTGTGGCTTTCATTTCTGTAAAAGCTCTGTTACTTTATTTTTTGGCATACATCTGTTTTATTAACTTGGTTCGTTTGGCTGATGCTTTTCACCACACTTATGAATACGCGATCGCAGGAGAAGAAATTAATAGGCGCGATCGTCTTTACGAACAGGCAAATACTTACTCTAACTTTGTTTCTCAGAAATATCCATGGTTGAACTTGCTTTACCTCAACTTTGGCTACCACAATGCCCATCATCACGACATGCGCTGTCCCTGGTATCGCCTGCCAGAATTACATCAGAGTCTTTATGGCGACGAGGCAAAAAATCTCTTACCTTTACCTCAGCTTATCAGTAACTACCATCGCTTTCGGATCGCTCGTTTGTTTGGCGGACAGGGTGATGTAGATGCAGAAAATAGGGAAACTGAAGCTTTTACTGGTGGAATTGGCGTCTCTTTATTAACTCCTCCGTAAACATTGATTATCGAACATTAAACATTTAACAACTAATGACTAAAAACTAATAACCAATGACAGATAACTTTTTATTTTCTAGACGTAAAGCGATACAGTTAATGGCTGGAATGGCTGGCGGTATTGCTCTACATAGCGTGACTTCTCCTGTTGCCAGATCGGATTCGATGATGAAGATGACTTTAGGTGGAGTAACTTGGATCGGGCTGACACCTTTTTATATTGCTAAAGAACAAGGTTTTTTTACCGAAAATAATCTCGATGTCAATCTGCAAATCTTTGGCGCAAATACCGACTATATGGCAGCATTTTTAGCCAATCGGATCGATGGCTGCATTTCTGCCGTTACGTCAGAAGTCGTGTTATTAGCCGATAAAGGTAAAGACTACAAAATAGTTTTAGTTCAGGATAATTCGGCTGGCGGCGATGGCATTCTCGCTCGTAATAGTGTTGCCAGTATTGCCGATTTTAAAGGCAAGCAAGTAGCGGTCGAACAGGGTGCAGTGGGTCATTTTTTCTTGCTACAGGTCTTAAAAGAGGCTGGTTTGAGTGAAGATGATATTACAATCGTTAATGCCGATGCGCCAACGGCAGCAGCAGCCTATCAAGCAGGTAATGTGGATATTGCCAGTAGCTTCGCACCGTTTTTATCTCAAGCCAACGAAGCACAATCAGACGGCAGAATTATTTACGATTCGTCTAAGATGCCTACAGCAATTACCGATTTTTATATTTTAGATAGTCAATACATTGAAGAAAATCCCGAAGCAGCAACAGCGTTTATTACAGGAATTATTAAAGCTATAGATTTTTTAGCAACCAATCGAGATGAAGCAATTGCGATCGCTGCCGCTCAATTAGAAGTCACCCCCGAAGCTTTGGCTAAAGATTTAGAAGGGATTAAGTTACCAGGAGCGGAGACAAACTTGGAGATGCTGGCAAATACTAACAGCGATCTATATATTCTCAATTCTCTTAATGCTATGGGAGAGTTTTTAGTAGACCAGGGAGAAATTCAAGCAGTTCCCGACATGGCAACATTTCTCGAACCTCAGTTTATTCAATCTGTTCGAGCAGATCGGTAAACATTTATCATTGACGAGCGACCTTGGCGAGGTTTCCTCGCCTAAAGCACTCGCGAGTTGAGCATTCATCATTTACCAATGTTCAATATAACGAGTTCAAAAGGATGCCGCGTTGCATATTGTTCGACATAATTTGGTTAATGAAACAAATGAACAAATCACATACCCCCTATTTACGTCCTTCGGTTTTTTGGAGTATCCGTCAGGGTTTTCCTGCATGGCTAAAGTTACTGCTAACTATTGTTGCTTTAGTCGTACCTTTAGCTATTTGGTCGTTTCTCAGCTACAACGAATTAGTCAATCCGCAATTTTTACCTACTCCCGTAGCAGTATTGCAAGCGGGGATTGAGATGTTTAAATCGGAAAATTTAATCGTCGATATTGCTGCCAGCTTTGGTCGAGTTTTGGCAGGTTTTTTGTTAGCTGCGATCGTCGGAATTCCTTTGGGAATAGCGATGGGAACGTTTTATAGTATGGAAAGTTTATTCGGTTCGATTGTTGGTGTGGTTCGCTATATGCCGATCGCCGCTTTTATGCCGTTAATTGTCCTTTGGGCGGGTTTGGGAGAAGTTTCTAAAGTTCTGATTATTTTCTTGGGCATTGTGTTTTACAACGCGATCATGATTGCCGATGCAGTAAAATTCATTCCCATTGAAATGTTTAATGCTGCCTATACTTTAGGTGCAAACCGCTTCAATTTGGTATTTCGCGTCATTTTGCCCGCAGTTGTTCCTAGTATTATTGATACCTTGAGAGTAAATGTCGCAGGGGCTTGGAACTTTTTGGTAATTTCCGAATTGATTGCTGCCCAAAACGGTTTGGGATTCAAAATTATTTATTCGCAAAGGTTTTTGAATACCGATAAGGTTTTGTTTTGTATTGTAATCATCGGCATTATTGGCTTACTGCTAGATTATAGTTTTAAGCTATTTTATAAGCTGGCATTACCATGGGCGGAACAATAAGGGTTAAAAGTCAAAAGTTAAAAGTTAAAAGTTAAAAACTGAAATGAATTTTAAGCTCGATCGCAATGGTACGGCTCTACTAATCATCGATTTTCAGGCTGATGTATTCGATGGGGGTGCTTTACAGTTAGTTGGTACAGAGGCGGTTTTGCCACAAGCCAAACGGGTATTAGCAGCAGCTAGAGAAATTGGTTTGCCCGTCATTCACACTCAGGAAGTGCATCGTAAAGAAATGGTGGATTTTGGACGGGAATTAGACGGCAGCGAACCCGTTCACTGTTTGGAAAGTTGGCAGGGAACGGATTTTCATCCCCAACTGTATCCCCGCGATGGAGAATATACGATCGCCAAAAGACGCTACAGTTGCTTTTTCGGTACGGATTTAGAAATTTTACTCCGAGGCCTAAAAATAGACACTTTGGTAGTCATGGGTACAATGACTAACGTTTGTGTCCATTACACTGTTGCTGAGGCTCATCAAAGAGATTATTACTTTTACGTAATTAAAGACTGCTGTGCGGGTTCGGATTGGGAGGCTCACGAAGCGGCACTAAAAGCGATGCAATATTTACAGCGTAATTCTCTAATTACCAGCGAAATGTTTATGAAGACTGCGATCGCGCCAGTGCAATCAGTTTGAGATAAATAACTGTTTTTATTAGCTAAACCAATGAAATCTGGATCTAACGATGTTATTACCAAATCAGTCTCACTTCAACAATCGGGTTCTCTCCAGCCCAAATTAGAAGTACGTAATCTCTCTAAAACTTTTCATAGTAACGGTATCAATCGACAAACACACAAACCCCAGAAACAGATTTTAGCACTAGATAACATCACCTTCGATATTTATCCTCGTGAATTTGTCTGCATTGTCGGTGCTTCTGGTTGTGGTAAATCTACTTTACTCAACATTATTGCTGGTTTACTGCCTCCCTCAACAGGTAAAGTCTCTCTCGACGGTACGGAATTATTAGGACCGAGTGCGGATCGAGGGATGGTGTTTCAAAACTATACTCTGTTTCCCTGGTTGACAGTCGCCGATAATATTGGTTTTGGCTTAAAACTCAAAAAAATTTCTCCAACTCAGCGCAAGCAGATTATTGGCTACTATCTCGAAATTATTGGTTTAACTCAGTTTGCCAATGCTTATCCCAAACAACTTTCTGGCGGCATGAAACAGCGAGTTGCGATCGCTCGTGCTTTGGCTAACGAACCAGAAATCTTACTTTTAGACGAACCTTTTGGGGCTTTAGATGCTCAAACTAAGGAACAGATGCAGGAATTTTTGCTCGATTTGTGGAATAAAACTCATACTACGATTTTAATGATTACCCATGATGTGGAAGAAGCAATCTTTTTAGCGCAGAGAATTTGTGTTATGTCGGCGCATCCAGGTAGGCTCAAAGAGACAATTGAGATCGATTTACCCGCAAGACGAGATCTAGAAATCAAACTAACTCGCAAGTTTATCGAGCAAAAACGTTTGCTACTTCAAGCACTAAGATAATTATGAGGCTCAAAAATAAAATTGCTTTAATTACTGGTGCGGGTTCGGGTATTGGTAGGGCAACGGCAAAGTGTTTTGCTGCTGAAGGAGCATCCGTAATTGCTGCCGATATCAACGAGACTGAAGCTATAAAAACTCAAGAGGCGATCGCCAAAGTAGGCGGTAAATGTCTGGCTTTAGCGGTCGATGTCAGTCAGGAAAGTCAAGTTAAAGAGATAATATCCAAAACCGTTTCATCTTTCGGTCGTTTGGATATCATGCATAACAATGCAGGTATATCTATCGTCAAACCCACCATTGAAACCACTGAAGCCGATCTAGATCGCTTAATCGGCATTAATTTTAAAGGGGTTTTCTTTGGCTGCAAACACGCGATCGCTCAGATGCTAGAACAACAGGGAGGTGCAATTATCAACACAGCCTCCGAACTGGGAGTTGTGGGGCAACCTTTATACAGTGCCTATTGCGCGACAAAAGGCGCTGTCATTGCTCTGACAAGAGCTTTAGCAGCAGAATGGGCAGATCGAGGAATTCGAGTTAACGCTCTTTGCCCAGGACCGATCGATACGCCAATGTTGCGCTCGGAGTTCGAGCTATCCCCAGAACCTCAAGCAGAAGCTAAAACTGCGATTGCCTCTATTCCAGCAGGAAGACTAGGTACTCCCGAAGAAATTGCTAGGGTTGCTTTATTTTTAGCCAGCAACGATGCTCAATTTGTTAACGGTGCGGCGGTTTTAGCCGACGGAGGTAAGACGATAATTTGAGGTTTAAGTTATCGAACAAATTGGAAAAAGTATGACAGAAGCTGCAAAATATATAAAAATAGCGAGTCGAAAATCTTAAATCGAATGCCTGTCAGCTTATGGAATACGATCTTTCTCAATATCCTTACTCTTCTCAGCGACGAGCCGTACTTGGCAAAAACTGTGCCGTAGCCACTAGTCAGTCTCTAGCAACTCTGGCAGGAATGGAGATGTTTTGGGCAGGGAGTAACGCAGTGGATGCGGCGATCGCTACTTCTTTTGTTTCCTCGACTAAAAAACGGTTTTAAAATTCAGAAGTTATGAGAATACAAGTTTAACTTCTCAAATTTGACATCGGGTTTTCAATATGCAAACATTATTAATAAGTTTTCAAAACGAAAACCTAATTAATGATATATTCTAATGCACTTAATTTCGGCTGGAAAGCTCAAACAAGCTGCATCTAAATATCCAGATGTTATTACTACAATTAAGGCATTTTGTAAAACCATCGAGCAAGCACAGTGGCAGAGTCTAATTGATGTACAGCAAATTTATCGAGATGCAGAAGCAGTGGGAAACTTTACAGTGTTCAATATCAAAGGAAATAAATATCGCTTGATTCTCGATATAGATTACGAAGAACAGGTTGCTTATTTCAAGTATTTTTTAACTCACGCTGAATATGATAAAGGGAAGTGGAAGAATGATTCTTACTATTAATCGAGAAAATTATCTCAAGCTTTTGGATGAGGTTAAGTTAATTCCTAAAATTATCGAAACAGATGCAGAATACGAACAAAATCTTGCGGTAGCGGAAAAATTGATTGCCAAAAAGAAGCATCGTTCCTCTGAAGAAACTGCCCTACTACGTTTGCTAGTAAAGTTAATCGAAGATTACGAAGAAGCTAACTACAATCTAAAAGAATGGCAAAATCTTCCACCACACGAAATTTTGCAGCATCTTCTAGAAGTTAGTCAAACCAAACAATCCGAGCTAGTGGGTATTGTAAGCTCCTCAAAAGGTTTGATTTCAGCAATTGTCAACGGTAAAAGAGCGATTAGTAAAGAGCAGGCTAAGAAGTTGGGAGAATATTTCAAGATTTCTCCAAGTTTGTTTATTTGACTTTTAAATGAATTAAATCAGGACTTAGGCAGTTGAACGAAATTACGTTGTTTGTGCAGCGAGTTTGTAACGGTAAATTAAGGTTTTCAGTGCTGAAGTGCGTAAGTCCTGACTCTTCTTGGGGTTTAATATGTACTTAATTAGATGAAATTGGACATAGTCAAATTACTAGCATCAACCCCAATTAAATTCGCCAAAACTTCTTGAGTTTCATTAAAACTAATCTTCGTTCCATTTTCATTAGTTCCAATTGTCAATTTATTGAAGTCTAAACCTCATGCCAGTATCAGCGAGTCAATACCAACTTGAAAATCAAAAATTGTATCGGTTCCCGCACCTTTTTTCAGCACGAATTCATCAGCACCAATACCAC